>DAIDIQ010000221.1 GCA_027459285.1 Acetobacteraceae bacterium
GTGCTCTCAACCGGGGCGGGCGCGGTATCGCGGCACGAAATCGGCACCGTGGTGATTGGCGGCATGCTGTTCGCCACCATTTTCGGCCTGCTGATGATTCCGGTTTTCTACGTCACCGTGCGCCGCGTGCTCGGCGACAAATTGGACGCCACCCCGACACGCTAGCGGTTTAGTCCCTGCGTGCCTGTCAGAGCCTGGGCAGCCGGACCCTTCCCGCGCCATCGCGCGAAAGGGGGCAGGCGCCCAGCACCTTGTCCAGCGGCAGACTCGCGTAGAGGTGGGGGAATAATTGGCCGCCGCGCGAGGGCTCCCAACGCAGAGCGGCGCCCAGTCCCGGCAGATCGATGGCCAAAACCATGAGCCCGTCCTGACCGGCGAAATGCTTGTCCGCCGTTTCAGTGAGTTGGGCCGCCGTCGAGAGATGAATAAAGCCGTCGGCGATATCGACTGGCGAGCCGGCAAACAAGCCCAATTCGCCCATGGCCTGCCAAGCGGCGGCGGGGAGAAGTTTATAGGCGATCAGGTCCGGCATCTGAGCCTCCGACATGGTATGAGCGGCCGGCCAGACAGCGGCGGCACGCCGGCCATTCAGCCTTCGTTGAGAAAGCGGGCAAATGCCGCCAGCGTGGCGTCAGAGACGTGGTGTTCCATGCCTTCCGCGTCCTGTTCCGCCACGTCCTGTGGCACGCCCACGGCCACCAGCAGCCGCACCACCAGGCGGTGGCGCGCGCGCACGCTGCGGGCCAGTGCCTGGCCGGCCTCGGTCAGAAAAATACCGCGATACGGGCGTGACACCGCCAGCCCCTCGCGCTTCAGGCGGGCAATGGCTTTCAGCGCGGTCGGGTGGGTAACGCCCAGGCGGCGCGCCACATCGGTTGCCCGCGCCTCACCGCTGGTGGCCAGCAGATCGTCGATCAGCTCGACATAATCCTCCTGCAGGGCGGTGCTGCGGTCGTGCCGCGCCTTGCCGAAGCGCAGCGCCTGCGTCGGCATTTCCGGCATGCTGGCCGGTGGTGCCATGTCCCGCTCTTTCGCGGTGTCGGTCATGCGCTGGCGGTTTCCTCCTCGGCGGGGGGCATGGCCCCGGTGCCATGGCCTGCCATACCATGCGTGGCCAAGGCTGCGCCATGTTGGCGGGCGGGCGGTTGCCGGCGCGCGGCAATACCGGCAGGGTCGTGCCCAGCATGGCCCCACCCCAGGATGGCGCCGCCCTCATCAAGGCGGCTTGGCGCGACCAGTTGCCGCGCCTGCTGGCCGCCGCCGGCGCCGCCGCGGCCGCGGGCGCGGGCGCAGTGTGGCTGTTGTCGCTGTCCGGCTGGTTCATTGTCGGCACCGCCGCCGCCGGGGCGGCCGGCGCCGCCGCCAGTGCCAGCTTCAATTATCTGCTGCCCAGCGCCGGCATTCGCCTTTGCGCCATTGCCCGCACCGCCGGCCGCTATGGGGAACGGCTGGGTGGGCACGATGCCGCCCTGCGTGCCCTGGCCAGGCTGCGGCCGCGCCTGTTCCGCGCCATCACCGAGGCGGGGGCCGGCTCGCTCAGTCTTTCCATCGGCGATGCCACAGCCCGCTTCGTCCAGGATGTGGACGAAATCGAGACCGCCTTCGTGCAGCGCACTGAGTTCGCCGCCGCCGCCGCCGCCGCCATGGCCGGGCTGTTCTGCCTGGCCCTGGCCGCGCCGCGTGCCATGCCGGTTCTGGTGGTGGTGCTGGCGGCACTATTGTCCCTGGCCGCGCTGCGCGCCCGCCGCATAGAAGCCCTGGCCGGGGCAGTGCAGGACGCTCAGGGCACGCTGAAACAAGGTGTGGTCAACCGCCTGCTGGCCACGCCGGAAATCGCCGCCTATCGGCTACAGGCCTGGGCGGTGGCGCTGACAGCAACCGAATCCGACGCGCTGCTCGCCGCCCAGACGCGCCTGACCCTTGGCATTGGCCGCGTCGAACGGGTGCAGGCCATGGCGACCGCGCTGGCTGTGCTGGCGGTGGCCGCCACGCTGCGCGGCACGGCACCGCCCCTGGCCGCCCTTGCGCTGCTGTGCACGCTGGTAACGGTCGAGGCGTTCGGGGGCAGCGTGCGCATTCTGCAACGGCGCGGTGCCTTGCGCGGCGCCGAGGCGCGCATCGCCGCCCTGGCCACGCCACCCGCATCGCGCCCGTACCACGCCATGCCCACGGGCGCGCCCAGTTTGGCGATACCGGATTTGGCGTTGCTGGCCGCGCCCGGCGCCATAATCGGGCTCATCGGCCCCTCCGGCAGCGGCAAAACCACGCGCCTGGAGCAGATGCTGGCGTTGCGCCCGACGCCGCGCGGCACGATTTTTCTTGGCGGCACCGATATCAATGATGTCGCCCCGGCTGATTGCCGTGCCTGCTTCGCGTGGCTTGCTCAGGATGCGCCGCTGCTGGCTGGCAGCATCGCCGAAACGCTGCGCCTCGCCGCGCCGGACGCGCCGGATGCCGCGCTCTGGCAGGCGCTGCATGAAGCGGCGCTCGATGCCCGGGTACGCGCCATGCCGGAGGGTCTTGCCAGTTGGATCGGCCAGGATGGCGCGACCCTCTCGGGCGGAGAAAGGCGGCGCCTCGCCCTGGCGCGTGCGCTGCTGCGGCCCGCGCCCTGGCTGTTGCTGGATGAACCGACCGAGGGGCTGGACAGCGCGACCGAGGCGACCGTGCTGGCCCGCCTGGCCACCCATCTGCGCGCAACCGGCCAAGGCGCGCTGCTGGTGACGCATCGGCCGCCGCCGCTCACGATTTGCGAGCGGGTGATCGAGATGCCATGACGCCAGGCACCCGGGGACATATAGCCATACCAAACCATGAGGTCCCGCGCGCCGGGTTGGCGCGCGACGGCGCGCCAAACATCACGCTCACCACCTAATCCAAGCCCTTCTCCCTGTTACTTACCCCCACGCACCCGCTTCTCGGAGAACACCACCCGGTGCGACATCATAAAATTGGCCATCATGCCGGCAATCGAGCCGGCAATGACCGCCAATACCGGGTGATGGGCGCATAGCGGCACCAGAAAAATCAGCAGCACATAGGCGCCGCGGTTGCAAATCAGGCCAGGCGTGGTGGCAGCCAGGAACAGGGCCCAGTGGCGCAGCAGCCTCATGCGCGGACGGTGCCGGAAGGTCCAATACCGGTTGAGGCTGAAATTGACCGTATTGGCGCAAAGATACGAAAGCATACCGGCGGCATACAGGCCAACCCAGGACCGCGCGGCGTAAACAACCGACAAATCAACCAAAAAACCGGCGAAGCCGACAAAGCCGAACCGAATGAACAGCGGCAAGAGCCGGCGGCATTCGGCAATCACCACCGTAACCCCGCCCGCCCGCTCAGCGGCGGCAATCGGCGCGGCATGCGCACGCGGCGCGGAGGCGAGCGGCGGGGCGAGATCGGGTGGCATCGCGGCGCACCATAGGCGGCGTGCCGCCGCCGCGAAATGACGCATACGCAACAGAGCGTGTCGGAAAGCGGCAACACCGCAACCAAGCGAGGGGAGGAACTGGTCGTGTTCCTCAGGTTGAAAAGGAACGTGCGGTACCGGCCCGTATCCCCGCCCGGCCGCCCACGAAAGTGTGGTGTAGCCGGGCGGGGGTACGGGCTGCGCCGGACTTCAAACCGAAATACCCGCAAAAATTTACAGAGTTTACAATACGAGCGGTCGATGGCTGCCGCCTTTGCACCCCTTTACCGTCCGGGCGCGGCTTTGCCGGTTGGCGCGGCGCCCTGGTGGTGCCACCTGAGAGACCGGATCATCACGCCGAGGAGTTAAGACGATGCCGCATGACATGTTCGACGAAGGCCTGGTGCACAAGCATGGTTGGTCCTCGGCCGCGGCCTTTGTGCGGCGTGATGAGCGGCCGCTCGCGAACCCGATGGCCGCGCGCATGCCCAGCACCGTCACCCACGACGATTATATTTTCGCCGAGCACGCCTTCAGCGAGTAACCTGCCGGGGCGAATATCCAACCACGGCCGCGACCGGTCCGCCACGCCGCGGCCTGGCTCACCGCCCGGGGAAATCGACCCATACCGCCAGCGTCAGGGATTGGTCGGCAAGCTCACGCGGCTCAGGCGGCATGACCGCGCGCTCAACCGCCTCAACCGCGGCCCGATCAAGCACAGCCGCATGGGCGGACTGCACCACCCTCACCCCGCTCGCCACCCCGTCATTATACGTGAACCGGATCTGCGCCCGGCCAGACAGGCCCATCGACCGCGCCGCCAGCGGATAGACCGTGGCCTGCCGCACCGCGGCGCGAATTCTTGCCGCCAGCGCCGCCAGCACGGACCGTGTTTTAGCCGCCTCCGCCTCGACAGAATTGGCTTCAACCGTGTGGGCATCGTCAGACCGCGTGCCGGAAGGCTGGCCATCAGCCGATAATGCCCGTCGCGCCGCCGGCATGGCCGTTGCAGCCGCCGGCGGCTGCATCGGCGTTTGCAGCCTGATGGTGACGGCGAGCGGCTCACGCACCGCCGGCACTCGTCCGGGACCGGCAAGCACGGCCAGGCCCGCGAACACGCCAAGATGCAGCAAGACCGATGCGATCGGCGCAACCGGCTCGCAACGCCTTGGCCCCGGGCCAGGCGCAAGCCGCGGCCGGCCGGTCCGCACTTCGCTCATCTTATCACTGCGCGTGACCCCGCCCCGCGGCGATCGGCTTCAGGCAGCACAATACCAACCACGCCATGCCGCTATTCCACGGTCACTGATTTGGCCAGGTTGCGCGGCTGGTCCACATCGGTGCCCTTCAATACCGCGACATGATAGGCCAGCACCTGCACGGCAATGGCATGCAGAATGGGGGCAACAAACGGGTCCACTCCCGGCAGCACGATCGTCTCCGCCGCAATGGCGGCGAGGCGCGGGGCACCCTCGGCATCGGTAAAAACAATCAGCTTGCCGCCACGCGCCGCCGCCTCCTGCAGATTGCTGGCGGTCTTCTCGAACAACGGTCCGCTCGGGGCAATCGCGATCACCGGCACGGCGGCATCGATCAGCGCGATCGGGCCGTGCTTCATTTCTCCCGCGGCATAGGCCTCGGCGTGAATATAACTGATCTCCTTCAGCTTCAGCGCGCCTTCCAAGGCAACCGGAAAGCAATTCCCGCGGCCAAGATACAGCACGTCCCGCGCCTCGGCCACGCGGGCGGCAATGCGGGTAATCTCGGCATGATGGTCCAGCACCTCGCCGGCCCGTCCAGGCACCTCCAGCAGGGCGGCCGTCAGCAACGCTTCCTGGCCACGGCTCAGCGTGCCGCGGGCCCTGCCGGCGGCAATGGCCACACAGGCAAGCACGGCAAGCTGCGCCGTGAACGCCTTGGTGCTGGCAACGCCAATCTCAGGCCCGGCAATCGTCTCCAGCACCAGGTCGCTGGCCCGCGCCATGCTGCTTTCCGGCACGTTCACAATCGAAAGCACGCGCTGGCCCGCATCGCGCAGCGCATGCAACGCGGCCAGCGTATCGGCGGTTTCACCCGACTGGCTCACCAGCAACCCCAGGCCACCCGCGGCCAGCGGCGGCATGCGATAGCGGAACTCGCTCGCCACATCGGCATCGGTCGGCAGGCGGGCAATCTGCTCGAACCAGTATTTGCCTACCAGCCCGGCATAGAATGCGCTGCCGCAGGCGGCCAGCGTCACACGCGGGATGGCGGCGAAATCGAGATCGAGCGGCGGCAACGCGATCGTGCGCGACCCCGGGTCGATCAACCGATGCAACGTATCGCCGATCACCGCCGGATGCTCGAATAATTCCTTTTCCATGAAGTGGCGGAAATTGCCGCGGCCGAAGGCGGCGCCGGAATAGGCGGTGCGGCGTATCTCGCGGCTGACGATCTGCCCGTCCTGGTCATGAAAAACCACGCCCTCACGGCGCACCACTGCCCAATCCCCGTCCTCGAGATAGGCAAGGCGCTGGGTCAGCGGGGCAATGGCCAACGCGTCCGAGCCGACGAAATTCTCGTTCTCGCCAAAGCCTATGGCCAGCGGCGCGCCGCGGCGGGTGGCGATCAACAGGTCCGGATGGCCGGCAAAAATCAACGCCAGCGCAAAGGCACCCTGCAGCCGGGCAAACGCGGCGGACGCCGCCTGAACCGGGTGCATGCCGCGCGCCAGGTTGTAATCCACCAGTTGGGCCACGGTCTCGGTATCGGTCTCGGTGCTGAACACCTGGCCCAACCCGGCAAGCTCGGCGCGCAGCTCGGCGTAATTCTCGATAATGCCGTTATGCACCACGGCCACCCGCGCCGTGCCGTGCGGGTGGGCATTGGCCTCTGTCGGCGCGCCGTGCGTCGCCCAGCGGGTATGGCCAATGCCGCACAGCCCTTGCAGCGGGTTGGCGGTCAGTACCGCCTCAAGATTGACCAGCTTGCCGGGAGCACGGCGCCGATCGATCGCGTTGTGGTGCAGGGTCGCGATGCCGGCGCTGTCATAGCCGCGATATTCCAGCCGCCTCAGGCTTTCCAGCAGCAACGGCGCCACCTGCCGCTGGCCCACCATGCCGACAATGCCGCACATTATTTTCCGCTCTTTTCCACCGCGCGCTCGCTCAGCATCCGGCGCAGCCTCACGGCAAAGCCGGGCTTGATAACCTGGCGGGCGCGGCCAAAAACCAGGCTATCCGGCGGCGCATCATCGGTAATGGCGCTGCCGGCGGCAACAAAGGCGCCTCGCCCGATGCTGACCGGCGCAACCAGGGTCGCGTTCGACCCGATAAAGGCGCCCTCGCCAATTACTGTCCGGTGCTTGTGCACGCCATCATAGTTACAGGTAATGCTGCCCGCGCCGATATTCGCGCCCGCGCCAATATCGGCATCCCCCAGATAGGTCAGGTGGTTCGCCTTGGCGCCATCACCAAGCCGGGTTGCCTTCAGCTCGACAAAATTACCCACATGCGCGGCAGCGCCAAGGCTGGTGCCGGGGCGAATGCGGGCGAACGGGCCAATCACCGCGCCCGCGCCAATATCGCAGCCTTCAAGGTGCGAAAATGGGCGGATGGTCACATCATCGGCCAACGCCACCCCAGGGCCGATCACGACATGCGGGCCGATCGTGACATCCGTGCCAAAACGCGTGTCGGTGGCAAGAAAAATCGTCTCCGGCCCGATCAAGGTCACGCCCCGCGCCATGGCCGCTTCCCGCAAGGCGGCTTGCACGTCAGCCTCGGCGGCGGCCAGTTCGGCCCGGCTATTGATGCCGCGCAATTCCCGCCACGGCGCCTCGATCGCCACCACATGCCCCGCCAGCGTCACGATATCGGTCAGGTAATATTCACCCGAGCGTGACCGCGGCACGCCCGTCAGCCAGGCACGCATGGCCGCGGCCGGGGCACAGAACACGCCGGCATTGCACAGGGTGATCGCCCGTTCCGCCTCGGTCGCGTCAGCATACTCAACGATGCGTGCCACCGTGCCGACCGGCGTCAGCAGCACCCGGCCATAGCGGCCAGGGTCGGGCGGGCGCATGGCCAGCATCGCCAGATCTACCGCCGGCCCGCGGGCCGCCAGCAGCCGGCCCAGTGTCTGCGTGTCAATGAGCGGATTATCGGCGTACAGAATGGCGACGTCATCCTCGCCGAAATGATCCGCGGCGGCCAGCGCGGCGTGTGCGGTGCCCAGCCGCTCGGTCTGCACAACCACCTGGTGCGGGGCGGCAATGTCGACCAGGCTCGGCATGTCCGGCCCGATCACGACAATGATGCGGCTGAACACCGGCTCGCACGCCGCAATCAGGTGACGCAGCATCGGCTGGCCGGCAATCGGGTGCGCGGCCTTCGGCAGCCGGGACCGCATGCGCGTGCCATGGCCCGCGGCGAGTATGATGGCGACAGACATTGCCGCGTCGCTAGCTTTGGCGGACAGCGAAGTCAAAGCCGCCGGCATCACTTCATTTTTCAGATTGTGGCGGGTAGCGGGCCGGTGCCGAACTTCACTCAAGTATGCCGGACTTCAGACAAAGCACGGTCGGGCTTTGCGGGGCGCGGCAAGCAACAGTAGGGTTTTCCCGCATGGCATTCTGGGACGAAAAATCGCTGGAGGCGATGACCGAGGCGGAGTGGGAATCGCTCTGCGACGGGTGCGGCCGGTGCTGCCTGCACAAATTGCGCGACGAAGACACAGACGCGCTGATGTTCACCAACGTCGCCTGCCGGCTGCTCGATGGGCATAGTTGCCAATGCCGGGACTATGCGCACCGGCGGCGGATCGTGCATGACTGCCTGCGCCTCACGCCAGACCTGGTGCGCGAAATCGACTGGCTGCCGCATAGCTGCGCCTATCGTGCCCTGGCCGAGGGACGGACACTTGCCTGGTGGCACCCGCTGGTTTCCGGCCGGGCCGAAACCGTGCACGAGGCCGGGGTCTCGGTGCGCGGGCGGGTCGTGCCCGAGGATGAGGCCGGCGAACTCGAGCATTACATCACCGATTGGCCGGTTCGCCCGGTGCGGGTGCGCAAGCCCCGCCCGGCATAAGGCGCACCCGCACATGAGGCTTGCCACGCCCGAGCGCGAAACCCTGACCCTGGCGGACGGCACGGCGGTGGTGCGCTGGCGGCGCAGCACCCGGGCGCGGCGGATAAGCCTGCGCATCGACCCCGCCCTGGGCGAAGTGGTGATCACGCTGCCGACACGCGCGGGCAGGCGCGCCGGCATGATGGTGCTGCACACCCACGCTGATTGGGTGGCGCGCCGGCTGCGCGCCCTGCCGGAAGCCCTGCGATTTGCCGATGGGGCACGCGTGCCAGTCGGCGGCAAGCTCATGACCATACGCCACGTGCCGGATGGCCGCTTCGCCGCCCGCCTGCGCGACGACACGCTGGAGGTTTGCGGCGCGGCGGAATTTCTGCCGCGCCGGGTCGCCGATTTCCTGCGCGCCGAGGCCCGGCGGATGCTCGCCAGCCGCGTCCAGGAAGTCAGCCAACGCGCCGGCGTGGCAGCAGCCCGGGTCAGCATCAAGGATACACGCAGCCGCTGGGGCAGTTGCAGCCCAACCCGGGCCCTGGCCTTCAGTTGGCGGCTGGTCATGGCACCTGACTTCGTGGCGGACTACGTGGTCAGCCACGAAGTGGCCCACCTGCGACACATGAACCACGGCCCGGGGTTCTGGTCCCTGGTGGACCAATTGACCCCCAACCGAACCCGCGCCGAAACATGGCTGGCCGAACAAGGGGCCGGGCTGCTGCGGGTCGGGTAACCCGGGGCAAGAGCTGCCAGAGGGCTGGAAGGATTTGTTCTTTTTGTGAACAAAAAGAACCAAAAAACTTCGTGACTTTGGGTCCGTGCGGGTGGCACCGGTCGGGTCCCGGCGGCAAACGCCCGGCATGAAAGGCCGCTACGCGGCCAAGCAAGCCAGACTTCCTTCGGGGCGAAGCCCCATCATTCCCCGCCTCCCCCGCCGAAACTCACCCCTCGCCACAGCCCCCGCCCCAGAGTCCCAAAAGTTTTTTGCGCGACTTTTTTTCAAAAAAGTCGCCCTTCTCGATGCCTTCCTAGGAAAAGTGGTCGGTGACGGCATTTTCTCCTTGACAATCATCCTATGCCCGCGTATAGAATGGCCGCAATGCCA
>DAIDIQ010000237.1 GCA_027459285.1 Acetobacteraceae bacterium
GCGGGCGCCCAGAGGAATTTGAGCGAGTAGGCGATGCCGAGATTGGCGGTGAGGCCGATTTCGGCGAGTGGCAGATGGGCGCGGGTGAGCCAGAGGCGGAGCGTAAAGCCGGACAGGGCGAGCGGCAGCCCGGAGGAAAAGCCGAGCAGGGTGATCAATGTGAGGGTTTTGGCCGTGATCGGGTGATCGGTGATGGGGAGTGGCCCCAGGGGATGTGTGGGGTGGGGTGTGGGGGATGGCTCAGCGTGGGGCGTGGTGCTCACATGCGTTTGACCGTGTAGACCTGTTCCAAGGCGCTGGCGATGGCGTTGCCGTGGCCAGCGTCCCGCGCTTCGACCATGATTTCCAGGGTGGCGGCTTGGACGGTGGGCGAGGCGAACAGGCGCTGATGGACGACTTCGAGGATATTGCCGCCTTGGGCGCTGATGCGGGTGGCGATGTCCGCCAGGACGCCGGGACGATCAGGGATTTCCATTAGCACGCGCAGCAGCCGGCCATCGCGCAGGAGGTTGCGGAGCAGGGTGTTGGCGAGGATGCGCGAATCGATATTGCCGCCGCAAATGGGCAGGGCGACGCGCTGGCCTTTGAAGCGCGCAGGGAAGGTGAGGAGGGCGGCGAGGCCGGCGGCGCCGGCACCTTCGGCGACGAGTTTGCCCTCTTCGATCAGCATGGCGATGGCTTGCTCGACGGCGGCTTCGGGCACGACCAGGATTTCGGCTTGGTGTTCGCGCAGGATGGCGAGGGGCAGGCTGCCGATATCGCGCACGGCGATACCTTCGGCGATGGTGGCCCCGCCGACGGCGACGTGTTGACCCGCGAGGGCTTGAGCAAAACCGGCATAGGTTTCGACCTCGACGCCGAATACGTGCATATGCGGGGCGCGGGCGCGGGCGGCGATGGTGCAGCCCGCGACGAAGCCGCCGCCGCCGGTGGGCACGATCATGGCGTCAAGATCGGGTTGGTCGGCGATGATTTCGAGGGCGACGCTGGCTTGGCCGGCGATCACCGCGCGGTCGTTATACGGGTGGACGAACACCAGCCCATCGCGCGCGGCGAGGTGGTAGGCGTGGTCGGAGGCTTCGGCCAGGGTTTCGCCGTGCAGCACCACATTGGCCCCCCAGGCGCGGGTGCGGGTGACTTTGGTGGTGGGGGTGAACAGCGGCATCACGATGGTGGCGGCGATGCCGACGAGGCGGGCGTGGCGGGCGACGGCTTGGGCGTGATTACCGGCGGACATGGCGATGACGCCGCAGGCGCGCTCGGCTGGGGTGAGCAGGGCGATGCGGTTGGCGGCGCCGCGCTCTTTGAACGCGCCGGTGGCTTGCAGATTTTCGAGCTTGAGAAAGATGTCGGCCCCGGTGGCGCGCGAGAGGGCATCTGAGCGGATCAGCGGGGTGCGCAGGATTGAGCCTTGGATGCGTGCGGCGGCGTCATCGATCTCGGCGAGGGTTGGCGGGTCGCCCGCGACCGGGCTTGGGGTGAGGTCAGCCACCGAAGCGGATCGTCAAGATTTCGTAGGAACGATCACCGCCGGGGGCGGGGACGGAGACGGTATCGCCGGTTTTTTTGCCAATCAGGGCTTTGGCGAGCGGGGCGGTGATCGAGAGGCGACCGGATTTGATGTCGGCTTCGTGCAGGCCGACGAGCTGGTAGGTCACTTC
>DAIDIQ010000012.1 GCA_027459285.1 Acetobacteraceae bacterium
GCGCGCCTTGCCTACTGGTTGCCTTGCAGCGCGCGTGCCAGGGCGCCAAGCCGGCGGTCGTAATCTCCGGGCACGGCGCAGGCATAGCTTATGGTGTGTTGGGTGTCCTGGAAGCCTTGGATGCGCAGGTCCCGTTCACCCACGAGTTCGGCGCGCAACTGCGCCTGGGTGCCGGTGGCCGTGGCAGGGATGGCGGTGATCTTGTTTTCGATCGTCTGAATGGTGTCGCTGAGGTTTTTCTGCCGGCGGGACAGATCGTCGAGGTGGTTGATGACCTCGTCGCGTTCGTCATTCGCCTCATCGACCGCGGCGCCGAACAGCGCGGCGGCGGCGGCGGCCCGTTTGGCCTTGGGCTGATGGGCGATATAGGCGCGGGCAGTGGCGAGCGCCTTGGCCTCCGGCGTGTCCCGGTTGACGATGTTGGTGACCATGGCGCTGTAGCTGTCATTATCGCGCCAATTATCAGCGGCCTTGGCGGGAATAGTCGCGGCCCAATAGCTGGCGGCGCTGAGCTTGGGCACCAGAAGCTGGTCGCAAGGCCAGTCAGGATCGACCGGGGCGGCGGGATGGTAGCCCTTATAGGGCTGGGCGAGGGCCAGGGGCGCGGCGGTGAGGCCGGCCAGCAGGCAGATCAGGAACGGACGCATCACTCTCCTCCTTTGCGGGCAAGCAGGCCGCGGCCGGGGTCGTAGCCGATCAGCGCCAGTGCCATGAACAGTATCAGAAAGCCCACCACCACGGCCGCGGAGATCGGGTTGAAGCGGTCATAGAGGGCGAACCGGATGAGTTCCACCGCGTGGGTGAACGGGTTGATTTCGCTGATCCAATAAAGGGTGGGACTCGATTGCCCGACACGCCAGAGCGGATAGAGCGCGGATGAGGCGAAAAACATCGGGAAAATGACGAAATTCATCACGCCCGCGAAGTTTTCCAACTGACGGATGAACGAGGACAGCACAAGGCCCAGCGCCCCGAGCATGAGGCCGGAGATGAGCAGGGCCGGCAGCACCGCGAGATAGCCGGTGATCGGCACCGTGATGCCCCAGATCCAGGCGAAGACGAAGAATATCTCAACCTGCACGATGGACACCAGCACACCCGCCAAAAGCTTCGCCGAAAGCAGGAACCAACGCGGAAACGGACTGACCATCAGCAGCCGCATGCTGCCCATTTCCCGGTCGTAGACCATCGAGAGCGAGCTTTGCATGCCGTTGAACAGCTGGATCATGCCGCACAGGCCGGGGGCGATATAAACCTCATAAGGAATATAGGTTTTATACGGCGGTGTGATGGACAGGCCGAGCACGAAGTGAAAGCCGGCGGCGAACACGCCGAGCCACAGCAGCGGGCGCACCAGCGCGGAAATGAAGCGGCCGCGCTGCCCCATCCAGCGCCGCGCCTCACGGGTGATGATGCCGCCAAGGCAGGCAAGCCAGGCGCGCGCCCTCATGCCGCCTGGTCCTGCGTGAGGGCGGCGAAGGCGGCGCCGATATCGCCCTGCTGGGCGGCCGCGATGCTGGCGCGCGGTCCCTCGGCCAGCACTTGCCCACGATGCAGCACGATGACGCGGGCTTCCGGCACAACTTCGTCGATCAGGTGGGTGGCCCACAACACGCCGAGCCCGGTGGTCTGACAAAGCTGGCTGACATGGGCGCGCAGGAAGCGGCGGCTTTCGATATCCAGCCCGACGGTCGGCTCATCGAGCAGCAGCAGCGAGGGGGCGTGCAGCAGGCTGCGCGCGAGTTCGACCCGGCGGCGCTGCCCGCCCGAAAGGTTGCGCACCCGGTCATCCAGCCTCTCGAGCAGACCGACACGGCTGAGTTCCTCGGTGATGCGCGGATCGGCGTTGGCACGGGTCATGCCGTGCAACGAGGCCTGATAGCGCAGATTTTGCCGCACCGTGAGATCGAGATCGAGGGTCTGCTGTTGGAACACGACGCCAAGTCGGGCAAGCGCGCTGAGCGGGTCGCGTTTCATATCGTGACCGAGGACGGAAATATCGCCCGAGCGGCTGTGATAGAGCCGGGTGATGAGGGCGAACAACGTGGTTTTGCCAGCACCGTTGAGCCCGAGCAGAACCGTGAAATCACCCCTGTGCACGGTGAAGCTGACATCCCGCAGCACGGCGCGGGCGCCGAAACTGTGCGACAAGTGGCTGACGGCGAGCGCCGCCTCTGGCATGTCAGGGGCCAACGACGACATCCCAGGGCGCCTGCCCGACCGGCACCGATTGCGTGACCACCAGCCGCTTCACGTTGATGACCGACATATCGTTGCTGATGCCGTTGGCGGTATAAAGCAATGTCTGGTCGGGCGAGAAGGCATTGTGCCAGACGCGCTGCCCGACCAGCAGATATTTGATGATCTTGTAGCTTTGCTGGTCGATGACGACGACACGGTTAGCCGGACCGAGATCGACGAAGGCATATTTGCCGTCCCGCGTGAGGTTGATGCCAACCGCCTGAACAGCGTCCTGCGGCACGCCGGGGATGCTGAAATGCAGTGTCTTGAGAATTTTGTGGCTGCTGGCGTCGATGATGGCAACGGTGCCGGCAACCTCGGAACTGACCCAGACTTTCGAGCCATCCTTGGTGAAGGCGGCAAAGCGCGGGCGGGTGCCGACCAGCACGCTGGCCACCACCTGGTGGGTGGCGACATCGATGAAATGGGCCATCGATGTGGTCTCGGACGTGCAGACGACGGTCTTGCCGTCCGGGCTCACCGCCATGCCCTCTGGCTCCACGCCAACCGGAATTTCCGCCGTGATCTGGCTTTTGGCGATGTCGAGCACGCTGACCTCGCTGTTATTCTCGTTCGCGACATAAAGGGTTTTGCCGTCCGGGCTGAGCGCCATGAATTCCGGGTCCGCGCCGGAGGGCAGGGTTTGCGTGACCTTCAGTGTGGCAAGATCGAGCACCTCGATATGGTCAGCGTCCGACGTGCAGATGAAAAGGCTTTTGCCATCCTTCGACAAAACCATGCCGCGCGGGCGGGCACCAACCGGCACGGTCGCGACCGGCTTGAGTGTCGCGCCATCGAGCACCGTGACGGTGTTGTCCTTTTCATTACTAAGGAATATCCGATAGGCATGCGCAGGCCTTGCGGCGATGGGCAGCACCAGCGCCGCAAGCAGCACCGCGCGCCGCAGGGTCAGTGCATATGGCATGTCGTCTCCGGTTTATCGACGCCCAGCGTATCGAGCGTGTTGGTTTGGTGCAGGAAGCCAGGCAGCGGCGCGATGGTGACCAGCGAGACGGTGTCGGCCAGCACCACCGGCTGGCGCAACTGCCCGTCCCACGGACGAAACGAGAAGGGCGGGCCCTTATAGCCGGAGAGGACGAATTTGGGGCCGCGGATATAGGCCGTGATCTTGGCGGGATCGAGGCTTTGGGTGCGGGTTGCCCCTTCCCCGAGCGCGCGCGCCGCAAGCCAGCCGCCATACGCCGCATCGTTCATGTCGCGCTTGGCCAGACGGCGAAAGCGCAATTGCAGCTCGGTGCTGGCATACTCGTCCATCACCGGTGACCAGGCGGCGGGCACCAGGCCCTGCGTCCCGGCCTCCGGCCGCGGCCGGAAGGTGCGATAGGCGACCTGGTTGCCAAAATTGCCCTCCTCATCGGCCACCACCAACACGTCGTAATTGGGTCCCTGCGTTGCCTTGTCCACTTCGGCATTGACCTCGTAATGGCCCGTATCGGCCTGCTGCGCGGCCGGGTTGAAGTCCCACTTGCGGTCGGCCACGACCCGGACCTCGTATTTGGCGGCGGAATGGCGGATGGCATCGGCATACAGCGCGTCCTGCGGTGTTTTTCCGACCAGCAGCATGATGCGGCGCCAGTTCTTGGTGACCAGATACTGCATCAGCGCGTCGGCCAGCATGGCGCGGTCGGGCAGAATGTGCAGCATATTGCCCCGGCAATCAGCGCCGCGCAGCGCGTCATCGATGCTGGTGGCATCGAGAATGAGGGCGGCGCCGGCGCCAGGACTGTCCGCCATGTGCAGCAGCAAGGGGGCGGGCGCATCGACGATGAACAGGCGTTGACCCGCCTTCAGCGCGGCCTGAAAATCAGCCAGCAGGGTCTTGCCATCCGGGCTGAGGGTGGGGACGAGGGCGAAGGCCTGGTTGAGAAACTTGCCGGTGGTGTTGTCGTCACTGATGCCGAGTTTCGCGCCCTGCAACGCATCGTCCGGCGTGGGGGCGGCGAGCACGGCGGACGGGGCAGGGTGCGGATGCACCAGCCCGAGATACGTGACGCTGAGCGTCGGCGTCGCCGCCATCGCCCGGTGCGGCCATGCACCCGCCAGCAGGCAAAACCAGGTCATGGCCAGGACGCGGCTTGCCGAGTTGCGCCGCTTGTCTCTATGCTGGTGTGTCATGTCCGTTTTCCTCGCGCCCTTATGATTGCACGGTCCACGCCACTTGCAACCGTGGCCGCCATGATCGGCGCCATGGTCTTAGCCGGCCCTGCAGCGGCCGCGCCACCGACGATCGCCATTTTTCCATTTTCCCTGGATAATACCTCGCCCCTGCCTTCAAGCCAGGCGGAATTGGCGCGCACCGCGCACATGAGCGTGCAGATGGCGGAGCTGTTGAGAAAATCGGGCGATTTCACGCCGATCAGCACCAAGCCGGTGGACGCGCAATTGCAAGCGATGCCGGATCTACGCCAATGCAATGGCTGCGAGCTGCCGCTCGCGAAAAAACTGGGCGCGCGCTATGCCGCCTATGGCTGGGTGCAGAAGGTCAGCGACCTGATTTTGAACATCAATGTCGTGATCGTGAGCGTGAAAACCGGAAAAATGGTGGACGGCGGCAGCGTGGACATCCGGGGAAATACCGATGCCAGCTGGAGCCACGGCATGCAGTTCCTGGTGCAGGAACATGTTCTGCCGCGAAACCCGCACGCGAGCTGAGACAAAGCGAGGGCTTGGTTTTCCTCGACATATCCGGGGCTGACGCTCGTCGGCTTGCGCCGCGTCAATCGTCCCGGCGCCGTACCCGGCGTTAAGCAAACGCGGCCCGTCGCCGGGCCGCGCCGCCATGGCAATCAGTGCAGGGTGGAAAGATAGGCGATGACATTGTCCCGGTCGGTTTGGCTGGGCAGGCCGGGAAACAGCATCTTGATGCCGGGAATGTCTTTTTGCGGATTGGTGAGATAGACGTTCAGGGTCTGCGCGTCCCACACCCGGTTGGCGTGCGCCATGGCGTCCGAATAGGTATAGCCCGGCAGCGTGCCGGCTTTGCGGCCGACCACGCCCCACAGGCTGGGGCCCACGCGCATCTCGCCCTTCACCGCGGAATGGCAAATGCCGCATTTTTGCTGAAACAGGGCCTGGCCCGCCGCGGCATCACCGGCGGCAAGGGCCTGGCTGGTGGCCGACACACCCAGCGCCAGCACCGCGGCGCCGAGGCTGAGGCGAAGACCAGAAGCAATGGAACGTGTCATGCGAGCTTCCTCCGGATTTGTGGACCTGTATGCCGCCCACCGGTTTCATCATCAATCTGGATTGCGGCGGAAATGCGCAAGGGATGCGACAGGTGCCCCCGTTGCCAGGGCATGGCGGTGGGGTGTTTAACCGCCCCGCGTGCTAGCCCACGGCACGGCATCGGGGCTGGGGTGTTGCCGCTCCGAACCCGGTCGTTTTGTCGCGCATGAGCTTTATCACTTCGTTTTTCGCCGCAAAGGCGTGCAGGAGATGCCAATGACAGGAAACGTCAACATTCACCCGGCTGTGGATCACGGCGTGAAGGCCGGCGCGGCTGATTTTGCCGGCGGCGTGCTGAGCTGCGCCTGCACCGACCGGCCGGTCAAGGTCAAGGTCGAGGGCAACGTGGCGTACAACCACGTTTGCGGCTGCACCAAATGCTGGAAGCCGGCCGGCGCGAATTTCTCGATGGTGGCGGTGGCGCCCGTCGGCAAGGTGACCGTGCTGGAAAACGGCGACAAGCTTAAGGTGGTCGATCCGTCGGCGCTCATCCAGCGCCATGCCTGCGTTGCCTGCGGCGTGCATATGCATGGCCCGGTCGAGCGTGAGCATCCGTTCCAGGGGCTGAGCTTCGTGCACCCCGAGCGGTTCGACAAGCCGGGCTATGCGGCGCCGGAATTTGCCGCCTTCGTGTCCTCGATCATCGAGGCCGGCGCCCCCAAAAGCCAGATGGCCGCCGTGCGTGAACGCCTGACCGAGCTGGGATTGGCGCCATACGACTGCCTGTCGCCCGGCCTGATGGACTACATCGCCGAATGGACGGCGAAAAAAGCCGGCACGTTCGTCGAGTAAGCAGCGCCCCGGGCGGATCGACCTCTCTCCTGTCTCAGTGATGAGGCAGATGGCACCTGGTCGATCCGCCCCGCCACTTTGCCCTGGCGGGCCAGGCTTGGCATGGTCGCCGCGATACGTTTCTGGGGAGCAAACGACCGCGCGGCCAGGGTCAATGGTCGCCGTGGCCTGTTTTTGGCAGGTATTGGTCAGTCATTTTTCCGGCTTTATTGCACTTGCGCAGTCATCTCGCGGCGGCACGACTGCGCGGCATCGCCTTGGCGGTGACGTCCCTGGCCTGCCGTCCGCGCTCAGTCAGCGTCAGCGCCTGCATCCGCCGTCGCCAACCCGCCGTAATGTGTGGGTGATCACCCTCGATGACATGCTGGGCGGCCAGGCTCTGACGGTGCGGGGCAGGCCAGACGGTGTTGGCGGCGCGCGCTGTCTCAGCGCGCCGCGTCACGCAGGCCGGGGGGGTGGCTCAACCGCAGGTGAGATTGACGTCGGCTTCGGCCTT
Source organism: Acetobacteraceae bacterium (assembly GCA_027459285.1). GTDB lineage: Bacteria > Pseudomonadota > Alphaproteobacteria > Acetobacterales > Acetobacteraceae > JAJXVA01. Next base: position 6,776 of record DAIDIQ010000012.1, read on the forward strand.
GCGGAGCTTTTTCAGCTCGTCCTTGGCAATCGGCGTGCTCCGGAACAGGCCGGCACGCGGGCCGATGCCGGCCTTCTGCATGGACAGGATGGTGTTGGCCTTTTCGTAATCATCGTACGGCATTTCGTTGGCGATGACATCGATCCCGCATGCGCATTTCTCCAACAATTCGTGATGGAAGCCGTTGGCGGCCAGGCAGCCGATGACGTAATCGGCGCGGGCCGCGGTCGGATAATCATAGCGCGGATGCGCCGGCGCCTGCGCCGCGGCCGTGCGAGGCAGCATGGCGGGCGGCAATGCCAGGGCCAGGGCGCCAAGCGCGGCCATGGCGCGTTGCCGGGCCACGCGGTGCGTCAGCTTGTTGGTCAGCAGCATCGGGACGTTTCTCCTGTCAGGCGGCACCATGCCGCGCGCGCCGGCCGCAGGGCAATCGGCGACGCGCAGAAAATGTCCCGCTTTGGGCCAAGTGCAACCATTGACGCTTTTGGAATCGGCCTCAGGTGATCACAAAAGAAAAGGGCAATCGCCCGACCCTCGAATTGGAAACGCGTCCATGATTCAACTCGTGCTGGTATACTGTCTCGCCGGTCACCCGAAGGAATGCGTCGAGAAGCGGCTGGGCATGGAGAACTTTCCATCGCCCGCGGCCTGTGTCTCGAATGCGCAGCAACGGGCGATTGAATACCTGCGGGAACACCCGCAGTATGTGTTGAAAAGATGGCGTTGCGAGGTCAACGTGCCGAAACAGGTTCCGACCTGATCGGGGCGGTTGACAGAAGAAATCCCTGCGTCGTGGGGTGTGAATACTCTTGTCAGGCTTGGCCGATTGGTATCAATCTCCGCTGGTCGCGGCACATGACTTTTGCCCCGGCCCGGACAAGCGAGTTGTGCAGTGCGGCAAAACTTGGGCCGTTACTGTCAACCCGGTTGGGGTGAACAGGACGAGGGTCTATGCTGGCGGCAGCATGTCGCACGATGCAGGGGGGATTGGTTCGACGATCATGTCGAGCTGGGGGCTGAAGAACAGATCCGGCGCTGCCGGGTTCAACAACGAGGAGGATAACCATAATGCGTTCGTTTAAGACGAAACTGGCGCTTGGGGTCTGCGCTCTCGCGGGCACGGCTCTGGTTGGTCTCGGCGCCGCGCGCGCCGATGATCTGACCCAACTGATCAAGAATCCGGCGAACTGGGCGACACCGCTCGGGAATTATGCCGGCCAGCGTTACAGCACGCTGTCGCAGATCAACACCCGCAATGCCAAGGAGCTGCGCCCGATCTGGACGTTCTCGACCGGCGTGCTGCGCGGCCATGAGGGTGGCCCGCTGGTGATCGGCAACATGATGTATCTGTCGACGCCGTTCCCGAACAAGGTGTTCGCGCTCGACCTCAACCATGATGGCCGGATCGCTTGGTCGTATGTGCCGAAGCAGGACCCGAACGTCATTCCCGTCATGTGCTGCGACACGGTCAACCGTGGCGTTGCCTATGGCGACGGCATGATTTTCCTGCACCAGGCTGATACGACCCTGGTCGCGCTGGACGCGCAGACCGGCAAGGTGGTGTGGTCGGTGAAAACCGGCAATCCGGCGGTTGGTGAGACCGGCACCTCGGCGCCGTTCGTTGAAGGCGGCAAGGTGTTCGTCGGCATCAGCGGTGGTGAGTTCGGTATCCGCGGCCGCATGATGGCGTATGACGAAAAGACCGGCAAGCCGATCTGGACTGCCTATTCCTCGGGTCCGGACAAGGACATCATGTTCAACCCGGAAAAGACCATGTTCATGGGCAAGCCGGTTGGCACCGATTCCTCGCTGAAGACCTGGCAGGGTCAGCAGTGGATGAATGGCGGCGGCGGCACCTGGGGCTGGATCTCCTATGACCCCTCGACCAACACCGTCTTCTATGGCTCCGGCAACCCCGGCACCTGGAACCCGACCCAGCGTCCGGGCGACAACAAGTGGTCGATGACCATCTTCGCGCGTGATGCCGATACCGGCATGGCGAAGTGGGTCTATCAGATGACGCCGCATGACCAGTGGGACTATGACGGGGTCAATGAGATGATCCTCGCCAACGTTCCTGTGCACGGGAAAATGACCCCGGCGCTGGTGCATTTCGACCGTAACGGCTTCGCCTATGTGTTGAACCGCAACACGGGCGAGCTGTTGGAAGCCAACAAGTATGACCCGGCGGTGAACTGGGCCACGCATGTTGATCTCAAGACCGGCGTTCCGCAGGTCGTGTCGGAATACGCCCCGGGCGACCAGGGTGCCGACCACAACACGCAGAACGTCTGCCCGGCGGCGCTGGGTTCGAAGGACGAGCAGCCGGCCAGCTACAGCCAGATGACGCACATGTTCTATGTGCCGACGAACCACGTCTGCATGGACTATGAGCCCTTCAAAGTGAGCTACACCGCGGGTCAGCCTTTCGTGGGCGCGACGCTGTCGATGTATCCGCCGAAGGGTCAGGACAATCTGGGCAATTTCATTGCCTATGACGTGAATACCGGCAAGATCAAGTGGTCCGACCCCGAGCCGTTCTCGGTCTGGTCGGGTGCGCTGACCACGGGCGGTGGTATTGCCGCTTACGGCACGCTGGACGGCCAGTTGAAGGTCGTCGATCAGCGGACCGGCAAGCTGCTGTACGCCTTCAAGACGCCGTCCGGCATCATCGGCAACGTCAACACCTACGAGCATGACGGCAAGCAGTATCTTGCGGTGCTTTCGGGCGTTGGCGGCTGGGCCGGCATCGGCATGGCGGCGGGCCTGACGGAAGATACCGCGGGTCTGGGTGCGGTGGGTGCCTATAAGGCGCTCTCCAACTACACCCAGCTTGGTGGTGTGCTGACCGTCTTCGGCCTCTGAGGATGGCGGGTCCCGTGCGGCGTAGGCCGCACGGGACTTTCTTTTAACGGCCTGCGGCAGTTTGTCCGAGGCTCGACGTGTTGGAGACTTGGATGAGTTTTGCGTCTTCCCTGATCCGCGGGTTCGCGCTGCTGGGCCTGCTGACCGTCAGTTACGTGGGCGTCGCCCACGCAGCCGATGCCACCCCGGATGCCAAGCCATATGTCGTCAAGAACGGCGACGAAGTGGACATGAACACCTATAAGGGGTTCCTCTATTACGGCGATGAATGCCTGCGTTGCCATGGTCCGGATGGCATGGGCAGTTCCTATGCACCAAACCTGACCCAGGCCCTGAAGACCATGACCAAGGTGCAGTTTGAAACCACGGTCATGAGCGGCATCAAGCAGGTCAGCAATTCAAGCGACCTGGTCATGCCCGCCTTCGGCACCAACCCGGACGTCGTGGACAATCTCAACAGCATCTACGCCTATCTCAAGGCTCGTTCGGATGGGGTGCTGAAGCGCGGCCATCCGCATCACCTGCCTGGAACATGATCTGAAACACTGAGCTGATGCGTACGACGCTTTTGGTAATCGGGCTGGCGCTGCTTGGCGTCAGCCCCTGTTTTGCCCAGACCAGGGCCGAGCTGGTCTCAACCACCGCCCTGCGGGTTTGCGCCGATCCCGCCGATCTGCCGTTTTCAAACGACAAGGGCCAGGGGTTCGAGAACAAGATCGCCGACCTGATCGCCGCCGACATGCACGTGCCGGTGAAATACACGTTCTTTCCTGATTCCCAGGGCTTCATCCGCGCCACGCTCGACAAGGATCTGTGCGACGTCGTCATCGGCACCGCGGTCGGCAATAGCGATGTCACCACCACCCAGCCCTATTATTACACCGGCTACGTGATCGTCACCCGCGCGGCCGATCACATCACCGCCACCACGCTCAACGACCCTGCCCTGGCCGCGAAACGCTTCGGCCTGATCGGCGACACACCGCCGACCAATCTGCTGGTCAAATACGACCTGATGGATCAGGCCAAGCTATACCCGCTGATGGTCGATACCCGGGTCACCCACCCCTCCCGCCAGATGCTGACAGATCTGATCAATCATCGGATCGACGTGGCGCTGATCTGGGGACCCTTCGCCGGGTATTTCATCGCGCATGACCATCTGCCGCTGCACATGGCATTTCTGACCGATGCCAACAGCCCGGTACGACTCGATTATCATATCGCCATGGGTGTGCGGGACGATGCGATCGATTTCCG
>DAIDIQ010000025.1 GCA_027459285.1 Acetobacteraceae bacterium
CGCGGGTGTGAAAACGCCGCATCAAGGGCTGCTCGAAAAGATGCCAGGACATGGCGGCGAGCAACAGGGTGAGCAGCAGCACCCATGGCAGGGCCATCGGGGCGGTCAGCCAAGTGACGCGCTTGAGCGATAGGATGACCAGCAAATGCCAGAGATAGATGCCATAGGAGATGGTACCGAGATAGCGTAACGGCAGCGTGAGGCGAACCGTGGCACGGGATTGCAGCAGGCAGGCGCTGAACACGACCAGCATGCCACACAAGGCGAGCAGGGATTTGAACGCGACCACCATCCAGAATTCGTTCCAATAGCTGGAATTGTTCCAATAGATTCGCATGGCCAGCGTTATGGCGGCGGCGGCGAGGACCGGCACGACCCATGCGTGGGATGCCAGCCGTGACCGGAGGGGCTGGTTTTTTCTATCGACGATGAATTTTGCCAGAATGATGCCGGCCGCGAATTCATCTGCCATGCCTGGCAACTGCGCGGTATAGACAAAGAGTGGAAAAATGCCCCAATGCGACTTCGTACTGACCAGCATGAACATCGCGGCACGCCAGGACCAGGCGATAACCACCGCGCCGACGGCGATGACCAGGCTATTTGCCCGCCAAAGCCATGGCGCGATCAGTAGCATCAGGAGGTAAAACTGCATTTCGACCGAGACCGACCAGTTGACCCCATCGATCAAGCCCTGATGCGCGAGAATCCAACTGTGCAGGAAGACCAGATGCGTCAGGATCGGCCACCAGATGCCGGGCACGAACAGCAGTTGAGGCTGAATGAACAGCAGGAAGAACAGACCGGTCAGGTAAAAAAGCGGGACGATGCGGGCAAGCCGGGCGCGGGCAAAGGAGCGGACGAAAATCGGGTAAGGGGATTTCTCCAGCCGGCTGAACGCCGAAAGCGTGATGACAAACCCTGAAATGACAAAGAACAGATCGACGCCCATCCCGCCGATGCGAAACCAGAGCAGCGGACCGGAGCGCGGGAAGCTCACCCAATGGTAATGGGCGATCACGTGATAGACGACGACGGAGAGCGCCGCAAAGGCGCGCAGCACATCGATCAGCGGAAAGGTCATGGATTGGGTGGCCGCACCCCCCTGATCGGCCGGGAGGGGCGGCGCGGTGATGGCCGCGCGGTGGCGCTTTGCCATGGCGGAAGCCGGTTCGCCTGTGCTTCGATCCACCCGAACCTGCCGATTTGCTGTCTGGGATGTTGCCGCCGCCGATCGGCAGCGCCAGGAAACATGACACAGCATTGTTTGTGTCACAACACCCCGGCGATTGATGATTCGGCTGCGGAGGAAGCAAAAGGCATGAAGACCCGGGCATTCTTGAAAAAACGCCTCTATAACCCTCGCCGCGGAATCCATTTCCCCGGTCGCGCCAAGACGTCAGAGACCGTTTGATAAGTCTGCGCCGGCCGTCGCCCAACGGGCCGGAGGTGAGACGGTACTGGCGCGACTATTTTTTGAAAAAGTCGCTGTCTGCCTTCAATTCTTGCTTGCGCTGCGTGTCGCCTCGATTTCCACGAGCAGGTCCTTGCGGCAGATCTCGCCGACCAGGTGCAGGTGCCGCGTGGCTCGTGGCAGAAACCCGCGCAGCGCCGCATCGAGCGCCGCGGCATGGCGCGGGTCACGCAGATAGGTTTTGACCGCCCAGACGCCGCCGGGCGCGGCGTCGCGTTCCGTCAGATCCATCATCAGGGCGAGATTATGCATCGTTTCCCGCAACTGAGACGGAAAATCTCCGATATGCCGCGATTCGTGCCCGACGATGCTGGCCGTGCCGGAGATGAACAGGGTATCGGTGCCGCCATGATGATGCCGGCTGGCGCGCGAGAAACCCGGGCTGACCGGGCCGTGGCACGGCGGATAGGCGAAAGCGCTGACCTGACGGGGATTTTCCAGTGGCACCGCCGCTTCCCGGGCGGCGAGGCAATAGATGACACTGCGCGCGCCGCGACAGCCGATGCAGGTTGCGACCGGCGGTGGATCCTGCGTCAGGAATTCCTGAAAGGCCTGCTTGCGGCCGATATTGAACCGCCAATAGCGTTCGACCCCGTCCTGATCGTCCGTGATGCGATAGAGGTAATTCCAGAACCGGATGGGTTGATAGCCGCCGGCGCGGTCGAGAAACATGAATAGCTGCCGATAGGCGCGGGCGATGCTGTGGTCGAGGGAAATTGTGGGGTCCTCGTTGACCTCGATCGCGCCGAAGGCGTAGCCGCCGCCGACCGCGCCCGCGACCTGGTCATGCCGCAGCGGCTCGACACTCTGGTCGATGTGCCAGATTTCCACCCCGCTGCCGCCGGATGCGAGATCGACCGACACATGGAGCGGGCATGCCGACATGCCGGACGGCGCCTCGCCAAACATGACGACGCCCAGCGGCCGGTGCCGGGCAATGCGTGCCATGGCCGCCGGCGGATCATTGGCATAGGCAAGCCGCAATGCTGGCTGGTCGTTCCGCAACGTCAGGCGCCTCCGCGGGGCTGAGCCGGTGTCGGGCAGGTATTTTGGCGAGACCGACCGGATCCGGTCGGATCCGGTCGCGTTGATGGGCGCGCGGAGACTGAAGCCTCGCCGCTGTCATGGCAACACGCCGCGGTGAGGACCACGGGCGATGCGCGGGCGTGGGTGGCGCCGGCCCGGCGCCGCCAGATTGACAAGCTCGATTTTGGAGCCGATTTGGAACCATGCCCGTGAACCTCTCCATCAAGAACGCGCCTGACGAGGTCGTCCACCGGCTGCGACAGCGCGCCGAGCGGCATCATCGTTCGCTGCAAGGAGAGTTGCTGGCCATCATCGAGGCGGCCGCGCGGGAGGATCGGTCCGCGACACCCGCCGATATCCTGGCCGAGGTGCGCCGCCTTGGCGTCCACACCCCCAGCGAAGCTGCCGCCCTGGTCCGTGCCGATCGCGATGCCCGTCACGGTGGTTGACGCCTCCGCCATCGCCGCCCTGCTGTTCGGCGAGCCGGAGGCCGATGCCATAGCCGCGCAGCTCGCCGACGCTCGCCTCGTGGCGCCTGGGCTGCTGCCCTTCGAGCTGGCCAACGTCTGCCTCATCAAGAGCCGCCGCCATCCGGAGCAGCGGGCCGCCCTGATGGCAGCGTTCCAACTGTATGACCAGTTCAGCGTCGAGGAGGTCGCCGTCGATCATCATGAGACCCTCGCACTCGCCGGCGCCACCGGCCTGACCGCCTACGATGCGAGCTACCTGTGGTTGGCGCGACAACTGGGCGCCAGCCTCGTGACGCTCGACAAACACCTCGCCAAAGCCGAAGCGGTATCGCCAGAATAACGGGGGCGAACCCGGACATGGGCGTGAAAACCGGCCGCGGGCCAGGCGAGTCGCTTCATTCAGTCGCCGCGTGTCACGCGGATTGCCGCGTGCACGGCGCGGCCCGCGGCATCGAGTATGGTGAGGTGATAGAAGCCCGGGCCCGGCGGGCGCCATTCGGTCTGTCGCAAGGCGGGAACGGAGGCGAGGGGCGCGCCGTCCACCAGGAAACGTAGCGGTCGCTCGCCGCCCATCGCCTTGAGTTCGAGCGGACCGAGCCCGACGATGGTCGCGCGTGGCGGCGGAAACAGCAGCCGCAGCGGGTCAGCCGCTGGTGCCGCGGCAAGCGAGAGCATGGGGGCGCGTTGCACGGGCCGCCGCGGCGCCGCGGGCAGCAGGCTGAAAATCCGCGCCAGGATCGGCAATGCCCGGTCGGCGGCCTGCCCGCCATCCATGGGCGTTCCGTCCGGCCGCCCGACCCAGACACCCACGACCCGCGCGCGATCGAAGCCGAAGGCCCAGTTGTCGCGGTTCGATGCGCTCGTGCCGGTCTTCCAGGCGATGACGTCCAGCGTCGCGGCACCGGGGAACGGTCGTGTCAGAGTATCGCCGACCATGCGCGCGGCCTCGGGTGACAGCAGCCGGGCAGGCGGGCCCGGCATGTCGCCGGCGATGCGGAGCGGGCCGACGCGCCCGTCGGTCGCCAGGGCACAATAAAGCGTCATCAGCGCGCGCATCGAGATGCCGTCGCCGCCGAGGATGATCGGCAGGCTCGGCATGCTGTCGCGCGGCAGGCGCAGCGGCGCGCCCGCGGCGGCGAGGTCGGCGGCGAAGCGCAGCGCGCCGTAGCGCGCGAGCAGTGCCACCGCCGGCAGGTTCAGCGAGCGCCGCAGCGCCTCGGCCGCCGTGACCCGGCCGGCGAAACGCCCGGTAAAATCCTCCGGCGCATAATTGCCGAAGCGGCGCGGCGCATCGGCCAGCAGGGTGTCGGGCGCGGCAAGCCCGTTGGCGAAGGCGAGACCGTAGAGGAATGGTTTGAGCGTGGAGCCCGGGCTGCGCGGCGCGCGGCTGAGATCGCTTCGTCCGGCCCGGGCGATGTCGTTCCAGTCGCCCAGCCACACTGCCCGCACCGCGTGGCCGCGGGGGTCCGCCACCATGATGACCAGCGCGGTGCGCGGCGGCAGCGTGCGCAGGGCGACATGCGCGGCATCCGTGACCGCGGCCTGCAGGCCGGGCGCGATATGGGTTTGCAGAGACGGCGGGTGCCGCACCCGGGCGAAGAGCTGCGGCAGCGCCCGCGGCATGGCGTGCCGCCGCGAGGGCACGGGTTCAGCCTCCGCCCGCGCCGCCTCGGCCGGTGAGAGCAGGCCACGCCGCGCGGCGAGGGCAAGAAGGCGGTTGCGCAAACGCCGCGCCGCAAGCGGATGCCGGTCGGGCCGCAACGCCTCCGGTCGGCGCGGCAGCGCGACGAGCAGCGCCGCCTCAGCCGGGTTCAGCGCGCCGGGGCTTTTGCCGAACCAGGCATGGGAGGCCGCTTCCACCCCGACGAGATTGCCGCCGAACGGCGCGGCGGATAGCCACAAGCCGAGAATGCGCCCCGGCGTCTGCCGTCGCCAGAGATCGAGCGCGCGTGCCGTCTCGAGGAGTTTCGCGGTCAGTGTGCGCGGGCGGGGATCGAGCAGCTTGGCGACCTGCATGGTCAGCGTCGATCCGCCGGACACGACGTGCCCCGCGCGGACCCATTGCCACGCGGCGCGCAGGATGGCGAACGGGTCGACACCGGGTTCCCGATGAAAATTCCTGTCCTCGACAGAGATCAGCAGCCGGATGAGGAAGGGCGAGACATCGCGGGGGGCGACGTTGAAGCGCCAGACCCCGCCCGCGGCAGGGGCCAGCGCAAGCAGCGAGCCATCTTGGGCCAGAACGCGCGTGCCCCAGGCCGTTGCCGGCGGCATGGGCGCCGGGTCGAACCGGCCGAGCGCGAACAATCCCCCCGCGAAAGCGAGCATGGACAAAGAGAGACCGCCCGCGCCGCCGAGCAGCCAGCGCCGCGCCCGCCGGTTCATGGCGCCGCGGGGCTGACCGCGACGCGCATCGTGCCCTGCCGCGCGAAAATCGCCGGCCTGTACATGTCGGACAGCGTCATGCCGGGATAGTCGAAGCTGCCGGGGGTGACCGCGCGCAGCATGACGGCGAGGCGGAAGGCCGGCTGGCTTGGCGTAAGATCGACCACGGCCGCGTAGCGATCATCGGCTGCCGCCTGGATTTCAGTGGCGGCGAGCGTGCCGAGCCAGCCCATGCCGGTGACCTTGCCGGCCGGGAAACGCCCGGCGATCTCCCAGCCCGCGGGCAGTCCGGCCAGCAGGAGGGCGCGATGCGGCTCGCCATCGGTTGCCTTGCCGTCGATCACCATGACGAAGACGGTGTTCTGGGTCAGTGTGTCCGGGGCGAGCGGCGAGCCATCCAGCGCATGGAAATGACGCTGGATCCCCATGCCGGCCTGGGCGGCGGCCGGCGCGGTTTGCGGCACGCCTTGCACCACAATGCTGCCCGGCAGGGCGGTTGCGCCGGGGTTGGCCAATGCGATCGGTCCGGTGAGCGGCAGGCTGATACTGGACGCGGGGCCCAGCGTCCTGCCGGCTTCGCGGATCGAAACGGGCCCGGTGTCGGCCGTCATCGCGCCCGCGGCTGCCGCCGCCCATGCCTGTTCCTGGGTGCTCAGCCTGTCGGGGTTGAGCTCGGCCCCCGGCAGGGCGCGGCGAATGGCGGCGAGGCGGTCCGGCATCACGCCGCTTTCGGCGATCAGCACGGCAACCGCGAACTGATCGCGCAGGGCGGAGCCGTAATCGGCGGCCCAATCCTGCCGCCCGGGATTGGCCAGCAACGCGGCGAAGATGGCTTTTGCCCGCGCCGCCTGGCCGAGCCGCGCGAGGGCGGCCGCGATCTGCGCGCGGGCCAGCGGCGTCGGTTCGTTGTCGATCATGGTGGCGGCGACGCGGATCGCGCCCGCTTGGGCCTTGCCCGCCAGCGCGAGATCATAGAGCGCATAGGCCTGCGCGGCGTAATCGGCCGGGCTGAAGGGTGGCGTCGCGACCTCGGCGGCGAGCCAGCCGAGGGCCTGGTTCAGCATGGGTTGTGGCACCGCCGCGCCGATCCGCGCCGCGCGCAGCAGCAACTCGGTCGCATAGGCGGTCAACCAGGGCTCAGCATCACCGTTGGCCGACCACAGGCCGAAGGCACCATCATAGCGCTGCCGATCGGCCAGCCCCTCGATGACGGTCTGCAGGTGCCCGGCCGGGTCGGGGCCGGCGGCGGCGCCGCGCAGGAACGTCAGCGGCAGTCCGCGGCTCGTGAGTTGCTCCAGGCAATCGAGCGGATATGCCTCGAGCGCGTGGACCAGGGCGGCCGGATCGTAATGCAGCCCCAGCCCGAAACTCACGCCTGCCGTCCAGGTGCCGGGGATGAAACCGGTCGCGGCGGGACCGAGGGTGAGGCTGCCGCCCGCCGGCAATGTGACGGGCGTGACCTGGGCCACGGGGGCGCGCGCCGGATGGACGCTGATGGTCGATTGGCGCGACAGGTGGAAGCCGTCGGGCCCATCCGCGGTCAGCGTCAGCGTGCCGGTTCCGGCCGCGCGGGCGGTCAGCGACACCGGCACCAGCACGCGCTGCCCGGCCTTCAGCGTCAGTGGCGCCGGTTCCTTGCCCGCGACGGCGATGGCGCCGGCCGCGGCGAGGCGCAGCGTGAAGGATCCGGCGGGCAATTCCAGGTTCTGGACCATGACGGCGATCCGCGCCTGATCGCCGGGAGCGAGGAAGCGCGGCAGCAGCGGCTCGACGATCGCCTTGTCGCGCATCACCATGTCCTGGCCGACGCTGCCGGTTTTGCGGTCCGACCAGGCGACCGCCATCAGGCGCAACGTGCCGTCAAAATCCGGCAGGTCGAGGGGCAGCCTGGCGATGCCATCGGGCCCGGACCGCACGGGCCCGGCGAAGAGGGAGACGATCGTCTGGGGGATGGGTGCGCTCGGGGCCGCGATGTCGGCCCCGGCACCCTGGTGCAGGATGGTGTTGGCATCGCCCGCCGGCGGCAGCAGCCGCGCGAAATCGTCGCGGATTCCGACGCCGAGGCGGCGCTTGCCGAAGAAATGGCGCAAGGGATCGGGCGTCTTGAAATCGGTGAGGGCGAGAATTCCCTCATCCACGGCGGCGAGCGTGACATAGGCGCCCGGCGCCGTGTGCACCGGGATCACGACATGCGTGCGCGGCCGGTAGAGCGGTTTCGCGTCGAGCGTCATCGCCAGGGTGCGCGGCGCGGGATCGAGCGCGACCCAGGCCAGGCCAATCGCCCGCGCCGGCGGCACTTCCGGCTTGCCGGCCTTGGCCGGCTGATCCGGGCGGAACACATGCACGCCGATATAGGCACCCGGGCCCCAGCCGGCGGCGACCGGTATCGTCACGTCGAAATCGGGCGATGCCGGTACCAGGTTGAAAACGCGCTGCACGCGATCGGTCATCACCAGCACTGTCGCGGGCCCCGCATAGGGGGCTTCCACGTGGATCGTCGCGGTGTCGCCCGGCGCATAGCGGGGCTTGTCGGCACGCACCGACACACGCGCCGGCACATCCGGATTTTCCCCCGCGGCCCAGCCGGCATGGAACACCACCGAGGTCGCGGCGAGCCCGCCATTTGCTTGCAGCACCGTCAATCGATAGCGACCGAACGGCAGCGTGCGCGCATAGGAGACTGCCCGGCCGGAAGCCGGCAGCGTGATCGTTCGGCTGTCCACCGGCTGGTTGCGCCAGACGGTCTCGTAGCGGGCCTGACCGTTGCTGACGGCGAGCCGCCAATCAGGCGTCTGCCGAACGAGGCGGAGCAGGACGGGCATGGCAATCCGCTTGCCGTCCGGGGCCACGGCGATGAGGCGAAACCGCGCCTTGGTGTTGGCGTTGACGGCGTTGCCCGCGAAATCCTCGGCGATGCCGATCATCGCCGCGCTGGGGCGGATTGGCAGCACGGTGCGCGCGCTGACACCGCGCCCGGCGGGATCGTCGATGGTTGCCGCGATGTCGGCCTGCAGCGCCTTGCTGGTGTCGGGCAGGCGCGTGAGGTCGACAGGCACACTGGTATGGCCTTCAGCGTCCGTCGACGCGATGGTGCCATTGGCCTGATGGCCGGTGTAACCGTCATCGGCGAGGCCGAAGCGGAAAATTTTGTAGGCGGGGAACGGCGTCGCGTCCGTCTCGAGCGTGATTGTGCTGGTGCCGGCAAGATTGCCGCCAGGTGCGCCATAGAGAAAACGGACAGTCAGCGGCAGCGCGGTGACGCGCCCAGGCATGAGGCGCCGGGGGGATTGCGGGGCGAACGCCACGGCCAGGCGAGGCGGCACGAAGGCATCGACCTGAAAGCCGCGATCGGCGATGACCGGGCCCTTGGGATCGGTTTTGACCTGGATGTCCCAGGTGCCCAAGGGCGCGCCGGGAGAGAGGTGCAGCGCGTCATGGATCGCATCGTCGTCGAAGCGTGCCGGCACGCTATCCTGAAAGACGCGCCCGTCCGGCCGTGTGAGGATGAGATGCAGGGGCAGATCGAGCGGCGCGCCGCTTTCGTCGCGGATCAGACCCATGATCTGTACCGTCTCACCCGGCCGATAGATGCCGCGATCGGTCCAGAGGAACGGATCGATCGGCCCGGGCTGCTGGTTGCCGGCGGAGCCGCGATCGGACAGATCGAAATCGGGCGCGGTCAGGTCGATGCGGGTGAAATCCCCGCCGGGGGCGCTGATGTGCAGTGCCGCGGGCGCCTGTCCGTTCTCGCCAGCCAGCAGCGGCCGGGCGACGCGCGCCATGCCATTCTGGTCGGTGGCCGCGGTGGCGAGGATTGCGTTATTGCTGGCGATGAGATCGATCTGTGCGCCCGCGACCGGCAGACCCGTGGCGTAGCTGCGGACCTGCACCAGATCGCCGTCGGCGCCGTGCCAGACGGTGGGGGCCAGATCGGTGCGCAGGATCATTTGCACGGCGGCGGGTGCTTCGCCCGGCGCGAACGGGGTGCCGTCACCCTCGGTTGCGATCAGCGCGTAAAGACCCGGGCCAGACAATGGCCGGGGCAGCGGCAGCACCGTATGCAGCAGCGTGTTGCGCGTGAAATTGGCGATGTCGGCATGGCCGGTCCAGACCACCTGACCCTGGCTCCGGGCCAGGCTCTGCGCGCCGTAGACGCCGATCGGGCTGCCGCCTGGCGGATAGGCGCGCATGACGCGCAGCAGGTTGCGTTCGCTGATCTTCACCAGCTTCAGCGAAACGGCGGAGAGATTGACGCTCGCCAGCGCGACCGTCGCCTGGGCGCCCTTGGGCTGAAGGTAGCGCGCCCCGTCGAACACGAGGCGTGGCGTGCGGTCAGGGACGGCGACCGGTACCGTTACATCCTGTGTGAGCGACAACCCGCCATTTCCCGGCATGCCGCGGCGCAGCGTCACCCGCGTGGTTGCGCCGGCGGGCAGGCCGGCGATGCAGATACGGTGCGATTCGAGCGTGACCGCCGCATCCGCCACCTTGGGCTCAAGGGTCACCCAGTCGGCCGGAACGAAATCGGGTGCGCTGGAGGGTTGGCCGAGAAAGGCGAGGCAGGCCCGCGTGGGGAAGGCGTTGGCATCGATGGCGACCGCGCGGAGCAGAAGGCCAAGCGCCCGGCGCTGGGCCAGCAGTTTGGCGCGCGCCGGCTCATCGGTCGGCATGCGGCGTATCATCGCCTCGAGCACGGATGCCTCGGGCAGCGGCAGGTGGAGCGCCGCGAGCGCCTCGCGCATGAGACCGAGCGCCGCGAGTTGGTCGGCTATGACGGCGGTGCCGTGCTGGTCGACATTCGTGAACGCGAACCACGCGGCCTCCAGCGCCTGCCGGGGCGCGGGCGGGTGGATGCGCAACGCCGATACTGCGAGGGCACGCCAGATTTCGGCGCTGGGTACGGCCCGCGTGCCAATGCCGCCAATGACCATCCGCAGGGCGGGTAGTGCCTTGGCATAATCCTTCGCGGCCAGCGCCGTCATCGCCGCCTGCTCCGCCTCGCGCAGGCTGGCATCCGACAGACCGCCCGGATAGGCGGCGCGCAGCCGCGCCGCGAAACCCTCCGCGTCGCGTTGCAGACCGGGGAGGTCGATTTCTGAGGCGGCCGGCTGCGCCATGGCGGCGCGCGGTGCCAGGCTGCTCGAGGCCAGGGCGAGGATCAGGGCGCAGGTGCCGAGCCGCCGGAGTGGGTGCATCCGATTCTTCCAAAGCCACGCCGGTATTGCTTAGCGCGTCGTGCCGTTCGCTTCCATCCCGAGCCATGGTGCGCGGGAACCAGCCGCATCGAGAGGCGCGACGTGATCGGGGGCGCGGGTTGGTGCCGGTTGGCGCCGGCATTTACCAGGCGGCGTGGGTGCTGACGCCAAAATCATCGGTCAAGGAATTCATTCCGGTCCGCAAGGCGGGAATTGAGCCGGTTGGCCTGTGCATGGGCATTTGCGTCTATCGTGCCGAAACGCCTTACCTCGGGGAGGTCCGCTTTCCGGGAGGCAGACCAGGTTCACTCATGTGAAAATATTACACCGGTAAAGTCCGGAGTTAACCATCTATCCCACGCGAATTCTCGAAAGCGGCTCCCGGACCGATTGACGAGAGGCGCATGGACCAGCCGCAGGATTGGTCTTCGCTTGATTGGAAAGGCGCGCGAAAGCTTCGTGGCGGCGACGAAAAAAAGCCGCCACCTTGCCTGTGCTCCGTCGGGTCGGGAACGCGGAACAGCGACGATTAAGGCCAGTGGCCGCACGATCAGCCCGGCGCCGCGGCATGAAACGTTAAAATACAGTGTCTATGCACGAAAGAAAAATAATTGAATTCGGTCACATAATTTGAGACACTGCGTCGGTAAAGCACGCGTCCTCTCGGGGAACAGGCGTGTACGGCTGATGCAATCAAAATTTCGCCAGATTGCGCTTATCCTTTTATCAGTCAGGATACCAGTTCATGCTCAACTTCCGTGATCTTCTCTGCCTCTCTCGGCATTTCGGCGCCATGCTGCGCGACACACGTGGCGTGACCGCGATGGAATATGGCTTGATCGGGGCCGCAACCGTGACCGTGATCGGCGTTGCCGTCGCGGCCATCAGCCCGAACCTGTCCTCCATCTGGAATGCGATGAGCACCACCCTCAGCACGGCGGCCGGCTGAACGCGATTGGCACGGGGCGGCGCCCCGTGCCGCGTCATGCCGTTCCTCGGTGAACCCGTGAGCGGCTCCAGCCCGGCTGGAGCCGCATCGCCATTTTCACTTCGTCCAGAAAACTCAGTCGGTCGGCGGTACGGCTAGTGCGAGGGCCATTCCAAAGCCGGCGTCGAAACGGGAAAATACCTGTCCGGCGCGCATTTGCCAGGCATCCCGGTCAGCCGGAAACGATCGCGCCCTAATATTGAAACACGACCGACGTCGTCAGCCCGATATAGCTCTGCCACGCCGGCAGCAGAAAGGTGAAGGGATAGCTACCGGTAACCGTGATGCTGGTGCTGCTGGTGCCCTGGCTCGACTGGGTTACCGTCAGGTTCAAGTCATTGGGGTCGAGGAACGGCTCGGCCGCCGCGATCGTCTGGATTTCGGTGCTGCTCAATTGACAGGCGCTTGCGCGGTAACAGTCAACCAGTGCCGATCGCGCCGCCGCGTTGGTCGCAACCCGCAATTCCGTCAGCGTCAGGAAATAGCGACCAAGGTCGAGCACCGAGAAGCAGATCAGAAAGAATATCGACCCGACTAGGCCGAATTCGAGCGCGGTCGCGCCGCGCCGCCCGATCGGGCGCAAAACCCGTTTAATGAACGCGCACGGCATAGGTCGCGGTCGTGCTGGAGAGAAGCGTCGAGCTCAGCCCGGACATGAACTGGATGGGCAGTGTCGCGCTGATGCTGACCAGAACGCCAGGCGTATTCCCCATGCAGGTGGCCTGACTGGTCGCATCGCAGCCATTCAATGCGCTGGTACTGCCGGTGGTGGTATCGAGGCAATAACAGGCTACCGCCGGCGTGGACGAAAGGTGCCACCCCGCCGGCAACGCACCCACCACCACATTCTGCATGCCGGTTACGTCGGAGGGATTGGTGATCGCATATTCTCCGGCGGTGCGGACCGCCTGCTGCAACGCCACCTCCTGCTGCGCGGCATTGCCGAGCACATAGGCTGCCAGCATCAACGAGACCATCATCATGCCGATCACCGACATCTCCAGCGCCGCAACCCCGCGCCGATCGCGTCGCAACGCACCGAGATACCGTGGCAGATGCCCGATCATTTCCCTATTCCACCAGCTTGACCGACTGTCCGCTGCTGGTCGGCAGACCGAGCGCCGGGCAGCCATTGGTGCCGAAATAGGAATCGCCGCTGATCGTGAGCGTGGCGCTGACCAGGATCGAGCAGATGGTTTGCGCATCCGCGCTGCCGCCCCCGGCGAACTTCACCGCGGATGACGGGAAGTAAAGTCCGCCCGCCATCGCGATGCCGGACCCGCCGGTCACGGTCACCGGCGCGCCCGAGCGTGCATCGACATAGAACAGAATTCCGTCGAACGCCGGATTCCAGCTGTTATTCGCCGCGGCGCTGAGGGTGACGGTGACGCCGCCGGAAATATCGAGCGAGCCGGTATCGGCACCGTTATTCGGCCCGGTCATGATCAGCGTCACACCCTGGCCATTGGTGCAACTCGGGCATTGCAGCGTGGCGTTGCCGGTGATGCTGATGTTGGATCCGTAAAAGAAATACATGCCGGGCGACAAATTCACCACATCGGTGCTGTTGATCTTGAGATCGGCGCCGGCGCAGAACGCCTGAGTGGATGATGGCGGCAGGCTGACCGTGCCGTGCAGCGAGGGCATCGGCCGGCAGCCGGATCCGGAAAAGCTCGGCAGCGCCACGGTCTGGACGGCGGCGAACGGGTCGGTGGTCGGCGGCTGGTCGGTCTGCATCGGATAGGTCAGGTCGAGGTGGCCGTCGCACCCACTGCAATTCCCCGAGCTTATCACCGTCGTCGCGGTGATGGCGGTATTGCCGTTCATGCCGATGCTGTCGCCGGAGGTCGTGTTCGAGGCGACGCTGCCTTCGTTGCAGTTGATCGCGCCATTGCCGTTAAAGCCGATGCCCTCGGCCGCGCCGGCCGACAATGCCAGCACACAGGGCGTTGCCGAGGCGGGAATAATGGTCGCGATCGCACTTTCGGTGATCGTCACCGGCTTTGCCAGGAACAGGCTGGCAAGCATTGGCTGATAGGTCTGGGCAACCACCACCTTGACCGCGTTGGCCGGGCTCGCGCCCGGGGTGTAGGTTCCGTTACTGCTCCAACTGCCGGTGGAAACACTCAGCGCGCTGGCCGGAAAGCCGGTCATCGACGCAGCGGCGGTGGCGGAAACGCCCGCGTCCTGGTCACGCATCAGCGCCGAGCCGCCGCTTTCCGCCGCGGCATCGGCCGCGTTCTGCCCCTGCTGGCGTTGCAGATACCACATGGCGCCCTCGGTCCCGAGCCCGACCACGCCGACCACCACCACGAGGCAGACCGAGAATATCATCGAGACCGCGCCCCGCCGGTCCCGGCCGAGCCCGGACAGCGCACCCTGCCAGCGCCACGCGCGCCAGGCGGTGCCGCCAATGCCACAAACCCCGATCACGAAACCCGCCGCCCCTCCCCCGTTTCCTGTTTCCTGTTTCCTGTTGCCGGCTTCCTGTATCCGGTTTCCTGTTTCGCGTTTCCGGTTCCTGCCCCGATGAGCCTCGTGGCCGAATTTTTCGACTGAATTGCATAAGACTTCTTTAACGGGATCGCATGCACACTGATCGCGCGCGGTTCCGGCGTGGCTCAGCTCCCGGGCGCCACCCGCCAGCCACGCCGATGCCCAGCAGTTCAGGATCCGCCGATGCTGTTTGCCGCCTGCCGTCCCGCCTCATGCCCGCGCGCGCCCCGCCCCGCGCGGCCACGCCGCGGGCACTGACCATGCCGCCCTTCGCCTTGCCCTCACTCCCCCTGGTCACCGCGGCGCTCCTTCTCGCCGCGATCCGGATCGGCGCCTTCCTGGTCGCCGCCTGGACCGATCTCTCGCGCCGGATAATTCCCGATACCGGCTGCCTGATCGTGGCGCTGGCTGGCCTTGGCGCGCGCGCCCTCGCCGGACCGATGGCGCTGCTTCATTCGCTCATGCTGGCGTTCGCCCTGTTCGTGCTGCTGCTGCTGCTGCATGCCCGCGGCGCGCTCGGCGGTGGCGACGTCAAGCTGCTCGCGGCCGCATCCCTCGGTCTCGCGCCGCTCGATGTGCTGCATCTGCTCACGCTCACAGCACTCATCGGCGGCGTGCTGGCGCTGTGCCAGCTTGCCTTGCGCCGCCTGCCGCGCCTGCCGACGGCACCGCGCGGCGCCGGCCTGGTTCGCCGGATTTATGGCGCCGAACTCTGGCGCGCCCACCGCGGGCGTGGCTTGCCTTATGGCATTGCGATTGCCGCCGGCGGGGTTGCCGTGCTCACCGGGCGGGGGTTCGGCTGACCGATGGCCAGTTCGCTCCGCTTTCTTGTCATCGCGGTCATGCTGCTCACGGCAACCGCGCTCGGCATCATCGGCGTGCAGATCGTCCACCCGGCGCGGGCCCCGCACCACGCCGTGGCAAGCCGGCCGCTCAGCTATCTGGTGGCGAGCCGCGCGCTGCCTGTCGGCACCCTCGCCAACGACCATGATTTCACGGCCCGGACCGCGCCGGCCGCCTCCGTCCCGGCTGGCGCCATTACCGACAGTCCGGCGGCGCGCGCGCGGCTGCGCGGGGTTCTGGTCCGCGTCCGCCTCGCGCCCGGCCAGCCGGTCACCATGGCCGATATTCTCACACCGGACGATCATGGCTTCATCGCCCGCATCCTGCCACCCGGCCGCTGCGCCGTTTCGATCGCGGTCGATCCCGCCACCGGCGTCTCGGGCCTGGTCTGGCCCGGTGATCACGTCGATGTCATTCTCACTCAGTCGATGGACAATCAGCCCGTCGCCCAGCGCGTGCTCAGCGAGACCATTCTCTCCAATGTCCGCGTCCTCGCGATCGATCAGCGCATCGCGACCGGCCAGCCCGCCACCGCCACCACCCACCCGCCACGCACCGTGACCCTGGAGGTCACGCCGCGACAGGCCGACAAGCTGACCGTCGCGACGCAGCTTGGCCGCCTCACCCTCGCGATCCGCGGCATGGTCGCGCATGCGCCGCCCAAGGGCGCGACCATCGACTCCGTCTATAGCGCCGACGTCTCGCCCGCGCTCGCGCGGCGTGACAAGCCGGTCGGCCAGACCGTTCAGGTGATCGAAGGCGACAAGCGAACCCAGGTAATTTTCCAATGACCCCAGCCCGCGAAAAATTCGCGCAGCAGCGGCAGCAGCAGCACCCCACCCCACGCCAAGCCCTGCGCCTCGCCATCGCCCTCGCCGGGAGCCTTGGCTCGGCGCTCGCCTCGCCCGGCATCGCCGCCGCCGCGTCCACATCCGCGCCAGCCACGCCTGCCGCGGCGCCCGCGACGCCTGCCGCGCGCGCCATTGCCATTCCCGCCGGCACCGGTGTGCTGCTCCATCTCGCTCAGCCCATCACCACCGTGCTCTCGGCCGATCCCGCGACCGCCCGGGTTCAGCCCGCCTCGCCCACCACCTTGTTCCTGATGGGCGTTGCCCCCGGGGAGACAACCGTCATCGCCACCAACGCCGCCGGCTCCGCGATCGCGCAATATGCGGTGCGGGTGACACCGGGTGCCCGCCGGGGAGCCGGCGCGGGCGCCGGCCTTTCCGCCCCATCCGCGCCGGCCGTGAAGCGCGTGACCCCGGCCGAGGCTGCCGCCGCGCAAACCGGCATCGCCCAGTCGGTCGCGGGTGCCGCGGCGGTGCGGGTGAAGCCCGCCGGCAGCGGCGTCATCCTCACCGGCATCGTGCCCACCGCCATTGCCGCCGAGCAGGCCGAGGCGATCGCCCGCGCCATCATCGGCGCCAAGGCGGACGTGATCGACCGGCTCACCGTGCTCGGCAGCCTTCAGGTCAATGTCCGCGTCCGCTTCGCCGAGATCGACCGCACCATCACCCGCCAACTCGGCTTCAACTGGCAGGCGCTGGCCAATGGCAGCGCGTTTCGCTTCGGCCTGCAAACCGGCGCCGCCGCCTTGGGCCCGATCAGCGCGGTGCTGCCGCTCGGCCTGCCGCCGCAGCCCAACGCGCCTTCCCCCAACCAGATCGGCGGCGGCTTCACCTCCAACAACGGCACCTGGGATATCAACGGCGTGATCGACGCGCTCGCGGCCGACCAGTTGATCACCATTCTCGCCGAACCCAACCTCACCGCGCAGTCGGGCGAATCCGCCAGCTTTCTTGCCGGTGGTGAATTTCCGGTGCCGGTCGCCGGCTCCACCACCAACGGCTCGGTTCAGGTTACCGTGCAGTTCAAGGAATTCGGCGTCAGCCTCACCGTGGTGCCGACCGTGCTCTCGCCCACCCGGCTCAATTTGCGCATCCGCCCCGAGGTCAGTCAGCTCACCAGCAATGGCGCGGTCAACCTGCCGCTCGCCGGCGGCACGCTGACCATTCCGGCGCTGACCGTGCGCCGCGCCGAAACCACGGTCGAACTCGGCAGTGGCCAGAGCTTCGCCATAGCCGGCCTGCTCGAGCATACCAGCACCCAAACCAACGATACGCTGCCGGGCATCGGTGAAATTCCCGTGCTCGGCGCGCTGTTCCGCTCCAACAGTTTCCAGCGCGGCGAAAGCGAACTCGTGATCATCGTGACACCCTATATCGTCAAGCCGGTCTCGAGCCCCAAGCGCCTGCATGCGCCGACCGACCATTACGCCGACGCGACCGATCTCGGCCGTATTCTCTACGGCAGGGAGATGCCGCTGACCGCGCCCCTCGATGCCGGATTCATCCTGAAATGACACCGATGACACGCATAGGCCGGCTTGGTCTCGTGCTCGCCTTCATCGCCCCCCTCGCCGGATGCGGCACGCCCGATCCGTTCGCGCAGCCCGGCACCTGGAGTGTCGAGGCGGGCGGCGACGTCAATGCCGAAAACCTCGCCGCCATGGTCGTCAACCCGCGCGACCTTTCGCATGGCGAGGCTGAATCCAGCTCTCTCGGCGCCGAGGCTGCGCCACCGGTCACGCGCCTGCTCACCGACAAGCGCACGCCGCTGCCCGCCACCAGCGCGTTGAGCATCGACCAGCTCGCCGCCTCGCCGCCGCCGCCGCCAACCCCGGGTGATGGCGCCAATGCCGGACAGTAGCCCAGCCCTGCTCGCCGCCGCCGCGCCGGACCTTGCGCGCGATGGCGGCCCGACCGCCGGCTCGCGCGGCCGCGTGGTCGGGTTCGTGCTCGACGATGCCAGCAGCGATGCGCTGCGCACCGGCCTCGACGGCATCGAGCGAAAGCTCGACATCAAGCGCGGCGGCGTGCGCCAGGCCACCCGTTTCATGCAGAGCGAGACGGATATCCGTGCCGTCATCGTCGATATCGCCGACTGCGCCGATCCCATCGCCGGGCTCGAGGCGCTGGCCCGGGTCTGCCCGCCGGATGTGCGCGTCGCGGTGATCGGGGAGGCGACCGATATCGCCTTCTACCGCCTGCTCGTCACCACCATGGGCGTGACCGAATATCTGCCCAAGCCGGTGACCCGCGATGCGGTGCAGTCCGTTCTGCGGCCGCATCTGGTCGGCCAGGAACCAGGGCCATCGGCAATCCGCCAGGGCCATGTGATCGCGATCTGCGGTGCCCAGGGCGGGGCCGGAGCAACCACCATCACCGTGAATTTGGCGCTGCAACTCGCGGATGCCACGCGCGGCTCGGTCGCCATCCTCGATCTCAACCTGCAGAACGGCGAAACCGGCGTGATGCTCGGCGTTCAGCCCGGCACTGGTCTGCGCAACGCGCTGGAGGACCCCGAACGCGCCGATGCGCTGCTGCTCGACCGGGTGGCGATTTCGGTGGGGCCGCGCGTGCGGCTGATCGCGGCTGACGAGGCGATCGATGCCGACCTGCGCATCACCGAGGCAGGCGTCTCTCATCTGCTCGGCCTGCTGCGACAGAAATTCAACAGCATCGTCGTCGACATGCCGATGCCCGTGCCACCGGCCATTCGCCCCGTGGTGGCCGCGGCACGCCACGTTTTCGTGCTGCTGGAGCCCGAGGTTACCGGCCTGCGCAATGCCCGCGCGCTGCGCGCCATGGTGACCGAAATCGCCGGCGTGAACCGGGTTTTCACCGTGCTGAACCGCGCCGACGGCCGTGGCGGCCTGACCCGCGCGCTGGTCGAAAAAGCGCTCGGCGCGCCGGTCGATTTCGTTATTCCCGATCTCGGCCGCAAGATGGTCGAGGCGGTCAATCTCGGCCAGCCGGCCCTGCACAGCGTGCCGATGCTGCGCCGCGCGCTCGCGGGCATGGTGCGGGAAGTCTCGGGCATCGCCGCGGATCCGCCGCGCTCCCTGCTCGGGAAACTCCTTCGGTCATGAAAACCTTCGGCAAGCGCGCCCAGGCCGAGCCGCCGCCGCCGGCCGATACCGCCGGCCCGTCCGAGGATCGCCCGCTCGCCAGCGCGTCCCTGCGTGACCGCGTGCTGAAGCAGATCGATCCCTCCGCCGCCGCCAATCTCGGCACCGACATACTCGAGCGCGAGATCGAGGCGATCATTCACGACATCGCCAACGCCGACCGGCTCGAGCTTTCCGGGCATGAGCAATTCCGCCTCGCCCGCGAGATCGCCAACGACATGACCGGCTATGGACCGCTGCAAATTCTGCTGCTCGACGATGATGTCAACGACATCATGGTCAACGGCCCCGCCAATATCTATGTCGAGCGGCGCGGCAAGCTCGAGCGCGCCGCCATCAGCTTCCGCGACAACGCCCATATCATGTCGATCGCGCAGAAAATCGCGGCCCGCGTCGGTCGCCGCATCGATGAATCGAGCCCGATGGTCGATGCGCGCCTGCCCGATGGCAGCCGCGTCAATGTCGTTTTTCCGCCGCTCGCGATCGACGGCGCGTGCATCTCGATCCGCAAATTCCCTAAAAGCAGACTCAGTCTCGAGGGGCTCGTCGCCAACGGTTCGATGACCCAGGGCGTCGCCCGCCTGCTCGAGATCGCCGCCCGTTGCCGCCTCAATATCCTGATCTCGGGTGGCACCGGCTCGGGCAAAACCACGTTGCTCAACGCCGTCAGCCAGTTCATCAGCCACCAGGATCGCATCATCACCATCGAGGACGCAGCCGAGTTGCAGTTGCAGCAGCCGCACGTGGTGCGCCTCGAAACCCGCCCCGCCAATCTCGAGGGCGCCGGCCAGATCAACCAGCGCGACCTGGTGCGCAACGCGCTGCGCATGCGCCCGGACCGCATCATTCTCGGCGAGGTGCGCGGCGAGGAGGCGTTCGATATGCTCCAGGCCATGAATACCGGCCATGACGGCTCGATCTCCACCGTGCACGCCAACACCACGCGCGACGCCATTACCCGAATCGAGAACATGCTCCAGATGGGCCACGCCAATTTGCCGCTTGGCGCCATCCGCTCGCAGATCGTCAGCGCGCTCGATCTCATCGTCCAGCAGGAACGCATGCGCGACGGGCAGCGCCGGGTGCTGCAGATCACCGAAATTTGCGGGCTCGAGGGCGATATCGTCACCACGAACGACATCGCCCTGTTTCAGTTCGACCGCGAAACCCGCGAGGGTCGCCTCACCGGGCGTTATATCTCGACCGGCGGTGTGCCCGCCTTCATGGACCGCCTCGCCTATTTCGGCCTCGACCGGGCCTGGGCCGAGGCGATGCGGCTGCTTTAGCCATGCCGCACGGCCTGCTGCTGCCAGCGATTTTGCTGGCCCTCGCCATGCTCGGCAGCCTGCTCGCGCTGCGTCTCGGCGCGCGCAATGAGCGTCTCGGCCGCCAGATCTCGACCTTTGCCCAGCCCGCATCGCCCACGCTCGAAGCCCCGATGCAGCGCCTGCGCCGCAAGCCACCCGCATCGGGCCGCTCGGGCACGCTGCTGCACCATCTTCTCAACCACGACCCCGCCGGCCCGCGGGTCTGGCCGATGCCGCGCATCCTGGCACTGGGTGGCCTCGTCGGTCTCGCCGCCGCGGCCGTCAGCCATCTGGTGTTGCCGCTCTGGCTCGCGGTTCCGGTCGGGCTCGCGGCGGCGCTGGCCTGTCTGCGCGGCCTGTTCGGTTTCCTGCGCCGACGCTATGCCAATTCCCTTGTTAGACAATTGCCGGACACGATCCAACTGATCGTGAGCGCGGTGCGCGCCGGCATGCCGGCGACCGAGGCTTTCGGCATCGTCGCCCAATCCATGCCGGACCCGACGCGCGAACAATTCCGCCAGGTGGTCGATGATATCCGCCTCGGCCGCCCGGCCGAGGATGCGCTGCTCGATATTTTCGAGCGCACCCGCCTCGCCGAATACGCCATCTTTTCGGTCACGCTCTCGGTCCAGTCCAAGGCCGGCGGCCGGCTCGCCGAGACGCTCCAGATCATGGCCGATACCATCCGCGAGCGGATCAACCTTGCCGGCCGTGCCAAGGCGCTCGCCGGCGAGGCGGCACTTTCCGCGCGTGTGCTTTCCGCCCTGCCCTTCGTCGCCGGCGGCATTCTCTCGCTCGAGCGGCCGGGCTATCTCGATATTTTTCTCGTGGAGCGGCGCGGCCGCATTCTGCTCGTCGTCGGCCTGTCCTTTCTCGCCGCCGGCACGCTGATGATGCGCCACATGATCCGCAAGGGAACCACCGTGTGAGCGGGCATCGTTTTCTTGTCAGCGGCCTCGTCATGGCGGGGATCGTGCTGCTCGCCGGTCTCGCCTCGGCGCTGCTGATCCATGAGGCGCGGCGGCGCGACCTCGAATCCCGCGTCATCGTCGCCACCATCGGCCGCGCCGCCCGGCCCGAGGCGCGCCTCGGGCCGCTCGACCTGCTGCGCTGGCTGGGCGATCTCGCGCGCCGCCGCGGGCGGCTTTATTCCAAGGCGGATCTCGACCATTTCCAGACCGTGATCGCCGCCGCCGGCTATAACCCGCGCCGCTTTCTGCCGGTGCTGCTGGGCGGCAAGCTCGCGCTGATGCTCGGCCTGCCGCTGCTCGGCCTCGTGC
The DNA here is from genome assembly GCA_027459285.1 of Acetobacteraceae bacterium. Classification (GTDB taxonomy): domain Bacteria; phylum Pseudomonadota; class Alphaproteobacteria; order Acetobacterales; family Acetobacteraceae; genus JAJXVA01. The sequence goes on from DAIDIQ010000025.1 coordinate 21,435, forward strand.
TCGGCACACTGCTCGGCGCAACCCTGCCGATCCGCGCGGTTTTGGTCGGGCTCGGCCTCATCATCGGCATGCTCGGGCCGGACTGGGCGCTCGGCTTCGCGCGGCGCGCCTATGTCGCCTCGCTGGAACGCGCCACGCCGGACGCGCTCGATCTGCTGGTCGTGTGCAGCGAGGCGGGCATGGGCCTTGAAAGCGCGCTCAGGCGCGTCTCCGGGGAAATGCACCGCTCGAACCCCGGCATGGCGCTCGCTCTCGCCAGCCTGCTCGACGATCTCAACCTGCTGCCCGACCGGCGCGCCGCCTTTCACGCCTTCTCGGCGCGGGTCCAGGTCGAGAGCCTGCGCCGCCTCGCCACCATGCTGTCGCAATCGCTGCAATTCGGCACCCCGCTCGGCCAGGCGCTGCGCGCGGTCGCCGCGGAACTTCGCCGCGAACGCGCCAACGCGCTCGAGGAGCGCGCGGTCAAGCTGCCGGCGCAACTCATATTCCCGCTCGTGCTGTTCATCATGCCCGCACTCTGGATCGTCCTGCTCGGACCTTCCTTCATGCGGCTGAGCGACGTGCTCGGCTCGGTCAGGTTCGGAGGACACTGAATGTCACCCACGCCCCCCCGCGCGCGCCCGGCCGTGCGCAAATTCCCTGGCCTCCCGTCGATGCTCGCGCTGTTGCTCGCGGTTGCCGGTTGCGCCGGCACGCAAACCGCCGCGGCACCCCAGATCAGTGCCGAGCAGCGGCTGAACCTTGCCCAGGAGGCCGAGAAATCCGGCGATATCGGGCTCGCCGCGGCGATGTATTCGGCGGCCGCGCAAGCCGCGCCGGGTAACGCCACCCTTCAGCTTCGCGACGCGGATTTTCTGGTACGGCGCGGTGATTTCGCCGCTGCCTACGCCCTGCTGCGCGACCGTCTCGGCGACGCCGACCACCCGAGACGACTGCGCCAGGCCATGGCCGCGATCGACACGCTGCGTGGCGACCCCACCCGCGCGCTCGTTGAATATGAGCGGCTCGCGCGAACCGCGCCGCACGATGCGGGCCTGCTGACCGACAAGGCGGTGGCGCTAGACCTGCTCGGCCGCCACACGACCGCCCAGGCGCTCTATCGCCAGGCCCTTGCGCGCAGCCCCGATGATCCGGCGGTGATCAACGATCTGGCGCTCTCGCTGCTGCTTTCGGGCCAACGGCGGCAGGCCCTCGCGCTGGTCGCCACGATCGCGGACCGCACCGATCTCAGCCCACGCGTGCGCAACGGGCTTGGCATCGTGCTCGCCGCCAACGACAAGCCTGACACGATCGCCGGCGGCAACAGCGCGGACCTCGCCCGCCTCGCCCAGGCCTTCCGCGCGCCAGGCCCGGATATCGCGCCATGACCGCGCTGCCCACCGCGGCGCCGGAGCGGCCCGGCCGGTGGCTGGCCCGACCGGGCATGCGCGGCGTCATCCACCTGCTCGGCAGCGCCTGGTTCCTTGGTTTGTTTCTGCTCGTGTTCAGCGGCGTGTTGCGCCACGCGCCACCCGCCGCCAACCTTCACCCCTTGCAGGTCTGGGGTAATTACCTCTCCCGCATCTGCCTTGCCGGCTTCTACCTGATCCTGTGGGTACTGCTGCTGATCCGCCTGCCGGCCATCACCGGCAGCCGCGCACCTCTGCCTATCGTGTTTGCTTTTATCGGCACCTACCTGCCCTGGATCATTCCGCTGATAAATGGCCGCCCGTCGCCCGCGCCGGTGCAATTCCTCTCGGTGCTATTGCTGCTCGCCGGCGGCGGCCTGATCATCGCGACCGTGCTCTATCTCGGCAAATCCTTCAGCCTGGTGCCGCAGGCACGCCGCCTGGTCACCACCGGCCCCTATCGCCTGATCCGCCACCCGCTTTACGTGGCCGAGGAAGTCTCGGTGCTCGGCGCGGCGCTTCATGCCGCCTCACCCTGGACCGCGCTGCTCCTGCTCGTTCATTGCGCCGTGCAATATCGGCGCATGCGCTACGAGGAAGCAATTCTGGCCGATGTGTTCCCCGCCTACGCGGCGTATGCGCGGCGCACCGCCCGGGTTCTGCCCGGGATCTGGTGAGGGCACCGCCGCCGCGACCTCTGGCGTGGCGGAGGAGGCGCGCGATTTCCGGCAACTTTCCAGCGCCCGCGCGGCGATGCCCGCGCGCGTAGTGATCGGCCAACTGGCTGCATCGAGGAATAATCGCGAGGCGACGGAAAGGTCGGGCCGCACGGATGTCGGTGACGTCTGGCACCTGGGCCTGCTCGGGCCGTCCGGAATTCTGTCATGGTTGCGTGCCATCACATGATCCGCGCGAGAGGTTCGGCGGGGCATTTATCGGAAACCACGCCTGTCAGGCGTCCGCCGTGCCTTTGGCCGCCGCGCGATCGGCGAGAAAGACGATGTCGCCATACGGATCGAGCCGCGCCGCGGGCGCGGTGCTGTGCCCGCCCAGCACCTCCCGCAGAATGGCGCGCTTGCCCGCGCCACTGACCAGGAAGGCGATGTGGCGACTGGCGTTTATCGCCGGATAGGTCAGCGTGATCCGGCTTTGCGGCCGGCCATGCGAAACCGCCGCGACCCAGCTTCGGCGCTCATCCAGCACGGGCTCGCCGGGGAGCAGCGAGGCGGTGTGTCCATCATCGCCAAGACCGAGCAGGGTGATATCGAACAGCGGGCAGCCGCACGCGATCTGTGCCTTGCCATAGGCTTTGCGCAAACCGTTCTCGTATCGGCTGACGGCCTCCTCGAGACCGAAACCCACGGTCGGCACCGGATGAATATTCTCGGGCGGCACAGGGGCAGCGTCGAGCATCGCTTCCCGCGCCATGCGAAAATTGCTGTCCGGATGGTCGGGTGGCACAAAGCGCTCGTCGCCCCAGAACCAATGGACCCGTTGCCAGGGGAACCGATCGATCAGGCGCCGGCTGGCCAATTCCTGATAGGTGAGGCGCGGGGTTGAGCCACCGGCAAGGGCGACGCGCACCGGCTTGGTTGTCTCCATTGCCCAGGTAAGAATCTGGTCCGCGGCCATGCGCGCGAGCGCCGCGGGCGTATCGGCAACACACAGTCTACCATAGGCCATCGACGCGTCCATTCGTATCTCCCCCGACCTTTCCACGGTCAGCCCTCATGCGGCGTGTTCATCGAGCAGGTAACGCTCGACGGCCTTGGCGAAGCCCTCATTATCGTAGCTGTCGGTAACCGCACTTGCCTGCGATTTCACCTCATCGCTCGCATTGCCCATGGCGATGCTGAAGCCGGAGCGACGGAACATCAGAACATCGTTCGGCATATCGCCGATCGTCGCGATCTGCTCGGCCGGAATGCCGAACTGCGCAACCAGCGTATCGACCACCGCGCCCTTGTTCGCGTCGGGATGCGTGACATCGAGATAATAAGGCTGCGAGCGTTTCGCCGAGACGTGATCCCCCAGCACCGAGGCCATGTCCGTCTCGCATTTGGCGACCAGCGCCAGATCGTCGCTTACGCCGACGATCTTCACCGCTTTTTCGAGGTCGGCGTCGGCATAGCGCGCAACCACGGTCGGGTCGAATTTCACCGTCCATGCCTCGCGCGCGACGTGCGGTGCGTCCTTCACGTGGATGAACCATTCCGTTCCGGTGTAAAGCCAGGCGTCCATTTTATGGTGCCGGATAATATCTATCGCCTGCCGCGCAACCGGCAACGGCAGGCTGCGGGTTTCGATCACCGACATGTCGGGCCGCGCGAACACGCCGCCATTGAAGCCGGCGATCGGCCCCTCGAGGCGCAGCGGCTCGATCAGCATCGCCATGCCGCGCGGCGGACGGCCGCTGGTGACCGCGAACCGGATGCCCCGCGCACGCAGTTTCGCAACCGCTGCCTGGGCACGCTCGGTCAGGCGTTTCTGCTCATCGACCAGCGTGCCGTCGACGTCGGCGAGCAGTAGCGCGATGCGCGGCATGCGATGCCCCTCTATCTCTCTGTGTGTCAGGAATTGTGGTTGATCGGACGCCAGCCACGGCCGTCATCATCGGCAAGCAATTCATCCGCCGCCGCCGGCCCCGCGCCACCGGCCTGGTAATTCGGAAAATCCGCCGGCTTTTCGACGGCCCAGGCCTCTTGCAGTGGCTGAACGATACGCCAGCCCGCCTCGACCATATCGGCGCGCTGGAACAGCGTCGCATCGCCGATCATGCAATCGTAAATCAGGGTCTCGTAGCCGACATTCGGCATCGCCGGGAACCAGTCCTTGTAGAGAAGACTCATCCTCACCGGCGCCAGCGTGACCCCCTGCCCCGGGCGCTTGACGTCGAACTGCAACGATATGCCCTCGTCCGGCTGAATTTGCAGCACGAGCCAGTTGGGGCCGAGATTGACCGCATCCGTGCCCCGGAACAGCGACAGTGGCGCGCGTCGGAACCGGATCGCGATTTCGGTCCAGCGCTTGCGCATCGCCTTTCCCGTTCGCAGGTAAAACGGCACGCCGGCCCAGCGCCAGGTGTCGATCTCGAGTTTCAACGCCGCGTAGGTCTCCGTGTTCGAATCCGCCGCCACGTCCGGCTCATCCCGGTAATCATCCACGGCTCGGTCCAGAACCTGGCCCCTGCCATATTGCCCCCGCACCGCGCAGGACGGCTGCACCGGCGGAATGGCATTCAGGACATCGGCCTTGCGGTTGCGTACCGCATCGGGGTCGAAGCCGGTGGGCGGCTCCATGGCAACCATCGTCAACAACTGAAATAGATGGTTCGGCACCATGTCGCGCAGCGCGCCGGTCTGTTCATAGAAACGGCCACGACGCTCGACGCCGACGGTCTCGGCGACGGTGATCTGGACATGATCGATATGGTCACGGTTCCAGACCGGCTCGAAAAACCCGTTGGCGAAACGCACCGCCATGATGCTCTGCACTGTTTCCTTGCCGAGGAAATGATCGATCCGGTAGATCTGCTGCTCGGTGAGGATTTTCAACAACCTCGTATTGAGCGCCCTGGCAGAGGCGAGATCGTGGCCGAACGGCTTCTCGACGATCACCCGCCGCCAGCGCGCGCCATCCTGCTCATCGACCAGCCCGGCCGCGGCAAGCTGCTCGGTCAAGGGTCCAAAAAAGCGGTCGGCGACGGCGAGATAGAACAATACGTTGCCGCCGGTCCCGTATGCGCGGGCGGTCTCCGCCAGCACGTCCGCAAGCCGCGTGAAGGTCGCCGCCTCGCCGAAATCCCCCCTGAGGTAGGTCATGCGGCCACTCAGCATGCCCCACACTTCCGGGTTTGTGCCATCGGCCGAGAATTCGCCGCCACCTTTCGCCGATTGTTGCATCATCTCGGCCAGGCGCTGACGCCACTGATCGGTGGTGAGGTCGGCCGCATCGACGCCGATCAGTGCGAAATCCCTCGGCAGCAGGCCGCTCGATGCCAGATTATACAGTGCCGGCACGACGAGGCGCTTGGTCAGGTCGCCGCCCGCGCCGAAAATCACCATCGCGCACGGACCCGCCGGCCTCACGGCCAGTTCCGATTGCGTTGTCGGCATGCTGCCTGCATCGTCCGCCATCGTGCCTATCCCCGGCTGCCCTGTCTGCTGATCTGGTCCCGCGCGGCCTTTGTCACAGCCTCCACGGTGAAGCCGAATTTCGTCAGCAACGCCTTGAGCGGTGCGGAGGCCCCGAAGCCGTGCATGCCGATCACGGCGCCGTGCCGCCCGACATAGCGCGCCCAACCCATCACCCCGGCCTGTTCGACCGCGACGCGGGCGGAAATCGCATCGGGCAGAACCTGCTCGCGATAGGCATCGTCCTGTTGCTCGAAAAGCTCCCAGGACGGCATGCTGACGACGCGCGCCGGCACGCCCTCGGCGGCGAGTTGCTCGGCGGCGGCGACGCAGAGCGAAACCTCGCTGCCGGTGCCGATCAGAATGACCCGCGGCGGCGCGCCGCCGAGATCGGCCAGGACATAGGCGCCGCGCGCAAGCCCGGCGGCCGGCGCGAAACGGCCGCGATCCAGCGTCGGCAGGGCCTGGCGCGACAGGACCAGGCAGGTCGGCCGGTGCTTCGCCTTCAGCGCGACCCGCCACGCCTCGGCAACCTCGTTGGCATCGCACGGGCGCAGGGTCACAAGGCCCGGGACCGCGCGCAGGCCGATCAATTGCTCCACCGGCTGGTGGGTCGGCCCGTCCTCGCCAACCCCGATCGAATCGTGGGTGAACACGTAGATCACCGGCAATTCCATGATCGCGGAAAGCCGGATCGGGTTGCGCATGTAATCGGAGAAAATCAGAAAGCCCGAGCCGAACGGCCGCAGCTTCGAGAGCGCCATGCCATTGACCGCGGCGCCCATCGCATGCTCGCGGATGCCGAAATGCAGGTTGCGGCCGCCGTAATCGCCCGGCTGGAAGTCACCCGCCTGCGCGAAGGTCATGCGGGTTTTGGTCGATGGCGCGAGATCGGCGGCGCCGCCGACCAGCCAGGGCACCACCTTGGCGATGGCGTTCTCGACGGTCGCGGAGGAATCGCGGCTCGCGATACCTTTCGCATCGGCGGGAAATATCGGAATCGCCTCTTCCCAGCCGGGCGGCAGCTCGCGCAGCTGCAAGGCCTCGAAGTCTCGGGCAAGCTCGGCATGGGCCGCGCGATAGCGCGCGAACAGCGCCCGCCATGCCGCGTGTTTCTCGGCGCCGCGCGTGCCGATACCATCGGCGAAATGCTGATAAACGCCGTCCGGCACGAGAAACTGCGCATCCTCGGGCCAGCCGTAGAATGTCTTGGTGAGCCTGACTTCCTCGTCGCCAAGCGGTTCGCCATGCGCCTCCGGGCTGTCCTGCTTGTGCGGCGCGCCATAGCCGATATGGCTCTCGACGATGATCAGGGTAGGCCGACCCTGTTCGCGCGAGGCGAGATCGAAGGCGCCGAGTACTTCCTGCGCGTTATTGGCGTCGCGCACATGCAGCACATGCCAGCCATAGCCGAGAAAGCGGGTCGCGACATCCTCGGTAAAGGCAATTTCAGTGTGTCCCTCGATCGTCACGCGGTTGGAATCGTAGATCCAGCACAGCTTGTTCAGCTTGAGATGCCCGGCGAGCGAAGCGGCCTCGCCTGAGATGCCTTCCATCATGCAGCCATCGCCGCACAACGCATATGTCCGCCAATCCACCACCGCGAAATCGGGCCGGTTGAAATGCGTCGCAAGCCAGCGCTCGGCCATCGCCATGCCGACGCTCATCGCAACCCCCTGACCGAGCGGGCCGGTGGTTGCCTCCACGCCGGAGGTCAGGTGATATTCCGGGTGTCCGGGACAGGCGCTGTCGAGCTGGCGGAATGTTTTGATGTCGTCGAGCGTCACTGACGGGCGGCCGAGCGTTTCATAGCTGGCATCCACCGCCTGCGTCCCGGTCAGGTGCAGCAGCGCATAGAGCAGCATCGAGGCATGGCCGGCGGAAAGCACGAACCGGTCGCGATTGGGCCAGACCGGGTCCGCCGGATCGAAATTGAGCCGGTTCTGCCACAGCCCATAGGCCACCGGTGCCAGGCCCATCGGCGTGCCTGGATGGCCCGATTTTGCTTTCTGAATCGCATCGATCGCGAGCGTGCGGACCGTATTGATGCAGAGGCGATCGATGTCGCTGTCAAGCATGGTCGCCTGCCTTCCGCCCGGTGGTAAAAACGCTCACCCATTCGAGATAGCGTTCGGCGATCTGTTCGGTCGCCGTCTCGCGCGTGGTGGTGTTGTCGTGCAGCCCGACCAGCGCCGGCCAGAACGAGGTGCGGCCAACCGCGAAGCCGACGAAGCCGCGTACCGGCGCCGCGGTGCGCAACCACTCGATGATGCCGGACTCATCGGAGCCACGGCCGAGCACGATGCAACCCACCTCGCCACGGCCGTCGCGCCGCGCCGCGGCCACGATCGCCTCGCAATCGGCGCGGAGATCTAACCCCTCGATCTTCCAGACATCGGGCTCGACACCCGCCTGCTGAAGCTCCTTGATCGCGGCGATCATCAGCGAGGGCCGCAGATCATGGTCATACAGGCGCACATTGCCCTCCAGCCGGTCGGACTGTTCGTGCGTCGCCGGCACCAGCAATTCGAACATGAAATAAAGTCCGTTCTGATGGCAGTAATCCGCCAATTCCTTGAGCCGCGCCGCCTGGCGCCGGTTCATCGCCTCATCGCCTTCCGGATTGTAGCGCACGAGCGCCTTGACGAAGGTCGGCGCGAAGGCGGCGATATGCTCCCGCCAGCGATCGGCATATTCGAACGCGAACTCATCCTGCCCGCTTTTCTCGACCGGCATGCAGGTGATGAAGCGGCGCTCGCGGGCATCGCGCAGGATGGCGGCGCCGAATTCCTCGTCGACGAGAATACCCGCCGCGGCCGCCGGCACGCCATGTCTCAGCGCGAGCTTGAACCCGTCATACACCACCTGCTTGGTGGCCGCGACCATCGCCGTTTGTTCGCGGGTCAGTGGCGGCTTGAAGCCGAACAGCCCCTTCTCGAAGCTCGCGCGGTGATCGAAGGGCAGGATATAGAGTGGGCGGTTGTACCCGAGGCGCATGGCTTAATTCCCCCTCGCCTGGCTCGCCCGCCGATACCGGTCGATCAGGGCGTTGGTGGAGCTATCATGAGCGAGTGCCGCGTCTTGCCGGGAATCGAGTTCCGGCACGATACGCAGCGCCAGCGCCTTGCCGAGTTCGACACCCCACTGATCGAAGCTGTCGATATCCCAGATCGCACCCTGGGTGAATACGCTATGCTCGTAGAGCGCCACCAGCGCGCCGAGCGTGTGCGGGTCGAGCCGGTCGGCGAGAATGAGGTTGGTCGGGCGATTGCCCTCGAACACGCGGAAGGGCACCTGCCATTCGGGCACGCCGCCGGCCGCCACTTCCCGCGCGGTCTTGCCGAAGGCCAGCGCCTCGGCCTGGGCGAACAGATTGGCCATCAGCAGGTCGTGCTGAGACGCGATCGGGCTGAGCGGCTGGAGAAATCCGATCAGATCGCAGGGAATAAGTTTCGTGCCCTGGTGGATCAACTGATAGAAGGAGTGCTGGCCGTCGGTGCCCGGCTCTCCCCAGATCACCGGACCGGTCTGATAGCCGATCGGGCGGCCCTGGAGATCGACATGCTTGCCGTTACTCTCCATCTGCAATTGCTGGAGATAGGCCGGGAAACGGCCGAGATGCGCCGCGTAGGGCATGACACCCAGGGTCTGCGCGCCGAAGAAATTATTGTACCAGACGGTCAGCAGCCCGAGCAGCATCGGCAGGTTACGCTCGGCCGGCGCGGTCCGGAAATGCTCGTCCATGGCGTGAAAGCCGGCGAGCATGTCGCGGAAGTGCTCCGGCCCGATCGCGACCATGGTGGATAGTCCGATCGCGCCATCCATCGAATAGCGGCCGCCGACCCAATCCCAGAAGCCGAACATGTTCACAGTATCGATCCCGAAATCCCGCACCCCGGCTTCGTTGGTTGAAACCGCGACAAAATGCCTGGCCACCGCCGCATCCGTGCCGAGACGCTCGACGACCCAGCGCCGGGCGGTCGCGGCATTGGTCATGGTCTCGAGCGTGGTGAAGGTTTTCGACGAGACGATAAAAAGCGTCTCGGCCGCATCCAGTCCCTGAACCGCCTCGCTGAAGTCCGCGCCATCGACGTTGGCGACGAAGCGGAATGACATTCCCCGGTCGCTGTAGGGGCGCAGCGCGCGATAGGCCATCTCGGGGCCGAGATAAGACCCACCGATACCGATATTGACGATGGTCTTGATGCGCTTGCCGGTATGTCCGGTCCAGCTTCCGCCGCGAATCTGCTCGGCGAATCCTGCCATCCGGTCGAGCACCTCGTGCACGTCCGGCACGACATTGGTGCCGTCCACCTCGATGCGGGCATCACGGGGGGCGCGCAACGCGACGTGGAGAACGGCCCGCCTCTCGGTGTTGTTGATTTTCTCGCCCCGAAACATCGCGTCCCGCCGCGCGGTGACGCCCCGGCTTTCAGCCAGCGCAAACAGCAGCCGCAGCGTCTCGTCGGTGATCCGGTTCTTCGAATAGTCGAGAAACAGCCCGGCGCCATCCGCCGAGAAACGTTGCGCCCGCCCTGGATCTTCCGAGAACAGCGTACGCAGGTGAACGTCCTTGATTTTCTCGTAGTGCGCGGCGAGCGCCCACCAGGCGGCACTGGCGTTGGTTACGGTCTTCATGTCCATCGGTTCCTCCCCAGATTCGCGGCGACGGCTCAGCTCAACACCTTGCTCTTGGCGTCGATCGCCTGGAGCAGTTCCTGCCACGAGGCGACGAAGGCCGCGGCGCCATCCGCTTGCAGCGTTTGCGCGAGTGCCGCGATATCGATGCCGGCATTTTCGAACATGCCGAGAGACGCGGCACTTTTGGCGCTGTCGCGCACCAGCGCCCGCCCGGCCCCGCCATGGTCGGCGGTCGCCTTCAAGGTGGCCTGCGGCATCGTATTCACCGTGTTGGGTGCCGCGAGACCATTGACATACAGCACGTCCGAGATCGCGGGGTCCTTGGTCCCGGTGCTCGCGAACAGCAGACGCTGCGCCCGCGCGCCGTGGCTTTCGAGCCGCTGCCAGCGGTCGGTGTCCAGCTGGTCGCGGAACACGTTATAGGCACGCTGCCCGATCGCGATGCCGAGCCCGTTCCTGAGATGATCGGGCAAGGCTTCCGCCGCCGCGCGGTCCCAGCGCGAAATGAAAAGCGATGCGACCGAGCGCACATCGGGCGAAAGCCCGGCATCGATCCGCCGCTCGAGCCCGCGCATATAGGCCTCGGAGGCGGCGAGGTAATGATCGGGCGAGAACAGCAGCGTGACGTTGACCGGCACGCCACGGAATATCGCCTCCTCGATCGCTGGCAGCCCTTCGCGCGTGCCGGGAATTTTGATGAACAGGTTCGGCCGCGCCGCCTTGGCCAGCAGCGCCTCGGCGGCGGCGACGGTTCCCTTGGTGTCGTAGGCAAGTAGCGGCGATACCTCGAGCGAGACCCAGCCATCCACGCTCGCGGTGCGCCGATGGATCGGCAGGAACAGATCGGCGGCGCGCCTCAGGTCCTGGATCGCGAGCTCGAAGAACAAATCCTCGCCGCGAAGCCCGGAATCGAGCAGACGGATTATTTCACGGTCATAGGAAGCGCTGTGAGTGATGGCGTGATCGAAAATGGTCGGGTTGGAGGTGAGCCCGGTCACCGACCATGTCTCGATGAAGGTCGCAAGCGTTCCACTATCGAGCAGATCGCGGGTGATGTCGTCGAGCCAGAGGCTTTGCCCCAGCTTGTTCAGTCGCGCGGTGGGCAACAAGGGAAGTCTCCTCTCTCGCCGAACGGGTGTGTGAGAATTATCAGGCGGTCTTTTCGTTGTGCCCGCCGAATTCGAGGCGCAGAGCCGACATCAGCTTGTTCTCGTACTCCGCCTCGTTGCGGGAACTGAAGCGCGCGAACAGGGCAGAGGCCAGCACCGGCGCGGGCACGCCCTCGTCGATCGCCGCCTGCAGGGTCCAGCGGCCCTCGCCGGAATCGGAGACCCGCCCCGAGAAGCCGCTGAGATCCGGGCTTTTGCGCAGCGCGCTGGCGGCGAGGTCGAGCAACCAGGAGCTCACCACGCTGCCACGACGCCAGACCTCGGTTATTGCCGCCATGTCGAAATCATAGGCGTAGAATTTGGGTTCGCGCAGCGGCGTCGTCTCGGCATCGACCTCGCTCCGGGTCAGGCCGACATTTGCCCGCCGGATGATGCCGAGCCCTTCGGCGTAGGCGGCCATCATGCCGTATTCGATGCCGTTATGCACCATCTTGACGAAGTGTCCGGCGCCGCTCGGCCCGCAGTGGAGATAGCCACGCTCGGCCTGGCTCGGCTCGCCGCTGGCACCCGGGGTGCGGGATGCCGCCTCGACGCCGGGCGCGAGCGCACGGAAAATCGGGTCGAGGCGCTGGACCACCGCATCGTCGCCGCCGATCATCTGGCAATAGCCGCGTTCGAGGCCCCACACCCCGCCGCTCACGCCGACATCGACATAGTGCAGCCCCTTGGCACGCACCGTCTCCGATCGGCGGATATCATCCTGATAGTAGGAATTGCCGCCATCGATCACCGTGTCGCCCGGCTCGAGCAGCGGCATGAGCGCCTCGAGCGCCGGATCGACCGCCGCCGCCGGCACCATCAACCACACCGCCCGCGGCGCGCTCAGGCCGCGGACAAACGTCGCAAGGTCGGTGGCACCGGTGGCCCCCATCGCCGCCAGTTCCCTGACCGGCTGCTCGCTCCGGTCATGGACGTGCACCATGTGCCCCGCCTTGATCAGGCGGGTGGCCATGTTCGCACCCATCCGCCCCAGACCTATCATGCCGAGTTGCATATCGATTCCCCATTGGCGCGCGCATGCGCGCGGTCGCAAACTCTCAGCCCAGGCAAAACGACCGGCGGACCGGCGTGGCGCTCAGACGGTCGGACTATGAGGTCGTCCGCCGCTCGCTGAGAAATACGTTCTGCCTATCACTTCCATGCCTGGCGGGCGTCGTGCCCCGCACGGTATCTGCTGCCAGCGGGCTCGGTCTGTGCTTCGTGGCGGAGGGCTGCCACCCGGGACCCCGGCACGGCTGTCCGGCCTCGTCGCGTGGTCGGGCGGCCGCTTGCCCGCGCGGCGGGCGGGAGCCCGGGGGATCCGCGTGCATGGCGCATTTGGCCGCGACCCTGCGGTGACGGAGGCCGGCCAAGGATTGATGTCCGCCCCGCGAAAGGAGCTTGCCGTGACAGAAGACGCTTCCCTGGTTTCTGATCCGCGGCGCTATTTTCAGTCGGTGGACGCCAAGCGGACGGTCGAGGCCGAGCAGCCCCCGGTGTGCGCCTATCTCGAAATCACCAATCGCTGCAATCTGCTGTGCGAAACCTGCCCGCGCACCTTCGAGGCGCTGGAGCCGCCGGCGGATATGTCGTGGGCGCTGTTCACCCGCATCGTCGATCAGCTTCCCGGTCTCAGCCGCGCGGTTCTGCACGGCGTGGGCGAGCCGATGCTGGTACGCGCCCTGCCGGCGATGATCCGCTATCTCAAGGATCGCGGCGTCTATGTCTTGTTCAATACCAACGGCACCCTGCTCCGCGAGCGCCGTTTCCCGGAACTGGTGGATTCCGGCCTCGACGAGCTTCGCGTATCGCTCGACGCGGCCGATGCGCCAACCTATGCGCGTATCCGCGGCAAGAATTTTTTCGACCGGATCGTGCGCGACGTGAAGCGCTTCACCGGGTATCTGCGCGAGCGCGATCTTGCCAATCCGCGTGTCTCGCTATGGCTCACGGGCCTTCAGGAGACGATCGGCCAGCTACCGGATTTTGTCCGCCTCGCCGCGCGGATGGGGGTGGCCGAGGTTCATTTGCAGCGGCTGGTGTTCGACGAGCAGGGTTTCGGTCTCGCCCGCGCCGAGTGTTCGTTATTCGAGCGTACCGAGGCCTCCGAGGCGGAGACGATCGAGCAGGCGATGGCGCTCGGGCAGTCGCTCGGCGTCAGGCTCGACGCATCCGGCGCGACCGAGCCCGGCATCAGCCTGAAACGCAGTGACGAGTCCTCGCCCTGGTCGCTCTGCCGGCGGCCCTGGTCGCTGATGTATTTCACCGCGCATGGGCGCGCCCTGCCATGCTGCATCGCGCCGTTCTCGGCGCGCGGCTATGAAAACTACACGCTCGGGGATGCGACCCAGCAGACGCTGCGCGAGATCTGGAACGGCGAGGCCTATCGCGATTTTCGCGGCAGGCTGCTCGGCGATACGCCGCCGAAACCGTGCGAGGGGTGCGGGCTGCGCTGGAGCCTGTAGCGCCGAGCCGACCGGCGCGGGCGCGACGGATCGCGCGGTAACGCCGCTATCGTCACGGCAATGGCCCACTGGTCGGCATCAAGGCAGGCGTTTGCGCATCCGCGGCACCCGCGGTCTCGGCAAAGACAAGGCTCGGGCAGGAACGGACCATGATGACGCTCAACGAAATCTCGGAAATCTCGCAGGCAATCGGCTCGATCGCCTTCGTCGCGTCGCTCATTTTCGTCGGCGTCGAACTACGCCAGAACACGAAAAGCGCGTTGGCGCAGTCCCATCATGCCGTATCCGAGGCACTGAACCGCATCAATCTCATTTGGGTGCAAAGTGCCGAGGTCACCCGGATCTGGTTTCTCGGCATGAGCCAGCGGGGCGCGCTGTCACCGGAAGAACGCTGGCGTTTCGACTCGTTGATGCGGGCCTATCTGCATGTGTGTGAGACGATGTACACCCAGTCCAAGCTGGGTGCCGGCGACCATGCCATCGTGCTCGCCGAGGAGACCGGCATCAAGACCGTGTTTGGCTCCGCCGGTGTCCGGGAATGGTGGGCGGAAAATCCGTTCGGCTTTTCATCCGAATTCCGGACCTATATCGACCGGCTGATCGCGGGCGATGCTGGTCGCGCCGCCTGAGGTGCCGCGGGTTTGCCGGATGCGGGGGGGGGAATTATTCCGGATCGGGGGCCCCGGGGGCCGGGTCGGAATGTCATCCGGCCGATAGGCACTGACGACGATATCGGCCGAACATGAAAGCCATGCCTTCAGTGAACGCGCCCGGATGCCTTACGACACCGGACAGGGTGCCGCGTGGCGGCCAGCATCAGGGGCGGGCATGGATCTGAACGCGGAGTGGCTCGAAACCGACGGGCAAGGCGGCTTCGCCTCCGGCACGGTCGGCCTGCTGCGCACGCGTCGCTACCACGCCCTGCTGCTGGCGGCGGCAACCCCGCCGACCGGCCGCTTCGTTCTGGTCAATGGCATCGAGGCCTGGGTCGGCACGCCGGACGGGCGCACCGCCTTGACCGCCCAGGCCTATGCCGATGGCACCATCTTTCCCGACGGCCGCGCTCATCTGCGCGATTTCACGGCAACACCCTTCCCGACCTGGGTGTACGCGCTCGCCGACGGCACCGCGATCATGGTCACCCTGTTTTGCGCCCGCGACGCGGCCGAGACGGTGCTGCGCTGGAGCGCCGACCGGCCGGTCGATCTTTTCGTCCGCCCGCTGATGTCCGGTCGGGACTATCACGCGCTGCACCATGAGAACCCTGCCTTCGGGTTTGCTTCCTCGGCCACCGAGGCAGGGCGTACCTGGCACCCTTATGCTGGCGTGCCGGCGATTTCGGCACGCGGTGATTTCGCCTGGACCGACGAGCCTGTCTGGTATCGCGGCTTTTCCTATGCGCGGGAACGCGAGCGCGGGCTCGATGACGGCGAGGACCTGGCGAGCCCCGGAATTTTCACCTGGCAATCGGTGCGTCAGGCGACGCTCGCCTTTCGTGCCGGACCGCCCGGATCGCGCCCCATCGCCGCGCTCGAAAAGGCCGAGCGCGCGCGCCGCGCCCGTGCGCCGCGCGATGTCGCGACCGACGCCTATCTCGCCGCGCGCGGTGGCGAACGCACGCTGCTGGCCGGCTTTCCCTGGTTCACCGATTGGGGCCGCGACACGTTCATCGCCATGCGCGGCCTGCTGATCGCGCGCGGCCGCCTGGATGAAGCGGCGGCGATACTGGTTGCCTGGAGCGGCTTCGTCAGCGAGGGCATGCTGCCCAACCGCTTCCCCGACGCCGACGAGACGCCCGAGTATAACTCGGTCGATGCCTCGCTGTGGTTCGCGGTCGCGGTCCACGAGCTTCTCGCCGCCGGCGGCGCGAAAGCCGATGACGCGGCAAAATTGCGGGCCGCCGTGGTCGCGGTGCTGGAGGGCTACGCGGCCGGCACCCGCTATGGCATCTCGCTCGACCCGCAGGACGGGCTGCTGCGCGCCGGGGTGCCGGGTGTTCAGCTTACCTGGATGGACGCCCGGATCGGCGATTACGTCGTCACCCCACGCATCGGCAAGCCGGTCGAGGTGCAGGCGCTGTGGATCAATGCGCTGCGGGTGGCCGGGCAATGGTCGGGGGGAAGCCACTGGCAGGCACTGGCCGAGCGCGCGCAGAAAAGTTTCCTTGCGGCGTTTCCCGACCCCGAGACCGGCGGCCTGATCGATGTTCTCGACGCCGCGGATGTGCCGGGCGGGCGAGACCGCCGGATCCGGCCGAACCAGGTGCTTGCCGCCGGTGGCCTGCCATTCGAGGTGGTTGGCCCCGAGTTGCGGGCAGGCATCGTGGCGCTGGCCGAGCGCGACTTGCTCACCCCCCTCGGCCTGCGCACGCTCAGCCCGTCCGACCCGGACTATCATCCCTGCTACGCCGGCGGCCCGTTCGAGCGGGATACCGCCTATCACCAGGGCACGGCCTGGCCCTGGCTGCTCGGCCCGTTCGTGGCCGCCTGGCTCGCGGTGCGGGACAGCCGGCCGAAATCGCTCGGCAAAACCCTTGTCGAGGCGCGCGCGCGCTTTCTCGCCCCGCTTCGCGCGCATCTCGAGACCGCCGGGCTTGGCCATGTCTCGGAGGTGGCCGACGGCGATCCGCCGCACCATCCGGGTGGCTGTCCGTTCCAGGCCTGGTCGCTCGGCGAGTTGATCCGGATCGAGGCGATGCTCCGCGACGAGGCACCCGCTGGCGGGACGCCACCATGAGTCTCGACCCGATTTTCGCCACCACCGAGGGCAAGCGGCTGCTCGATGCGCGCGATCGCGCGGCATGGCGCCGCTGGGGGCCCTATCTGAGCGAACGCCATTGGGGCACGGTGCGCGAGGATTACAGCCCCAATGGCACCGCCTGGGACTATTTCCCCCACGATCACGCGCGCAGCCGCGCCTATCGCTGGGGCGAGGATGGCCTGGCCGGCTTTGCCGACGACACGCTGTTCTGGTGCCTTTCGCTCGCGCTCTGGAACGGTAACGATCCGATCCTCAAGGAGCGGCTGTTCGGCCTCACCAACGACCAGGGCAATCACGGCGAGGACGTCAAGGAGCTTTATTATTTCCTCGATGGTGTACCCAGCCACGCCTATATGCGGATGCTCTACAAATATCCGCAGGCCGCTTTTCCCTACGAAAGACTGGTCCGGGAAAACCGCGCGCGCTCGACCGCCGAGCGGGAATTCGAGTTGATCGATACCGGCATTTTCGATGCGGGCCGCTATTTCGATGTCGTCATCGAGTGGGCCAAGGCCTCGCCCGACGATCTGCTGCTGCGTGTCACCGTCCATAATCGCGGGCCGGAGGCGGCCACGCTGCACCTGCTGCCGCACCTCTGGGCGCGCAACGACTGGACCTGGGAGGCCGATCGCCTGGACGCGGCGGATCGTCGGCGCCCGTCATTGAGGGTGCAGGACGGTTCGGTGCTGGCCGAGCATCCCGCCCACGATGCGCGCGTGTTCGAGGTCGAGGGCGACGCCGCCTGGCTCATGTGCGAGAACGAGACCAATTTCGCCCGGCTCTACGGGCTGCCGCCCGGCGGCCCGGTGAAGGATGGCATCAACGACGCCGTCGTGCTCGGGCGGCGCGAGGGCTTGAGCGAAAGTGGCGTCGGCAGCAAATGCGCCGCGCACCATGTGCTGTCTATCGAGGCGCATGGCAGCGCGGTACTGCGCGCGCGCTTTCGCCCGCGTGGGGCAAAGCCCGGTTTTGCCGGGTTCGACCGCGTGCTCGCCGCCCGCCGCGCCGAGGCGGACGCGTTCTACGACGCGCTGCAGGCGGGTATCGCCGATCAGGATGCGAGGCTGGTGCAGCGCCAGGCCTTTGCCGGCCTGCTCTGGTGCAAACAGGCCTATCTCTACGATGTCCGGCGCTGGTTGCAGGGCGATCCCGGCCAGCCACCGCCGGCGCGCAACGGCCAGGGCCGAAACGCCGCCTGGCGCCACGTCGCCGCGGCCGACGTGCTCTCGATGCCGGATAGCTGGGAATATCCCTGGTTCGCCGCCTGGGATCTGGCATTTCACTGCGTCGCCTTCGTGCCGATCGACCCGGATTTCGCCAAGCAGCAATTGCTGGTTCTGACCGGCGATCGGTACGCGCACCCGAACGGGCAGCTTCCCGCCTATGAATGGGCGTTCGACGATGTGAACCCGCCGGTGCAGGCCTGGGCCGCGCTGCGCATCTATCAGATGGACCGCAAAATGCGCGGCGAGCCGGACCGTGATTTTCTCGAGCGCTGCTTTCATCGTCTGGCACTCAATTTCACCTGGTGGGTCAACCGCAAGGATGCGGATGGCCGGAATGTCTTCGGCGGCGGGTTTCTTGGCCTCGATAATATCTCCGTGTTCGACCGCTCGGCGACGATTCCCGGCGCCGGCGTCATCGATCAGTCGGACGGGACCGCCTGGATGGCGATGTTTTCGCTCAACCTGATGCGCATCGCCCTGGAACTCGCCATCGCCGACCCCGTCTATGAGGGCATGGCGCTCAAATTCTTCGAGCATTTCCTGCTGATCGCGGAAGCGATGACGACCACCGGCGGCGTCGGCCTGTGGAACGAGGAGGACGGGTTCTTCTATGATGTGCTCCGCCTGCCCGAGGGTGGCGGCGTTCCGCTCCGGCTCCAGACCATCGTCGGGCTGATACCGCTTTTTGCCGTCGAAGTGATCGATGGTGCCGCGATCGATAAGCTGCCCGAGTTCCGCGCCGGATTGTTGGCCGTTCTGCAGCGACGCCCGGAGCTGGCCAGGCTGATCTCGCGCTGGTCGGTTCCGGGTGCGGCGGACCGCCGCCTGCTGTCGCTGCTGCGCGGCCACCGGATGAAGTGCCTGCTCGCGCGCATGCTCAACCCGGCCGAATTCCTGTCACCGTTCGGCGTGCGCGGGCTTTCGCGGGCTCACCACGATAAGCCCTTCGAACTCGAACTGGACGGCATGCGGCTCGCCGTCGGCTATGAACCGGGCGAGGGCCGGTCCGGCGCGTTCGGCGGCAATTCCAACTGGCGCGGCCCGATCTGGATGCCGATCAACCTGCTGTTGATCGACAGCCTGCACGAATTCCAGCGGTATTACGGCGACGATTTCCTGGTCGAATACCCGACCGGCTCGGGCGAGCGGCTGACGCTGGGCGACATCGCCGATCGCCTCGCGATGCGGCTCGGTCGGCTGTTCCTGCGCGATGCGGAAGGTCGCAGGCCGGTCTGGGGCGATAACGGCTTGCTGCAAACCGACCCGCATTTTCGCGATCACATCCTGTTTCACGAATATTTCCACGGCGATGATGGCCGCGGCCTCGGTGCCTCGCACCAGACCGGCTGGACCGCCTGCATCGCGCTTCTTCTCGGCGGACCGGACGGCGTATGGGCGCGCATCTGCCGCGACTGCGGCTGACAAAGCATCAAACAAGAGGAATTAAACCGGCCGGCTGCACCGGCGAAAAACCCGGATCATGTCGGCGGCGCCTTCAGGGCGACGATCTGCGTCAGCGCACGCTCGAACGGCAGCGTGGAGACACGGAAATTACCGCGGAACGGATTGGCCAGCGCCACGATCAGAATGAGCACCAGCGCGCCGGAAATGGCCAGCGCCGACGACATCGCGAGGTGCAACGTCAAGCTCGTCACGCCAAGAAACGACGCGGAGGCGAGGGTCAGCCCGCCACCGAGCAGCAGCACGATCCAGATGATCGGCGGGATGGGCGTCTCGGCCGAAAGCATCCGCGCCTGACGCGCGACCCGTAGCTGGGCAAGCGATGCCAGCAACTGCGACTGCATGTTGCTCTCAGCCGAATTCGCCGGCTTGACGGTGAGCGCCATGCGCTCAAGCGCGTTGAGATCGGCGCGGGCGCGATCCGAGTAATGACCCTCGGCCTGGGCGGGCCATTCGATGTTGATCACATCCCGCGCGTATCCGGCGATATCCGTCTCCATCGCCGCCCGTTCGGGTTCGGCGAAGCCGGCGGCAACATCCGAGACATTGAGAACATACGCCGCCTCCGCGTAGCTCGCGGCTTTTGCCCGGTTGAACCCTTCCCAGGCGAGCATCGCGACGAACGCCAGCAGAACCGCGTAGGTGACCCCGATGATCGAGCACATCGCCGCCGCGGCATCATTGTGCTGACGACGAAACGCGATCGGAATGACCGCGCGGACGGAAAGCTCCACCATCACGGCGAGAATTACCCCGAGAGCCGTGATCGTCAGGCCGACCCACCAGATCGGGTATTGGTAGGCAATATCGGGATGCATGACGAAGCGCATCGAACGGCCTTTTCATTTTTACCCGAACCCGGGGCGGAGCCGGGAAGACGGGTCGATCAGCCCGGTTTTATCGTGGGTCGATCATCGCCGGGTCAAGTCTTCTCACGATTTCCCGGGCTCGAGCGCCGGGCCAGGCGCCGGGCGAGGCTCGACGAACCCGGGCGGTGCCAGGCTCGTGCTTTCGGTGATCAGTCCGGTGCCGCGGCGATAGGTCAGATAGGCCCATAACCAATCCAGCATGACCGTCACCCGGTTCCGCCCGCCGACCAGGAACCCGACATGCACGGCGCCCCACAGCCACCAGGCGAGCGCGCCTTTCAGGCGGATCGTGCCGAAATCGGCAACCGCGGCCTGACGGCCGATGGTGGCGAGGCTGCCGAGATGGCGGTAGCGGAACGGCGCGGGCGCGGGCGCGCCCGTAAGCCTCGCGCGTATGGCCCGGGCCACATAGGCGCCGCTCTGCTTGGCCGCGGGGGCGAGGCCGGGCACCGGCTGACCGTTCCAGGCGAGGCTGAGCGCGGTATCGCCGACCGCGAACACGCCGTCCATTCCCGGCACGGATAAATCCGGCCCGACGGGCACGCGGCCGGCGCGGTCGGCCGATACCGCCAGCCATTTTGCCGCGGGCGAGGCCATGACGCCCGCCGCCCAGAACACGGTTCGCGCGGTCAGGGACTGGCCGGCGACAACGACGACATCCGCCTCGACCACCTCCACCCGCTTGCCGGTATGCACCTCGACGCCGAGGCCCTCGAGCGCCGCGCGCGCGGCGTGCGACAGGGCCTCGGGGAACGCGGCCAGCAGCCTGGGCGATGCCTCGATCAACACGATGCGCGCGGTGGATGGGTCGAAGCTGCGGAATTCCCCCGCGAGGCCGTGCGTCGCGAGTTCCGCGATCGCGCCCGCAAGCTCGACCCCGGTCGGCCCGCCACCGACAATCACGAATGTGAGCCAGGCTTGCCGTGCGGCATCGGTCTCGGCGGTTTCCGCCTCCTCGAAGGCGCGCAGCAGGCGCGCGCGCATGGCAGTCGCATCCTCGATACTCTTGAGACCGGGAGCGAATTCCGCCCACTCGTCGCGACCGAAATAGCTGTGGCGCGCGCCCGTCGCGAGCACCAGATAATCATAGGGAATACGGCCACGGTTGAGCACGACCGCCTTGTCTGTCGCGTCTATGCCGGTGACCTCACCCAGCAGCACGCGCACGTTTTCCTGGCGCCGGAGCATTTCGCGGATCGGGGTCGCGATATCGCCGGGCGCGAGGCTTGCGGTTGCAACCTGATACAGCAAGGGCTGAAACAGATGGTGGTTGCGCCGATCGATCAATGTCACGCGACAGGCGGCGTCGCGAAGGCCGCGCGCGGCGCTTATTCCGCCAAAGCCGCCCCCGACAACCACCACATGGGGCAGAGGCGCGGGCGTCGCTCGTGCCAAGGTGCGTTCACGCCATGCGCCGAGCCACCGCACGGCGCGTATCACGACAATAACGAGCAGCAGTGCCCAGCCTGGCGTGAGCGCGGTCATGCCGAGCCTGGGGCGCGAGATCAGCAGAAAACCCAGCACCGCCGCGATGAAGACCGGACCCAGATAGCGGGTGATGCGGCCGGAGAGGGCAACGATCAGCGCCGCACCCGGCACGGCGCTGCGATAGGCGCCGCGGCGCAACAGCCGGTCGAGCGAAATCGACCCCGCCCCATACACGACCAGCGCCAGCAGCAAGGCGGCCCACAGCAGCGGTAATTCCGGGGCCACGCCGGCAACCGGCAGAAACAAGACCTGAACGAGCAGACCCGCCGCGGCGAGGCGCGTGAACAGACCAACGCCGAGCAGCACGGGGCAGACGGCCTGGATCGCAATCCCGAAAGTGGAGAGGGATAGTTCGTGCAGCAGCGCCGGCCGCCAGCCGATCATGGCGTCCGAGACCGGAAGGCCCATCATCTGATGCACGCCGGCGGCGATCAATGCCCGTGCCAGCCACAGCCGGATCAGCAGCCACAGCCACGGTTCCATCGACATCGCAAGCGTGCCTATGGTGGCGCGCATTCCATGGCGCAGGTCAGTCAGCATCGCGCATGCCTCCCGGCATGCGTCTCGTCTGGCCAAGGCCCGGACGAGAAAGCGGCGTCCCGCCCGATGGCAGCAAACGGATCATCATACTCAATCTTTCGCGATGCGTGCATGGCGTGGGCCCGCCTCATCGGCGGCCGGCGGCGGCAGCGTGGTCATCTCCAAGCCAGTCAGTTCCCACCCCCCGATAACCGCCGCCCACCCGGCCTGATCGCCCGCGGGAAATTTCGGGCAGCCCGCATCGGCCTCGCAAATGCCGAAAGCCTATCATCATCATACCTGGACAAGCCGCCGGGGCCGGTTATGCGTTCAGGTCAAGTGTCGCGGAGATCCGCCGCCGCCGTCGACCGAAACGGAAGCCGCCTCGAGCCACACTCTGCCATGATGACCCTCATGATGATCTCGGGAAATCTCCTCCACGGCGGGTCGCCTCGGCCGCGCCGCGGCGCCGTGCCCGCGGCATCGGCTGGACCTGCCCCGGATCGGCCAAGCCCCCCGGCCAGCGCCCCTCTGGCCATGGCCTCGACTTTGACGGCCATGATGGTCAGACCATCGGCAACCACCTCCCCGGGGCGGCAAAATAATCGCCATGTCGGATAATCGCACCAGACGTTGCGCCATGGCCGTCATGGGCAAGGCACCTCGCCGCGGCCGCGCGAAAACGCGACTGGCCAGAACCGTGGGGGCGGACGCGGCGGCAGCTCTTGCCGCCGCCTTTCTTCATGACAGCACCGCCAATGTCTGCCTCGCCGGCCGTCGCGCGCCGATTGCAAGCTTCCTCGCCTACGCGCCCGCCGGCACCGAATCGCTGCTGGTGCCGCTGCTCGCGCCCGGCACGTCATTATTACTGGCCGATGGCGAGGGCGTGGAGTCACCCGGCATCGACGGTCTGGGAAAATCCCTGCTTCAGACAATCGAATCTCTGCTCGACCGTGGCTATGCCGCCGCCTGCGTCCTGAACGCGGACGGGCCGACCCTGCCCACGCAATACCTGGTCCGGGCGGCCCAGCTTCTGGCGCAGCCCGGAGATCGCGCGGTGCTCGGCGCCACGCAGGATGGCGGTTATTACCTGCTCGGCATGAAGCGGCCCTATGCCGAGCTGTTTCGTGACATACCCTGGAGCACGGCGTCCGTGGCCGCGACAACCCGCGCACGCGCCGACGCGATCGGCCTCGAGACCTGCCTTCTGCCCGAATGGTTCGATATCGATGACGGGCCGTCGCTCGATTATCTGGTCGCCTCCCTGCGCGGGAATGATGACGGCGGTTTCGCGGCACCGGCCACCAGGGCGGAACTCGCCCGGCTCGGCCTGGTTTCCGCCGTGCCATGCGGGGCCTGAGAGCCATGCCGGCACAGACCGGCGGAACAAGCGGCTTGCCGGCGCCGGCCGGGCGCGCGCGGCCGGCGCCGGGGCCATTGACTGAGCCGCTCGCCGCCTCACATCTGATGCGCTAGACGCTGCTTACCGGCCCAAAGCCGGACCAACAAAAAGCTGAAAGAACGGGCTCCCATATCCTCGCCGAGGCCTGGTTCCGGGGTTGATGGGCACGACAGGCGCAGGGGAAGGCAGCATGGAACTGAACGAAATCCGCTATTTCCTTGAGTTAAGCAAGGCGCGCAACTTCACCAAGGCCGCCGAGGCATGCCATGTCAGCCAGCCGGCGCTGACGCGCGCGATCCAGAAAATGGAGAACGAACTCGGCGGCCTGCTGTTCTCGCGTGAACGCAACAACACGCATCTGACCGAGCTTGGCCGTCTGATCGAGCCGCATCTGAGCGAGATCGCGGCGCAATCCACCGAGGCGAAGCGGACCGCCATGCGGTTTCTGAAGCTGGAGCAGGCGAGCCTTTCGCTCGGCGTCATGTGCACGATCGCCCCCACACCTTTCGTGGGCTTCATGGCTCGGTTCAGGGCGAGGAATCCCGGCATCGATGTCAGTATCCTCGAAGACGTTCCGGACCGGCTGTGTGATTTGCTGATAAAAGGCGAACTGGATGTGGCGTTGATGGCGCGCCCGGATGGGTTTCCGCAGCCCCTCAGGGCGTCGGAGCTTTTCTCGGAACAGTTCGTCATCGCCTGTTCCGCCGGACACCGGTTTTCTGGCAGACATCACATCGAAATGGCGGAACTCGATGGCGAGACGTATCTTTCGCGCATCAATTGCGAGTTCTATGATTACCTGACCGACCGATGCCGCGAGCAGGGGGTCACGCTTGTCGATTCCTACGAGAGCGAGCGGGAAGACTGGATTCTGACCATGGTCGCGGCCGGTCTCGGTATTTGCTTTCTACCGGAGTACACGGCGATTTTTCCTGGCGTCGTCGGGTGTCCGGTAATTTCACCCTCGGTCACGCGCAGCGTCTGCGTGGTAACCGTCGCCGGCCGTCGCGCCTCCCCCCCGGTCAAGGCGTTTCTCAACGCGGTGCAGCGCTATGCCTGGTCCACCGTCGCGGTCCCGGCCACCCCCAGCCGATAACGCCCAGGGTCACCACCGCGCGCCGCCACCCCCGCGCCCGGACCAGTCGGTCAGGGTGGGTGCGCGCCACCAATACGATGCCGCGGCGGCCGGGCAGCCCGGACACATGGCAGGGTCCGACGATGCACGGTATGCCGGTATTTTATGAGGATAATACCTTGCTCATCCACGCGTGGATTTCTACCGATATTTCCAGCCAAGATCCCGTTTTTATCACCGTCTGGAATCCCGCCCATGACCGATGCGCCGCAATCTTTTCACCACCAGGCGGAGGCGGAGGCGGCCGCGCCGGTCGGCACGGCGCCGGGTTCGGTGAGCGTGATTTCAAGCGATGTGACGCATCCGGTGGTGGCGGGGGCCGGAAATTATGCCAGCACGCTGACGATCACCGCGACGGGCGCGATTACACCGAGTGGCGTGTCGGTGGCGGCCCTGACGCTCGGCACCGGCGATGCGGTGTATGATGACGGCCGTGTGGTGGGGGGTACGGGGAGCAACAGCCAATATTCGGGCGGCACGGGCGGCCAGGGCGCCGCGGTTTCGGGCGGCACACTGACGAATGGCCGCTTGATCGAAGGCGGCAGGGCGGGCGACGGCTACCTTTTTGGCGGCACAGGGGGCATGGGCGCCATCCTTTCCGGCGGTGTGCTGATGAATGACGGCACGATCGAAGGCGGCCAAGGGGGCTACAGCTACCTTTATGGCGGCACGGGTGGCACGGGCACTGACATATCCGGCGGTGGGCTGACGAATAACGGCCTGATCGAGGGCGGTATGGCCGGTTACGGCCTGCGGACCGCGGGGGGCGTGGGCGGCGCGGGCGCGGCCATATCCGGTGGTGTGTTGACGAATGACGGCAGAATTGAAGGAGCCTATGGCGGCACTGGCGATATTTATGGCGGCGCGGGCGGCACGGGCGCTGCCGTTTCCGGTGGCACGCTGATAAATAACGGCATAATCGAAGGTAACGCGGGGGGCTACGGCTACATCAATGCCGGCGCAGGCGGCGTCGGCGCTGTCATCTCCGGCGGCATGCTGACGAATATCGGCACGATTATCGGTGGCGCGGGAACCCACGCTGGGGGCGCCAAAGGTAAAGGTGGCGCGGGTGGTTCGGGTGCCTCCATTTCCCTTGGTGTGGTGACGAATGACGGCACCATCGAGGGTGGTGTGGGAGGCGTCGGCATCATTTATGGTGGTGCGGGTGGCGCGGGCGCGGCCATTTCCGGTGGCACGTTGATGAACCATGGCATGATCGAAGGCGGTGTCGGCGGCTATGGTTATGTTTATTTCAGCGGTGCGGGCGGCGCGGGCGCGGCCATTTCCGGTGGTGTACTCATCAATTCCGGTACGTTGCTCGGCGCGGCGGGGGGTGTCGGTCTCTACACCGTCGGCGCCAACGGCGTCGGCGCCTATGTTTCCAACGCCACCCTCATCGATCAGGGCGGCCTCATCGCTGGCAATCGCGGGGCGGACGCCATCCAGTTCGGCACACTCGCCGCAACCCTCGAACTCTATGCCGGCGCCCACTTCATGGGCGCGGTCGCCGCCAATGCTGCCGTCAACGATGTGCTCGACCTCGCCGGCCCCACCGCCGGCACCCTCTCCGGCCTCGGCACCGAATACCTGAATTTCTCCACCCTCGATGTCGCCGCCAACAGCAGCTGGACCCTCGCCGGCACCACCGACTTCTCCGGCACGGTCATAGACGCCGGCACCCTCGCCATCGCCAACACCACAACCCTCACCGGCACCATCGAAGGC
>DAIDIQ010000030.1 GCA_027459285.1 Acetobacteraceae bacterium
GGCGCGGCGGCGGTGCCGACGAGGAGATGCGGGGTTATGACACGCATGATTGGCAGCAGCAGAATGAAGGCGAGCAGGAACCACAGCGGATTGCGGCCGATGGCGCGAAGCGCGTTGAGCCAGGCGGGGAAAAGGAAATCATCCATGGTGGTTTCCTGGTCTGGGCTTATGCCGGGCAGTGTGCGCAAGCTGCGTGGCGTGCGCCAGGAAATTATTTTGGGTGAGGCATGATCGAGACGGAGCGGCTGAGTTTGGCGCCGCCGATGGTGGCGGATTTCGAAGAGGTGTGGGCGATGCACCAGGACCCGGCGGTCGCGCGGTTTTTGAGCCAGGTGATGGGGGCGAACGGGCCGGACGATGCGTGGCGGAAATTACTGCGCAATATCGGGCACTGGGCGGCGTTCGGGATGGGCGTGTTCGTGGTGCGGGCGCGGGAGGATGGGGCGTTCGTGGGGGAGGTTGGGTTTGGCTATTTCCGACGGGGGCTGGGGGCGGCGTTCGACACGGTGCCGGAGGCGGGGTGGATTCTGGCGCCAAGGTTTCAGGGCCGGGGAATGGCGAGCGAGGCGGCGCGCGCGGCGCATGACTGGCTGATGGCGCGCGATCCGGGCCGGACGGTGTGCATGATTGCGCCGGAGAATGCGGTTTCACTGCGGGTGGCGGCAAAACTGGGCTATCGGTCGTTCGATGACGTGGACTATAAGGGAAGCGCAGTGACTCTGCTGGAAAGGATGGGTTAGAAGTCTTTTTGCTTCTTTTTCTTCAGAAAAAGAAGAGTCTTTCTTGTGCTCGGGGGATTTTCAGTGAGGCAAGGCGCGGGGGTGCGCCTTGCCTTGGTGGGGGGTCAGGGGGTGCAGTCGTAGATGGCGCCGCTGACCTGGTAGTGTTGGGTGCCGGCGTAATAGGTGGTGCCGATGAGGTCGCCGTTCGGGGCGACAACCGGCTGAGAGTATGGCGTGCTGCCGGCGTGGACAGAATTGAAAGTACAGACCGTATTCAGGACTCCAGGGTTGTTCTGGGTATAAGAGTATAGGCCCCCGCCATCCAGACTTTGACTGTATGTTCCGTAAAGCGTTCCGTCTTGCGCCAGAATGGGACCCGACTCCGGGGTCACGCCCGCCGCGAAGTAATTGCTTTGCGCCAGGACCTGATAGTTTCCGGCTAAGTCTATGAAGAACAAGTCCTCGTCGTTGCCGTATATGGTACCGTCAGCGGTAACACTGCCAATAAAAGGACTGCCAGTACCAGTCGAACCGTCGTAGGTTTTGAGGACGGTATATTGCGATGTAGCTGGATTGAAGGAAAACACGACACCGCAACCCAGGGCGCCGCAAATTTTGTTTTCCGGACCGCCATAATAGGTGCCGCCGACGAGAACGCCGGAGGGGGTCATGACCAGCGAGGTTGGGGAATAACCGTCAGCTTTTGAGAAGGTGTAGAGGGTTGTAAGGACGCCAGTGGGGCTGAGGGAGAAGATGGTGCCGGGGCTTTGCGCCGGGTAGGTTGGGCCGCCGCTGACGGTGAAGCCGTAGAAGGTGCCGTTGGGGTCGGGAATGAGAGGGCCGTGAGGATCGCTGCCGTCGGTGCCGTTGAATTGATGCAGCAGGATAAAATTGCTGCCATCGGTGTTGACGCTGAAGATGACACCCTGGTCGGAGGTGCCGCCGCGTTCGGTGGAGCCGTAGAGCGTGTTGCCGATGAGAGTTAGGTTGCTGAGGCCGTAGGCCCCGTTGGGGCCGTGGAAGCTGACCAGGACTTTGTAGCCGCCGGCTTTGCTGATGCTGTAGACGGTGCCGCAGCCGTATTTCGGTTGACCGCGCGAGGCTTTGCATGGCGCCGTGCCACCAGCCGAGGTTTCGCCATAGAGAGTGCCGTCTGGTCCGATAATGACGCCGCCTTGGGGCGCGCCGCCGGTGACGGAGCCGCGGAAGTCGTAGATGGCGCAGGGGTTGTTGGACGGCGAGCAGGCGCGGGCGTGGAGGGGGGCGAGGAGTGACAGGAGGCTGGCGGCTGCGATGGCGAGGGGGAGTTTCATGGCGGGGCCTGCCGGTGTGTTGTGGTGTGGCAAGGCGCGGGGGTGCGCCTTGCCTTGGTGTGGGTCAGGGGGTGCAGTCGTAGATGGCGCCGCTGACCTGGTAGTGCTGGGTGCCGGCGTAGTAAGTGGTGCCAATGAGGTCGCCG
Source organism: Acetobacteraceae bacterium (assembly GCA_027459285.1). GTDB lineage: Bacteria > Pseudomonadota > Alphaproteobacteria > Acetobacterales > Acetobacteraceae > JAJXVA01. Next base: position 2,182 of record DAIDIQ010000030.1, read on the forward strand.
TTCGGGTCGAGGACGGGTTGCGATTCCGGGGTGTTGCCGGCGCGAGGGGTGGACGGGGTGAAGAGGCAGACGGTGCTCAGAACGCCAGGATTGGTTGACTTGTAAGCGTAAAGGCCGCCGCCGGATTCGCTCTGGCTATAGGTGCCATAAAGCGTGCCGTCGGGCGCGAGCATGGGGCCGGATGCGGGGGTTTGCCCCACACCAAAATAATTGCCTTGAGCGAGAATCTGATAATTGCCGGACAAGGTGATGGAGAACAGATCCTCGTCGTTGCCGTACGCTGTATTGTTCGCGTCGATACTGCCGATGTATGGGTTTCCCGTGCCGGTTGTGCCGTCGTAGGTTTTGAGGATGGTGTATTGCGACGAGGTGGGGTTGAAGGAGAATACGACGCCGCAGCCTTTGGCTCCGCAGTTGCTGGTTTCCGGGCCGCCGAAATAGGTTCCGCCGACCAATACGCCAGAGGGAGCCATGACCAGCGTGGTTGGGGAATATCCGTTGGTATTAGAAAAGGTGTAAAGCGTGGTGAGGGCGCCGGTGGGGTTGAGGGAGAAGATGGTACCGGGGCTTTGCGCCGGGTAGGTTGGGCCGCCGCTGACGGTGAAGCCGTAGAAGGTGCCGTTGGGGCCGGGAATGAGAGGGCCGTGAGGATCGCTGCCGTCGGTGCCGTTGAATTGATGCAGCAGGGTAAAATTACTTCCATCGGTGTTGACGCTGAAGATGACGCCCTGGTCGGAGGTGCCGCCGCGTTCGGTGGCGCCGTAGAGCGTGTTACCGACGAGAGTTAGGTTGCTAAGGCCGTAGGCCCCGTTGGGGCCGTGGAAGCTGACCAGGACTTTGTAGCCGCCGGTTTTGCTGATGCTGTAGACGGTGCCGCAGCCGTATTTCGGTTGACCGCGCGAGGCTGTGCATGGCGCGGTGCCACCAGCCGAGGTTTCGCCGTAGAGAGTGCCGTCTGGTCCGATAATGACGCCGCCTTGGGGTGCGCCGCCGGTGACGTAGCCCCGGAAGTCGTAGACGGCGCAGGGGGTTAGTTTGGGACAGGCGTGGGCGTGGAGGGGGGTGAGGGGAGATAAGAGGCCGGCAAGCGCGATTGATACCCGGGCTTTCATGGCGAGTTCTCCAGAACGTTCGGTTCGACGTTACCAATTGCAGGCATTTACGGTTTTGTCGCAGATGATCGTTGGGCCGATCAGGTATGGTGCACTGGCCCCGATTAGCGCCGTCGGCGGCAGCAACGGGTCCGGCGTACCTGGTAGCAAATAGGCCCGCTCGGTTACGGATATATTGTCGTCGGGCGGGATACCGTTCGGTGGGTAACTTGTGTTGATGAGGTAGACAAACCCGTTTTTTGCATTACATAGCGCAATGGTGCAATTGCTGACAGGACGCGAAAGTACTACGGCGTAGAGGTCCGGCAGGTCAGCCTGAAGTTGTGGGCTCGCCTCGTTATAAAGATTGAGCTTGTTAAGTAGGGCAGCTGCTGATCCCGTTAACAGAGGAGGTGATGCAAATCCTGTCGCTGAAACGTTGCTTTGAGATGGGCCGCCGGTTACGCCCTCGTTTTCGCTGATGCCTGTTATGTATTGTGCGCTGTCCGCCCAAGTCACGCTGGTGTAAACGGAGTTGTTTAGCGGCCCTGGGGGTGTTGCTGTGTCGCCTGCGCTGGTGGAGTGGAGTGCGCCGACTACGATGGCGTAACTTCCGATCGGGAGCAGGCCGATCCCGTAGCTGCGATATGAGTCGTTGTCATTCGTTGAGCCTTGGCAGAAATTCCCGATCTCGGGGCAGCCGAACCCGTTTGTGGGGTGACTGTTGGCGCTGGCCGCTGTGTAGATGTGACCTTGGAGAGAGTTCAGGTAAGTGACGAGCAAGCCTGACAGTTCAGTGAGGTCGCTTTGATAACGTGTCACCGCGCATCCGTTACTTCCCAGGTTACATTCGTCGGTGTTGTAAGACTGCGCGGTAATTGTTGGCGTAGGGAATGAAGTAGGCGTGGCCGATGAATAAACGCGGTAGACGTTGATGTAGGTGCCGGGGTTATCTTGCCAAACGGTTCCCGTGGGTCCTTCCGGGACGTTATAGCGCATGATAGAGCCAAACAGATCGCTCGTTTGTTGAAGTCCGATGTTTAATGAGGTTTTTCCTGAGGTCGGCATTACCTCGGGGAAGATCTCGGAGGCGCTGCCGAAAGGGGATTGGCCCCGGGGCGCAGAAAAATCCTGCTTCAGGGTGTTATAGAGGGCTTGATTTGGTGTGGTGATGACGGCGATGGCGACTGGGTTGCTGCCGTTTGCGTTGCTGAAGCCTTGGCCGAACTGGTTGAAGACGACGGCGTTGTTGATGCTGTTGTTGAATTCGCCGAAGACATCGTAGCCGCAATCGTTCGGGTCGGTGCCGTCGCTGTCGTAGACGGGTGTCGTGACGTGCTGTATTCCTGAGGCATCGGTGAAGGCGCTGGGGCAACCCGTGGTGGGTTCTCCGTTATTGTAATATGTCCAGTCACGCTCGATCAGGTAGGTTTGGAAGGACCAGTAGGCGCCGACTGGCGGGAGAGTGATGACGGTGATCAGGGCCTCGTTCATGGAGAGTTGGTAGAAGTTGTCGAGCGATGTGCCGCTGGGCGGTGGCCCCTCAAACGCCGGGTTTATCGTCCAGTCCGGGAGATTCTCGCTGCCGAATGGTACCTGCATGATAATGTAGGGGGTGATCGGGTTATTGCCAAAGCAGCTTCCGAGCACGTCGATGTATGCGGCGCATCCGCCCGAGGCGGTAAAAGAGACAGCGTCGCCTGGCGTGACCGTGAAGCCGGGTTGCTGCCCGACATAGGTCATCCAGTTAGAGAAGGGGATTAATTGGGTTTGGGTTTGTGCCCGTGCCCCCCCCCCCCGGCGAGGCAGAGGGCGGTTGTGAGGAGGGCGATGCGCGCCGGGTTGCTGTTAATTCGGATGCCATGCATGGGTAACCCCTGAAAATGCAAAGGTTTTCGGCTGGGCACTGCTGGTGAGCGTGGTTTGGGCGCAGGCGTAACGTTGCCGAGTGTTCATCCGTTGCGAGATGCGCGTCAAGGGTGATTTTGTGACGGTCGCGTTTCACGATTTCGTGAACGGTTAGAGTATTTACTCTTTTGTATTGAAGTTTTTTTGGTTCTTTTTGTTCACAAAAAGAACGTTGCTTTTTTTTGGTCTGGTTTTTCTGGGTCTGGGGATTTGTGTGTAGTCCTGGATTGCCGCGGCCCCCCAGGGGGCGCCTGTGCCATGACGGGGGTGAGGGCTAGTTGCCGAGCAGGCGGTCCAGGTATTTCAGTTCGGCGGGAGGGCGGGCGCGGTCGGCGGCGCGGCGGCGGATTTCCTGGAGCAGGGCACGGCCGCGGGCGATGGTGGCTTCGGTGGCGTTGGTGGTGTTGCCGAGGTCGAGCGCGCCGCCGCCTTCCTGCCAGGCGCGGCCGAGCGGGTCTCGTCCGTGGTTCTGGCCTTGGCTCGCCTGGGCCTGGCCCTGACCCTGGCCGGGCGTGCGCGCGGCGGTTTTTCCCTGGCCTTGGCCTTTGCCCTGACCCTGGTTCTGACCCTGGCCCTGCCCTTGTTGTTGCTGGGCCAGTTGTTGGGCGCCGTTTTGCAGGCCTTGCAGGGCGCGGCGTTCGGCGGCCTCGGCTGATTTGTCCTGACCGGCGGTGAGGGCGGCCTTCGCGTCCTTCATGGCCTGGTCGGCGGTGGCGAGGCCGTTGGGCACGGCGCCGGTTTTCGCACCGAGTTTCTCGGCGAGATCACCGAGTTGGTGGCGCAGCGCAGCCTGGGCTTTCGCGTCCGCCGCGCGGTCCCGGGCGGGGTTGGCTTGCGGGGTGGCGAGGCGGTCGGCGGCGCGGCTGTGCAGGGCCTGCTCGCCCTGGCGGATGGCGTGCAGGGCCTGGGCGATTTGCGCATCCTGCTCGCTTTGCCGGGATTGCTGACCGGCCTCGGGCTTGGCGGTGCCGGGGCGCAGCCGGTCGAGGATGTTGCCGAGTTCGGCGAGTTTGCGGCGGGCTTCATCGAGCCGGCCGGCGCGGGCGGCCTCAGCGGCCTGTTTGGCCATTTGCTGAAGCTGCGCGGGGTCGATGGTTTTGCCGCTGGGCTGGCGTGGCATGGTCTGGTCGTTCTGGTCGGCCTGGCGGGCGAGCGCGTCGAGATATTTCTGCAGGGCCTGTTGCAGGTCCTTGCCGCTATTTTGCAGGGCCTGCTGGCGGTTTTCGGTGGCGGAGAGCGCGTCGTTCAAGCGGGCGCGGGCGGCGTTGAGCGCCTCACGCGCGGCGCGGACGCCGTCATCCTCGATGGCCAGAGCGAGCGTCCATAGCTGCGCTTCGACCGAGGGCACGTCTACCCGCGGGCCGCCGAGCATGGCGGCGATGACGCGCATGTCGAGCCAGGCGCCGAGGCCGATCTGGCCGGCGGCGGCTTCCGACAGGCGGTCGAGATTGGCCTGGGCGGTGGCGGTGGCGGTGGGGTCGAGCACGAGGGCCTTGCGCTCGGCGGCGAGAACGCGGGCGATGAGGTTACGGAAATGCCGCTCCGGCAGGGTGGTGCTGACTTGCCGGCTTTGGCCGGTCAGGCCGGCGGTGTTGGTGGCGAGGATGCGCAGCGTGACGGGCAGGCCGGCCCAGGGGTTGGCGGTGAGGTCTGGCAATAGCTGACCGGAAGCGCTGGTGGCGTGGCCGCTGAGCGGCAACGGCACGATGAGGGAGGGAAGGCCGGGCCGGTCCTGGCGGCGGATTTCGAGGCGGACGGCGTTGAGGGCGAACCGGTCGGTTGCCTTCCAGCCGAGCAGGAGATGCGGCCCACGGGTGGTGGGGTGGGTGGTGGCGAGCGTGACGGTGGGCGCGCTGGGCGGGACGACCTGAAGCGGCCAGACGGCGAGTGTGTCTGTGCCACGGCCGAGACGGAGGGTGCCTGAGCGGGTGAGGGTGAGATCGGCCTGGAAATCGGACCGGTCGAGCCGGGCGAGGCGCTGTTTGTGCCGGCCAAGGGTGAACCAGGGCGGCGCGGTGCCGCCATGCACGGCGAGGGTGAGGCGCGACAGGCGCGGCACCAGCAGAGGCGTTTTGCCGGCGGCCTGGGTGAGGAAAATGGGGGGCAGGCCAAGGGCGGCCGGGGGAACGACCCAGGCCTCGACACTGACGGGCAGGGCGGGTGCCGCGGGCGCGGGACGAAGGGCGGCCAGCAGGCGGGCGCGCGGGTGTGGCAGCGCCATGGCAAGCCCGAGCAGCACCAGCAGCAGGGCGGCGCCAAGCGGCAGCGTGCTGTGCGCGGCAAGCCGCGGCGGGCCCGGACGCAACGTGACGACGCGGGCCAGGGCGCGCGCCTGATGGGCACGCCAGACCGCGTCCGCGCCATGGGTGGCGGGCTTGTCGTTCAGGGCGGTGAGGGGGCGCAGCAGGTCCCGCTGTTCGAGCCGATGGTCGGTGCCGGCGGGGGTGGGCGGCGTGACCCGGCGCAGGCCGAGGATGGCGAGGCCGAGGCTGCCGAGGCCGATGGCGGCGGCGAGCAGCGGACGGGCCAGGCCGGGCAGGGGGGCAAGGGCGCCGGCAAGAGCGAGGCCGAGCCAGAGCAGGGCGAGGCTGAGGGCGGGGGCAAGGGCCGGCACGAGTTGTTCCGCCCACAGCACGAAGGCGGCGCGGCGGCGCAGGGCGGCGAGGCGGCGGGCGGGGCGGGCCTCGCCGGACATCAGGGCAGGTGCGCGAGGCAGGGCGGCACGATTTCGGCTTGCCAAAGCTGCTCCTGTGCCTGGCGCGGGCGGATGAGATGGGCGCGCTGCTGGTCGATGAGAATTTGCGGCGCGAGGGGGCGGGCGTTGTAGGTGCTGCTCATGACCGCTCCGTAAGCGCCAGTATCGAGAATGGCGACGAAATCTCCGGGTTCAAGCGCGGGCAGGGCGCGGGCGCGGGCCAGCACGTCGGTGCTTTCGCAGACCGGGCCGACGACATCGACCGGGCTCAGCGGGGCGTGCAGGTGGCGGGGCGCGAGCGGCAGGATGGCGTGATGGGCGCCATACAGGGCAGGGCGGGCGAGGTCGGTCATGGCGGCGTCGAGCACGAGGAAGGGGCGCGGGGTGGCGTGCTTGCGCAGCATGACGCGGGCGAGCAGCAGGCCGGCGGGGCCGACGAGATAGCGGCCGGGTTCGACGATGAGGGCGAGGTCGAGCCCGGTGAACGCCCGTTGCAGGGTGGCGGCATAGGCGGGCAGGGAGAGGGGCGTCTCATCGGCATAGGCGATGCCGAGGCCGCCGCCGCAATCGAGCGCGGTGACGCTGTGGCCCTCGGCGCGGAGCGCGCGGACGAGGCTGGCGGCGCGGGCGAAGGCGGCGCGATAGGGGGCGGGCGAGGTGATCTGGCTGCCGATATGCAGCGCGAGACCGATGGGGGTGAGAAATTCGTGCGCGGCGGCGCGGGCGTAGAGAGCGGGAATATCGGCGGCGGGAATGCCGAATTTATCGCCCTGGCGGCCGGTCGAGATGTGATGGTGGGTGCCGGCATCGACATCGGGGTTGAGGCGGAAGGCGATGCGGGCGGGGCGGTTGAGGGCGGTGGCGATGGCGGCGAGCTGCTCGAGCTCCTCGGCGCTTTCGACGTTGATCTGGGCTATGTTTTCGGTGAGCGCGGCAATGTGCTCATCCGCGGATTTGCCGACGCCCGAGAATACGATGCGATCGGGCGGGATGCCGGCGCGGCGGGCGCGGGCGAGTTCGCCGAGGCTGACGACATCGGCGCCGGCGCCGAGGCGGGCGAGGATGGCGAGGATGGCGAGATGATCGTTGGCCTTCACCGCATAGTGAATATGCGCGCCGGTGGGGGCAAGGGCATCGGCCAGGGCGGCGTAGCGGCCGCGCAGGGTGGCGGCGGCGGTGACCCAGCATGGCGTGCCGTGGGTGCGGGCGATGGGGGTGAGCGGAACGCCGTCGAACAGCAGGCCGTCATGCGCGTGCATGGCGAGGCTGGGGTGGCGGGCGAGGATTTCGGTTAGCAAGGAAGGATGGTCTTTTTTGAAAAAAAGAACCAAAAACCTTTCGGGACTCCGGGGCGGTGTGTGTAGGCCGCCGGGATGCGATCCGAATTCGTCATTGTCGTTGCCAAAAACTCCATGTATCAAAGTCTTTTTGCTTCTTTTTCTTCAGAAAAAGAAGAGTCTTGTCTAATAGGTCGGATAGGTTTTGGGGTAGGTGACATTCGCCTTAGGCCCCGGCGGCTGCGGGCTGCCGCGTTTGCCGCAGGCGGCGAGCAGGGTGAGGGCGGCCAGGGCGAGGATCAGGCGGGTCATGGCGTGGCATCCGGGGTGAGGCGGGCGAGCCAGGCGGCGGCCTGTTCGGCGACGCGGGTGGGGGCGGTGCCGCCGAGGCTCGCGCGTGAGGCGAGGGAGGCGTCGATCCCGAGCAGGGATTGCACGCGTGCGTCGATGCCGGGGTGGATGGCCTGCATTTCGGTGAGCGGCAGGGTATCGAGCGTGCGGTTCAGTGCCTCGGCGCGGGCGACGATGCGGCCGGTGACGTGGTGGGCCTCGCGGAACGGCAGATTGAGCGTGCGGACCAGCCAGTCGGCAAGGTCGGTCGCGGTGGCGAAGCCGTCACCCGCGGCCTCTCGCAGGCGGGGCAGGTTGGGCTGCATGTCACGCACCATGCCTGCCATGGCGGCGAGGCTGAGGCACCAGGCGTCGGCGGTATCGAACACGGGTTCCTTGTCTTCCTGCATGTCCTTGGCGTAGGCGAGCGGCAGGCCTTTCATGACGGTCAGCAGGCTCATCAGATTGCCGGCGATGCGGCCGGTTTTGCCGCGCACCAGTTCGGCCGCGTCGGGGTTGCGCTTCTGCGGCATGATGGACGAGCCGGTGGTGAAGGCATCCGAGAAGGTGATGAAGCGGAACGGCGCGCTGCACCAGAGGATGAATTCCTCGGCGAGGCGCGAGAGGTGGGTTGCGGCGATGGCGGCGGCGGCGAGGAATTCGAGCGCGAAATCCCGGGCCGAGACGGCATCGATGGAATTTGCCATGGGGTGGGAAAAGCCGAGAGCGGATGCCGTGGCTTCGCGGTCTATGGGGAAACCGGTGCCGGCGAGGGCGGCGGCGCCGAGCGGGCATTCGTTCAGGCGGGCGCGGCAATCGGCCAGCCTTCCGGCATCGCGCGCCAGCATTTCGACATAGGCGAGCAGATGGTGGCCGAGGGTGACCGGCTGCGCGGTTTGCAGGTGGGTGAAGCCGGGCATGGGGGTGGCCGCGTGCTCGGCGGCGCGGGTGGCGAGTGCCAGCATGAGGGCGCGGTGCTGGGTGGCGAGGCCGTCGATCGCGTCTCGCAGCCAGAGGCGGAAATCGGTCGCCACCTGGTCGTTGCGGCTGCGCGCGGTGTGCAGGCGACGGCCGGCTTCACCGATGCGGGTGGTGAGGCGGGATTCGATCGCCATATGGATGTCTTCGAGGGCGGGATCGAAGATGAAGGTGCCGGCGCCAAGCTCGGCTTCGATGGCGTCGAGGCCGGCGAGGATGGCATCGAGGTCCGGTTGGGATAGGATGCCGGCGTCGGCGAGCATGGTGGCATGGGCGCGTGAGCCGGCAATGTCGTGCCGCCAGAGCCGGCGGTCGAAGCCGAGCGAACTGTTGATATCACGCATGATGGCGGCGGGCCCGGCGGCGAAGCGGCCGCCCCATTGCGCGTTGCGACCGGAGGTGGAGTTGGTGGACACGTCTTCCTTGACTGAGTTGACCGTGGCGCGGCGGCGGGTGCTGGCCTGTGCGGCGAGCGTAGCTTTACTGCTAGCCCCGCGCAAATTGCGGGCAGAGCCGGCGCCGGACGGGCAGGATATCGGCCAGTTGCAGATTGCCGACCCGCCAAAAAAGCTGCCGCCCTTCACCTGGCGCGACGCGACCGGGGCCAGGCACAGCCTGGCGGCGTATGCGGGGCAGGGGGTGTTGCTGAATTTCTGGGCGACCTGGTGCGGGCCCTGCAAGGCGGAAATGCCGTCCCTGGCGGCGCTGGCGCCGAGTTTGGCGGCGCTGAAAATAGCGGTCGTGCCGATTTCCGCGGATGCGGGCGGCGCGGCGGCGGTGCGGAAATTCTACGCCGCCGATCATATCAGCGGGTTGGGGATATATCTTGACCCGGACCAGGCGGCGGCACAGGCGGCGGGGGTGTTCGGCTTGCCGACGACCTTGATCATCGACCGCATGGGACGCGAAGTGGCGCGCATGGCGGGCGGCACCAACTGGGCCCTGCCCGGCACCAGGAACACGATCAAGGCGCTGGTGGCGGTTTAGCGCGGGTTGACCCGGTATCCGGGCCAACCCGAAACGATCGCGCTTCAGTAACAGGCCGGGGCGTACGGGTAGTAATAGCAGTAATAGCTGCCCGGATAGGGCGCGTAATAATATGGCGCTGTCGCCGCGGCCACGCCCAGGCCGACGCCCAGACCCAGCGCGCCCCAACCCCAACCGCCCCAGCCATAGGGGCGCCAGGCATAGGGGTGCCAGCCATAACCGCCTCGCCAGCCACCGCCCCGCCAGCCGTCGCGGTAGCCGTCGCCGTCTCGATAGGCATAGGCGCCATGCCAGCCGCCGACATGCCCGTATCCGCCATGCCAATGGCCGATATGCCCATAGCCGCCATGTGGGCCCATGTGACCGCCGGCGAAATGTCCGCCGAAATGCTCGGCCTGTGCCGCCATCGGCGCCAGCGCCAGTGCGGCCGCCGCGGCGAACGCGGCCAGTTTTCCCGCCATTTTCGGCCTGTTTGTGCTCATCGCATGCATTGCACGCTCCCTGATATCTGAGGGCCGG
>DAIDIQ010000056.1 GCA_027459285.1 Acetobacteraceae bacterium
ACGAGCTTGCCAACATCCACCGAGCCGAAGCCGGTATCGTTGTCATAGCCCGGCCCGGCCGTGAAGCCAGGGCTGCCGTTATTCCCGCTGGTGATGTCATGGAACCCGATCTTGCCCTCCTTCAACCCGACCTTATACAGAACCGGGTTCACGAACCCGATCCGCGGCTTGCCCTTCGCCACCCGGTCGGCATTGATGATCGAGGCCCAGCCAGCCCATAGCGGCGCCGCCAGGCTGGTACCACCCACGCCAATCCAGCCACCATAAATCGTGCAGTAAACCGAGGCCGGCGTGAACGGATCCGCGTCCGCCGCCACGTCCGGCACGTTGCGCATCGTCGCCGACCCGCCATTCGCCAGCGCGATCGACTGGCCATGCACGAGCTGCCAGCTTGGAATCGTCCACACATCGCTCACGCCGCCGCCCGTCGCGCCATAGCCCTGTGAAAGCTCGTTCCACACCACCTCGGACTGCCAGGCCCCACCGGCCGAAACCGTGTTCATCGTCGTGCCGCCAACGCTCGTCACCAGCGGCTGCGACCCCGGGTCCGGCGCATTCAGCCCGACGCCTTCCCGCCCGGCCGCGCCATCGTCACCCGAGGAGACAAACACCGTCTGCCCCTGCGTCTGCAATTGCACCAGCGCCGCCCCTTCCGCCTGCACGGCCGAGGCGCCTTGCTGGTTCTCGTCCAACCCATACGACACATTGATCACGCTCGCCGCGTCATCCTGCCCCATCACCGTGAACGCCTGGATCAACTGGTTGCTGAACGACCCGTTGGTGCTCGAATAAACCAGAACCTGGCTCACATCCGGGTTCTGGCCAATCACGGTATCGATATCCAGCACCACCTCCAGATCGACCGAGGCATTGTATCTGGTCGATGATCCATCGACCGAAACCGCGCTCAGCGGCGTCGCCGGCAAGCCATACTGCGTCTCGAACGTCGTGATTTCCGACGCGCGATACCCCGCCTCCTCGAAAATTCCCACCACCTCGGTCTGCGCCGATGATGCCTGCGCCGGCACGTCATACGCGGTGCGGAAATCGCTCGGCGCATAGCCGGAGCCATTCACGCCGGTGCCCACATTGGTCGCGCGCGGGCCATAGGCCAGCTTGGCCAGCGGCGCGTATTTCGCGTTGCTCGACAGGCCAACCACGCCGATCACCCGGCCGGCCAGGGCGCTCGGCAGGCGCGGCGGAATCAAGGCAGACCAGCCTTCGCCATGCTCCTTGGTCATGAAGCTCGCCAGCTTGGTATGAAACAGCGCCGCGAATTGCCGCGACGTGCCCGTCACCGACAAGGCAATACGCGCATCCGTGCGGGGGCTCACGCTCAAGCCATGCGAAATTGCCCAGTTGCGGACAAATTCATACGTGGCCGCATCACCGCCAAACCGCGCGCCGAATTCCTTCGGCGTCAGATAATGCCCATACAGCGCATTGCCCGGGGTCGAAACCGCGCGGCCATAGGCCTCCGCCCCGGCCCGGTCACGCATCGGCAGCGAGAGCGTGATCGTCATGCGCTCATTGCCCGGCATCGCGCGCAGCGTCAGCCCGGCCGGCGGACGGATATTGTCGAAGGTCGCATCGACGCCCGCCGCCTGCGCGGCCAGCGGCGCCAACAAACCCAGGCACGGCAAACTCATCAAAAGGGAACGACGCAACGATCTCATGGGATTTCCTGTCCTGACTGAACAACGCGCACGACCGTGCGCACTGCCCGGAACGTTCCGTTATTTGCCCGCCAGCCGCAACGCGTAAATCACTGATTAAGCAACATTACTTTTGTATCAAAAGCAACATAAACGCCAAATCAATCCTTGCGAAAACAGCGTTCGATCAGTCGGACACGAAATATTGCGGCGCGGCAATCGTGCGTCAGTCGAAGGCCAGCAGGTCGCGCCCGCCACGCCGCACACAGCATCCCGGCCCTATTCCGCTGCCCGCGCGCCGCGCGCCTGCGCCATCCGCGCATACCACCAGGTCCATGCCGCCAGCACCGCCATCGTGCCGTAGCCGAAAATCGGGCTGACAACCAAATACATCGGAATACTCAACGTATACACCAGCACGCAGGCCAATATCGTCTGCGCCACCAGCCCCAGCCCCCATACCAGGGTCATGATGGTCATGGTCCGCCGAAATCCCGGCCGGTCCCGCAATCCCGCCAGTTCCGCGGCCGCCGCGGCCGATTTGCGCCGGGCCGTCGCGTGCGCCAGATAATAAATCAGCGGCCGCCTCACCGCGACCGACCCCAGAAACAGCAAGCCCACCAGGCCGGTCACCAAATTCTCGCGCAATTGCAGCAGCCGCGCCGATCCGCTGCCGATAAACGCCAGCAGCGACAGCATAATTCCGCCCACGACCAGCAACGACACCGCGTCCAGGGTGCGCCGCGCCAGCAGCGTGCCCAGGCTCCACAGCAGCGGCGGCACGCTCGCCGCCAGCAACGCACCCACCGTCCCCAACCGGGCAACCGTCAGGGAATAAATCGCCGCCGGCAGCCCGATATTGACCGCCAATTCCACCACCCATTTCGCCCAATCCGCTGGCGTCATCGCCACCCCCCGGTTCCCAGAACGCGATCGTGATAGCCCGATCACGGGCGGTTTGAGCGATACACCACCATTCGGCCGTATCAGGCGTCAGCGCCGGCGCTCGCCCTGCCCCGCCAATACAGCGCCGCGCCGACCGCGTTGACCAGCAGAAACAGCAGCGTGATCTTGGCGGCGAACACCAGAACGCTGCCAACCCGCACGATCGGATACAGGTTGAACGCAAAGCTGAGCAGCGTGATGCCAAGCCCG
>DAIDIQ010000066.1 GCA_027459285.1 Acetobacteraceae bacterium
CGCATGATGCCGGCCAGGTCAGCGGCATCCGATTCGACGGCGGCGGTAACCGGCCAGCAGCCCAGGGTTCGGAACCGCACGCGACGCATGACCGGGGTCTCATCCTCGGCAAAGCGCATGCGATTTGTATCATCAACCACCAGCAGCGCGTTGCCTCGCCGCACGGTAGGCCGGGCCTGTGCGAAATATAGCGGCGCCAGGGGAATCTGCCGCGCCAGCGCATAGGCCCAGATGTCGCTTTCCGTCCAGTTCGACAATGGAAACACCCGTGCGGTTTCACCCTTGCCAAGCCGCGTGTTATACAAATCCCATAATTCCGGACGTTGCCGGCGTGGTTCCCAGCCATGGCCGGGACTGCGAATTGATACGATGCGCTCCTTCGCGCGGGACTTTTCCTCGTCCCGCCGTGCTCCACCGAAAATTATGTCGTATTTGCCGACGTCAAGCGCTTGCTTCAGCGCGTCCGTGCGCATCACGGTGGTATAATGATCGCCATGGTCCCAGGGATTGACATTTTCCGCCCGCCCGGCCTCGTTCGCGTAAACCACCAGCTGAAAGCCATGATCGCGTGCAAAATCATCGCGAAATTGCAGCAGGGACTGGAATTCCCAAGTCGAATCGACATGCAGCAATGGAAAGGGCGGCGGCGAGGGATGAAACGCCCGCACCGCAAGATGCGCCATCACGGTCGAATCCTTGCCAGCGGAAAACAGCATGACCGGCGCGCGCGCCTCGGCACAGGCTTCGCGCAATATATGTTGCGCCTCGGCTTCCTTGCGCGCCAGGGCCGGGGTAAGCGGCGCCCCGCCGGCCATGGTGTGCGCGGTCACGCCGCCCCCAGTGTCTGCCAGGTCAACCCGCCTTGATAGCGGGCCGTCACGCAACCCTGGTCGTTGAGCGCAAACAGATGTAACCACCGGTTATCCACAAGGTTGCGCACGGTTTCGTTACCCTCGATCACTTGGTTGATGGCATCGATCGGCGCGGCCAGAAACACCGAGAGCCGCAGTGGTTCGTGTACATACCGCTTGCCATCATGCAATGATTGAATGGGCAACCCTGGCCGCAGATCGCCGCCATTGCCCTCCAGCACCGCGATCGTCCCGGTGATATTATGCAGCACCTTGTTGCCACAACCGAATGCGGCATTGTTCACCACGGATCCGTAATATTGCAGGTTGATCCAGTTCGCCACCACCATCGGCGCGGTCATGATCAGCTTGAGTGTCGCGAATTCCTGGTCCCGGGTCCAGTCATAATCATGCAGGAAAACGCGCCCCTCCAGATTGGTGCCGCGAGTGATATCCCGTGGCGCCGCGATGAAGGCGTAATTGCCGGCCAGTCCCCATTCGGGCCGCACCTCGGCCCAGTTACGACTCCGGCGTAGCACCAGCCGCTCCGCGTCCGGTCCAGGCGAGATTCCAAGCAAGGGTGCCCGCTGCCGCCGATTGATCGCGCTTGCCTGTGCCAACGCCGTCCGCGCTTGTTCAATATCTGCCTTGTGCGTGGCCGGCGCCTGCTCAAGGTCGTACAAGGTCACCGCGTCTGTCGTCGTATCATGCAGGCAACCGATGAACCACGTATCGTTGGGAATCGTTATTCCCTTGTCAATCAGGCCCGCGCGGACAACCGGATCGTTCAATATGGCCGCGGCCACGCGCGCATTCGCCTCACCGGTGTAGCCGCCGCAGGCGCCACAATCCAGGCCAGCGGCGTGCGGGTTATTGACCGTGGTGCTACCATGTCCGGCCAGCAACACCAGCCGCGCGAAGGGCCCGGTAAAGCTCATCGCGCGCAGCACGGCTTCAGCCATCGCCAGGCGCTGCGGCTCGGTGAAGCCGACCGGGCGCCCGCCCAGCGTGCCGGGCGCGATGCTGGGGTGCAGGCGTGAAATTACCTTGTCATCCAGCCCGTCTGTGTTCGGGTCGTGCACCGTGCGCGTCAGCCCCAGCGTGTCACCGATGATCTTGCCAATAAAGAACAGCCCCATCGTCTCCACATAAATGAACGATGTGACCGCCGAGAGCTTGAATGACTTCCACGCCTTGCGGGCGCGGCGGCGCAACAAACGCAATGACAGCAGACGTTCGCTTTCCGCTTCGGTCGCGCCGTCCACTGCCTCGCACACGGTAAATACCGGCTTCAGCAGCACCGGACAGTGCTTGCGTCCCTTCACGTGTGCGATCAGCAAATACTCGATCGGGAAGCCATAAAAGCCGGCAAACCCGATTGTCTCGATATCGGCGGCAATCGACTCCAGCGCCCGGCGATACGGTTCTGACCGCACATCGATGCAAAACGCCATCTGCAACCGGGGGCGGGCAGGGGGGTGCCGGTGTTTTGGCTCGGACAGCTTCTCCAGCAATGGCCGTCGGCGCGCTTCCTCATACGCCTCGTGCAGCACCATATCGATCGCGAGCTCTGGATCCTGCCCCAGGCGCTCATCCTGGGGTGGCAGTGCCGCTTGCGCCATCGCGGCGCGCCAGGCAGCACGAAATTCCGCGTCCGTGCGCTGCACGAACAGCGCGTAACCAAACACCACCCGAATGGCCAGCAGATGCAGCAGCCGGTCGTTTTGAATGCCGTCCAGTGCCTTGTGCCAATTCCGGTAGCCGATATATGATGCCCAGCCGCCGATATCCAGCAAGGCCTGGTGCAGGTAATCCTCCACCGCGCGCGCCGGCACACCCTGGCGTTGCACCACATAGGCAATCGCCTCGATCGGGTCCCCGGGCACCGATGCCACAATGCCGCGAAAGCCGGTAATTCCCATCATCTCGGCATTCAGATCGTGTCGCACCGCCACGCGCCATGCCGGATAGATCGGCAGGTTCCGGCACGGCAGCCGCCAGACTGACTGCCCCTCATCGAAATAAGCAGCCATGAAGCGGGAAATCTCATCGACCATGAAGGCGGTGCGCGCGCGCTGCCGGTCGCCACGTGCAAGGGTGGTCAGCACCTCGGCAACTGTTGCCACGAAAGCGGGGTGGGCTGGCCCCGGCGCGGGCTCGCGCAGCGCCGCCGCGCGCAGCGCCGCCACATCCGCCGGCAGCATCCAGTCCCGCGGCGCGCCGCTCAACGCCGCCTGCAGCGCCTTGTCATCTATCTCGCCGCGTGCAATCGCCTCTCGATAAAAGCGTCGCGGCATAACCGCGCGAATGCGTGAAACCCGATACAAATGCGCGCAGGCGGCATGAAAGGAATGGTCGATCACGCCCAGAAAAGGGTTGACGGCGACGAAATTCTTCAGCGGCCAGCACGGCGCCACCCGCGCACAGGCGGCGTGCGCGGCACGGTCAATTTCCTCGATCGACGATGGCGGTGGGGGCGCCGATGCGATGGTCCTTTCCAATGCCACCGACATGTCAGTCCGCCTCCCCCATCATCGGGTCGCCCCGGCGGTGCCGCGCATCCCGCAGTGACGGCCAGAATTGCAGCACCAGCCGGTTCAGGATGGTGTTGACATAAAGCCCGTTATTCACATGCGCATAAAAAACCTGGAAGCGCGGTCCAATGGCTCCCGCCGCTGCCAACCCCTGCAGATAGGTGATGACCGCGAAAGACCCGATAACCAGGGCGATGATGAACACGCCAAATGGGCCACGCAGCGTCTCGGTTTTCGGCAATGCGCCCGCCATCGCCGCCGCGGTCAGGAATTGGAGCGTGAAGTATAATGCCGCCACCACCACCGCGAAGCCGATAACCCGCAGGATAACAAACCAGTGTGGCATTTCATCGATGCCGCCAGCCACCAGATGCGTGAGGCTCAGCAGCAGAATGGCGCCCAATGCCACCACGCCTGGTTCACGCGCGATGGTGGCGCCGGTCAGGCTGCCGAAAAGGAAGGCAATCGCAATGACCACCAGAATCGCAAACACCAACCGGAAAGGGTGCGGCTTGCCACCCGGGCTTGGGGTATAGCTGGCGCGCGCAATATCGATCACGCTGCCCGAAGACAGGAACGCATGCGCCTTATACAGGGAATGGGCGACGATGTGCAGCAGAGCAGCAGAAAATGCGCCCAGCCCACACTCCAGCATCATGAAGCCCATTTGTGCCACGGTGGAGCAAGCCAGCGAAACCTTCACCGAGGTCTGTGTCAGCATCACGACCGACCCGAACAAAGCGGTGAAGCCGCCGATAATCGCCAGCAGATCGAGCGATGGCACCGAGAGGGAAATGATGTTGGTGAACCGCAGCACCAGAAAACCGCCGGCATTGATGATGCCGGCATGCAACAAGGCGGAAACCGGGGTCGGTGTCTCCATCACCTCCAGCAACCAGCCATGGGTTGGAAACTGGGCCGATTTCAGCAATCCGGCAATCACGATCAGAAAGGCGGAAAAGCCGATGCCATCGGGCACCGCGCCGCTCGCCTGCATATCGCGCGCAAGATGGAACATCGCCGCAAAATCCAGCGTGCCGAAATCATGGTGCACCACCAACAGCGCCACGATCAGGCACAAATCGCCAATCCGGCTGAAAATATATTTCTTGCGTGCGGCAAGCTGCGCGCCCGCCCGCTCCGGATAGAATAGCAGTAATTCATGCAATGAAAGGCTCGTCGCCGCCCAGGCAAGCACGAATTGCAGCAGATTGCCGGAAATTGCCACCATCAGCACGGAAAACAATGTCAGGCACAACAGCCGGGTGAATCGCGCTTCCTGCGTGTCACCCTGCATATAGCTTTTGGAATAATGCAGAACAACCAAGCCAATGAACGCGACCAGGCACAGGATGCAGATGCTCAGCCGGTCGATATACAACGCGAAGCCATAGCCATCAAAACCAAGCCCCGGCGTTACCAGCCTGCCGTGCGCAATCACGAGCGCCGTCGCACCCAGCGACAACATCATGGTCAGTGCCGCGGCGGCTAATGCCGCCATACTGGTCGCCCTTGGGCGCAGCCCTAATGGCGCGCTCAGCGCCACCAACAGCAGCGCCAACGGGCCGAGTGCGACAAGCCAGACAAGTTGGCTGGTCATGCCGCCGCCCGCGGCATGGCAAATGCCCCGCCCAGCAGCACGTCGAAATCCACCAACACATGTTGGCCCGCGGCGTCATTGCCGCCACCCATCGTGGCATAAACCGGCATGGCGTTGCGATCTCCGGTGAGGTTGGGTCCAGCGATTGCCTGGTCCAGCACGGCAAAATCGGCATCCGCGTCTTCTGCCCGCTGTAGATCGGAAAGGGCGGCGCAGGCAACGCCGAACAGCGGCAGCGCCGCCCCCCCGCCTGCTGTCGGCGCCTGTGCCAGCGGTGCAACCGCTGCATGCGCATGGGCTGCAGCCGCCGCCTGGGGCGCGCCCCGCAGCATCAGCATGCCGCCCGCCGGCAAAAGCCCGCTTATGCGGCGCGCCAGCAAAATCTGCTGGCCTGGCGGCAAATTTGCCGCGTCCAGCAGAAACCCATGAAATCCGTGCTGTGCCGCGGCATGCAGGCTCGCGCGGGAGATGGGGTGCGCCGCGGTCAGCCGTACCACCCGGCGTGGCAGGCTCATCACCCGGTGCAGCCGTGCATGGCTGGCCAGTAAGGGACCGATGGTGGATGCGTTGGCCGGATCAACCCAGGCGAATCGCTGCCCCTCGCGCCCGCTCGCGCTGCCCCGCCACTGCTCGATCAGGAACGGGTGCAGCCTTATCCTTGCCGCAGGGAAATCATGCGTATAAACCCGCAAGGCCCTGGCGTGCGTTGCCCGCAACCCAAGCTCTTCTTCCAGCTCCCGCATGGCCGCGGCGGCGGCGGTCTCGCTCCTCTCTATCTTGCCGCCGGGAAACTCCCAGAAGCCGGCGCCGCGCTTGCCGGCCGGCCGTTCGGCCATCAGCAGTGCGCCGTTGGGGTCGCGCACTACCGCAATCGCAACCTCGATTTGCTGTCGGGGCGGACTCATGCGTGAAATCCGTCAGTCCGGCCAGACCTGACAGCGCCTGAGGCTGCGCCATTGCGCGGTCCGTCCGCCGGCCATCGGTTTTTCACCAGCGGCCGCTTTTTTCGGCGCGGCCGGGGCCTTGCCACCTGCCGCCGGCTTGCTCGGCGCCTGCGGGGCCTTCTCCGCGGTTTGCTTGCTTGCCGGCGTCTCGGCTTTCGCGGCGGTTGCCGTGCGCGCCATCAAACCAGCTCCGCCTGCATCAGCGCCCCGGCCTGCACGGCGAAATCGAACGCGGCATTGCGCACCGCCTCGTCCTTGGCCAGCCGGATCGTCACATTCACATGCGTGCGGCCAAACCCCAGATCCGGGTAATATCCTGCCGTCTCTGACAGGCCAGCCAGCCGGTCAAGAAACGCCCTGGTCTCGGCATAGCCGGAAAACTCGAAGCGGCGAAACAGGGAAGGCGGCTGCGCCACATTCTGCCAGCCCGATGGCGGGTTGCGTATCTCGTTCATTGAAATTGCCTTCCTTGGACGAAAAGGTGGGCGGCGGCGGAATCCGCCGCCGCCGGGTCAAATCATTCGCCGGCGGCGATGCGCGGCGTCGATTGCTCCATCATGGTCAGCTCCGGCGTCGGCAGGATCTGTTCCACTTCCTGGTGCGGGCGGGCAATGATGTGGGCTGCGGCCAGGCCGTCACCCACGCGCTCGCACGCATCGGCGCCGGCGCGCACCGCGGCGTTAACGGCGCCGGTTTCACCACGCACCATCACCGTCACATAGCCGCCGCCAACGAATTGCCGGCCGACCAGCCGCACTTCCGAGGCCTTGGTCATGGCGTCGGCCGCCTCAATCGCGGGCACGAGGCCACGGGTTTCGATCATTCCGAGCGCAATGCCCATTTTTTCGCTAGCCATCTGTCCTAAACTCCTTGTCTGATTAACGTCTTGGTTGGTGGTTGAACTGGGTCGTTTCGTCACGCTTTTGCCGTGTCCGGGCCCCGGCCTGCCGCTTTCTGTTCCCTATCAGCTATGCCAGCGCTCCTCGGTCCAGTCGTCGATAATCCCGCCGATCGTCAGATCGGTGGTGATGGCGGGGTTTCCGGCCGCGGCCCGCGCCGCCGAATACCCGATGGTGATGACAAAATCCCCCGGCTTGGTTCCCACCGGGTCTACCACCACGTCGTAATTACCCTTGGCATCCTCCACCACGCGCAGGCTGCGGTTAGCCAGCCAGAAAACGCGCTTGGTGGTCACCAGGTCGCAAACCACGCGGCTAATCTGCATGTTCGGCCACCTTCGATGTGGCCCGGCCCGACGGGTCGTCCCAGTAGTCGATGATGCCAACAATGGTCAGGTCCGACGGGAAATCCTTGGACCCCGCGGCGTCACGCGCCGCGGAACTGCCAACCGCAATCACCCAGTCGCCCGGCTTGCACCCCACCGGGTCCACCGCCACCTGCTTGCCGCTGCTGCCGCGTTCCTTGACCACAAGCAGTCGGCGGTTCAACAGGCCGGGAATACGGGCGGTAGCGACCAGCGTGCCCTCTACCTGGCAAATCTTCATGCCGCACTCTCCTGTTCCGGCGAAAGCTCAAGTCTCATCGGCGCCGCGCCAGCCGCGCGCAACATGGCGCGCACCTGCAACTGGCCGGTTGCCGCCATGGTCGGGTGGCGCGCTTCAATCGCCCCGGCCAGCCTCGCCGCCCGCAGCGCCGCCCAGTCCTCGGCACCAGGAATACGCGCATCGAAATTGGCATTCACCAGCACGCTCACCGGCAAATCATGCGGCGCCAGATGGTGCGCGAGCACGCGCACGCCGATATCGAGGTCGGCGGCCCCTTCCTCCACCGTGCGCATCTGCGCCTGGAACGCCAGATTGCGCAGTTGCACGTCATCAACCGGGTCGCCAACCACGATCATTTTCTCGCCATGGCCGGCCTCGGCATAGAAGCCGCCTTCATCCGCGCGCACGGCCTCAACCTGACCGAAATTATTCTTCAGTAGATAACCACAGAACCAGCGCATGCCCTCTGTCGCGGCATCGTCCGCCGCCACCGCGGCCATGTCCGCCACTGCCTGGCGAATATACGCCTTGCCGTCCTCGCGGCTCAGCCCGATCGTCGCGTCGTACAGCGTCGCCGCGTCCAACGCGCGCGCCACATCCGGCCGCCCGTCTCGTCCCGGCACATGCACGCGTATCGCATCGGTGTCGGTATCCACACCCACCAGCAAAATCGCCGCGTCCGCACCATGCACGGCGCGCAATGCCTCGGCAAAAGCCAGCAATCGCTCGGCCAGCGCGCCAGCGGCACGGGTCGCGTTGCTGCCGTGCGCGGCGCAGCCGCCATGCGCCGGGTCGGCACTGGAGAAATGATAGACGCCGATTTTCAAATACCGGGTCGCCTCGCCCGGCGGGTTCGGGGTGCCGTTGCTGAAGCGTGCCAACTCGGTGCGCTCCCAGTTCACCAGCGCGTCCGCCACCGGAAACATCGCCCCGGCATAGGATTGCCGATACGCCACCACCGCGCGCGGAATGCGCAGAATATAATCGATCACCCCAGCCAGCCGCCCATCCGCGCACGGCGTAATATCGACCGCATGAAAGCCCCAGCGTCGGATCAGCGTCTCCACGCTTTCACCCTCGTCATAGGCGGCAAGCGACGGGTCGGCGCCAGCGGCCACCAAACCGCGAAACACACCTGCCAGGCACTCGGCATAGAGCGCCCGCATATCCAACGGCCGTGTCCAGGTCGCGCGCAGCAAGTGTCGTGGCACCTCCACGCCCAGCCGTTGGCGCAACAATTCCCGCGCCTGATCGGCAAACCCGGTCTCGAACTGCATCGGCGCCAGCGCACGCAAAGCCGGCACGATGGCATCGAACGCGGCGGTAATCTCCTGCCCGCGCCGACGCAGCGCCCTGCTCAACCCGTCATCCGCCAACGGGTGCCGCGCGGCTGTCCCCGCCATCGGCGCCGCCTCCACCATCTCCCAACGCGGCAACGCGCGGGACCGGGGCGGACGAGCGCCGAGGCGCATCGCGAAGGCTGGGCGCGTGGTCAACTCTGCGCCCCGCCGGACAGCGTCACCTTGGCGCCGGATTTAGAGAAGAACCCGGCCATGCCGGTCACCAACTGCTTGGCATCCTCGTGCACCGCCTTCGACTTGAATGCGGTGGTGCCAGCAAAGGCGCGTGCCTTGGGGCCGCGTTCGCTCGGGTTGCGCTCCGCGGCAAAGGCGGCATCAGTGCCGGTCACGTTGCCCTGATTGTCCCAGGCGCCGCCCGTTACCGTCCTGCCACCGCTCGCGCCCTCGCCGGAAATCCGGTCATGCCCGAGCGTCTCGCCGGCCTCGCGCAGCCGGCTGCGGCCCTGGAATTCCACGTTGCCGGTCACCTTGCCGCACCCAATCGCAAATGACCCGGTCACGCGCTGATCTTTTCCCAAGGCGGCCAGTTGCGCCGCGCGTTGTGGCGTGGTCACCGAAAACCCGGCATCGATCGCAACCAGCGGGTTCGTCGCCGGCGGGGGCGGCAATGCCGCGCCGCCATACGGGGTGCCGGTAATATCGCGCCCGGCCCCACGTGCCGTGCCGGTCACCGCGTTCGCCGCCGCCTCGATATTGCCGGTCACCGGCTTGCTTGCCGTGCCGCGCCGCAGCCGCTTGGCCATGCGCTCCAGCGCCATCGCATCCAGCCCGTCGGTCGCGTCCGGCAGGGATTGATAGGGCGTGCCGGTCACCAATGCGGCCCGGCCTTCCTCGCCGCCGGTCACCTGGGAAACCACCTGAAAATCAGGTCCGGTGACGCGCTGGCCGGCAATCGTCTCGGCCACATTCACCTTATTGCGGGTCACGGGGTCGGCCCGGCTTGCGCCAAGCTGCGCCGCTGGCGCCGTGCCGCCGCCCGCCCCGCCACACGCCGTCTGTCGCGCCGCCGGGGTCAGATATTGCGTGCCCGTCACGCCCAGGCACGCGCCGCTTTCATCGCCCGTCACGCGTTGGCTAATGCCCACCGCGGAACCGGTCACCGGCTTGCCCTTCTCGGTGGTCTCGATCAGCGCCGCCCGCTCCCGATACCGTGAGCCATTGCGCGAAATACCGCGCGCCGCCCCCATCACCGCTGGCGTCGCCGCCGGAAATTGCTGCGCCGCCACTTGGGCCGGGCGCGTCGTTATGTCATCGGCGGGCGCCTGATCCACCTTGCCGGTCACCCGGTTGCGTCCCGCCTCGTCGCCGGTAATCGCCACCGTGCTACGCACCAGCGTGCCGGACACCACCACCCCTGCCTCGGTCCGCGCCAGGCCGACTTTCGGTGCCAGACCCCGCGTTGTGGTGCCGGGCGCCAGCTTCTTGATGCCGGAAATGGGCATGGTTCGCCCACGCTCGACGCCGGTCACATTATCGCCGGCGCCATTGCGTGAATGGGTGACCCGGGTTGTTGCCGTCGCCGGCTGTGCCAGCGCCGCGCGCAGGGCGCTCACGTCCTTCACCTCGCGCATCGGGCGCGACGGCGGGGTTGCCTCAAGGGTCGACAGCGCGGTGCGGCCAAACAGAGCCAGCGTCGTGCGCCGTGCCCGTGCCGCCTGCCGCGCACTGCCCGCCGCCTCCATCGCCTGGCCAACAATCGAGCCACGCGCCCCTGCCGGTGCCGGCGCCGTCGGCGCGGGCTCAGCCGGCTTCAATATCGCCTGCAATGCCTGCTTCCCGGCCGAAACCAGCCGCCGACGCTGCATGGCCAGCATACGACCCGCGGCACTCGCCGGCGCATTGATCATCGGCTCGGCCTGCACGCTCGGCGCGCGCATCACCGGCTCGGTCTTGGGGCTGGGTGCCATCGCTGGCGCCGTCTCGCGGGTCGGCGTCGCGGCAGCCGCCGCGCCATTCACGGCCGCCGGCAAATCCGCATCCCGAAAACCGGTCCGCACCCGCTCGGCCGGCGCGGGCAGGGCAGCCTTGCCGCCGGACAATGCCAAGCGGCGCGCAATAGAGGCCGCCCGGCCCGAGGCAAGACTGCCCGACATCAGCGCCCGCCCGCCCGGAACACGATGAACGCCGTGCCCTGGCTTTGCGTGTAGTTGTCATAGCCGATCAGGCGCACATGGCAGCCCGGGTTGGCGCGGTGGCAGGCTTCCAGCTCGGTCAGAATGCGATCGACCGATTTCTCACCGAAAAACGGCAGCTTCCACAGATACCAGAAGCTCGATTGCGCCTTTTCCGGCTCGGTATACTCGATCGCCGGGTTCCAGTTCATTGCGATCAGATACGTGATCTGACGGCGCAGCCGGTCCGGTGTCATCGCCGGCAGATAGGAGAAAGTCTCGCCGCGCCGCTCGGTCGGCTTATAGGCCATTACGTCTGACATACTCGTGGCTCCTCTGGATGGCTCGTGATCAGGCGTTGACGACGCGCAGCGCCGGACCCGCGTCCAGCTTGTCCACGGTGTCGAACTCGAACTTGATTTCCTTCCAGGTTTCCATCGCAATCTTCAGCTCGGGCGAATGCTGCGCCGCCTCGCTCAGAATCTCGCGCCCCTCGCGCTCAACCGGCCGGCCTTGGTTACGCGCTTCCACGCAGGCTTCCAGCGCCACCCGGTTGGCGTGCGCGCCAGCGGCGTTGCCCCACGGATGGCCAAGCGTGCCACCGCCGAACTGCAGACAGCTATCGTCACCGAAAATCGAGACCAGCGCCGGCATGTGCCAGACGTGAATACCACCCGACGCGACCGGCATGACGCCCGGCATCGCGCCCCAATCCTGGTCAAAGAAGATGCCGCGGCCGCGATTTTCCGGCACGAATGGCTCGCGCATCAGGTCGATCCAGCCGATCGTCGCCTCGCGGTCGCCTTCCAGCTTGCCCACCACGGTGCCCGAATGCAGATGGTCACCGCCGGAAAGCCGCAGGCACTTGGTCAGAACACGGAAATGGATGCCGTGCATCGGGTTGCGGTCCAGCACCGCGTGCATGGCCCGGTGAATATGCAGCAGCACGCCATTCTCGCGGCACCAATTGGCCAGGCCCGTATTGGCGGTGAAGCCGGCGGTCAGAAAGTCGTGCATGATGATCGGCGCGCCGAGCGACTTGGCGAATTCAGCACGCTTATACATTTCTTCCGGCGTCGGCGCGGTCACGTTCAGGTAGTGGCCCTTGCGTTCGCCAGTCTCCATCTCCGCCTTCTGCACCGCTTCCATAACGAACTCAAAACGATGCTGCCAGCGCATGAACGGCTGAGAATTGATGTTCTCATCGTCCTTGGTGAAATCAAGCCCGCCACGCAGACATTCATAGACGGCGCGACCATAATTTTTTGCCGACAATCCGAGCTTCGGCTTGATGGTGCAGCCCAGCAGCGAGCGGCCATATTTGTTCAGCCGGTCACGCTCGAGTTGAATGCCGTTCGGCGGGCCGCCGCAGGTCTTCACATAGGCCAGTGGGAAACGGATATCTTCGAGGCGCAGACTGCGGATTGCCTTGAAACCGAAAACGTTGCCAACCAGGGAG
Source organism: Acetobacteraceae bacterium (assembly GCA_027459285.1). Classification (GTDB taxonomy): domain Bacteria; phylum Pseudomonadota; class Alphaproteobacteria; order Acetobacterales; family Acetobacteraceae; genus JAJXVA01. Next base: position 12,366 of record DAIDIQ010000066.1, read on the forward strand.
GTCAGCACATTGACCACGCTGCCTTCCTCGAACAGGTCGATCGGATAGGCGATGAAGGCGTAGAACGCGTTCGCATCCCCAGGCACCGCCTCGATCCGGTAGGCGCGGCCCTTGTAATATTCCAGGTCAGTGAGCAGATCGGTCCACACCGTGGTCCATGTGCCGGTCGAGCTTTCCGCCGCCACCGCCGCCGCCGCTTCCTCGCGCGGCACGCCGGCCTGCGCCACCACCTTGAACACCGCCAGAAGGTCGGTATCAAGCGGCACGTAATCGGGCGTCCAATACATCTTCCGATATTCTTTGACGCCGGCCTGGTAGGTCTTGCTGGACACCCGCCCCTCCCTGAACAAAATTGCTGCGGCATCCCTATCGACAATGCAGCGCCATTAAAATGCAGAAGTTTTTATGCTGTGATTGCCCTCGCTGATAGATGCAGTGCAGCAATTCCGGCAACGACGTTGCACCCCCCGGGCCATCTGGCGCACAACGGCACCGCAACAAAAAGCGGGAGGATGCCATAAACATAACATTACGCCAGTTGCAGATCTTCGAGGCAGTGGCCCGCCACGGCGCCATCTCCCGCGCCGCCACCGCGCTCCACCTCACCCAGCCCGCCGTCTCCATGCAGGTCAAGCAGCTCGAGGATCAGATCGGCCTCAAGCTCATCGAGTTCATCGGCAAGCGCCTGCACCTGACCGAGGCAGGGCGGGAGCTGCGCGGGCACGCCGAATGTATCGCGATGAAAATGACCGAGCTCAACCGCGCCATGGAACAGTTCCATGGGCTGGAACGCGGCGTGCTCCGCCTCGCTGTCGTCTCCACCGCCAACTACTTCCTCTCTCCCGTGATCGCCGCCTTCACCCAGAAATACCCCGGTGTCAGAATAAGTCTGGCCGTCGATAACCGTGAACGCGTGCTTGCCTCATTGACGGATAATCAGGCCGATCTCGCCATCACCGGCCAGCCGCCCGAGGGTGGAGACATTGCCGGCGAGGCCTTCATGGATAATCCCCTCGTCGTCGTCGCGAGCCCCGGCCACAAGCTCGCCAGCCGCCCCCATCTGCCGCTCTCCGCCCTCTCCGGTGAAACCCTTGTGCTGCGCGAGGTCGGCAGCGGCACCCGCGCCACGGTCGAACGTTTTCTCGCTGCCCATAAAATTGCCTGGCAGCCCGGCTGTGAACTCTCCAGCAATGAGGCGGTCAAACAAGCCGTCCAGGCCGGTCTCGGTCTCGGTGTCGTGCCCAGGCAAACCATCGATCTCGAACTCGAAACCGGTCGCTTGAAAATTCTCCCCGTCGATCAGTTTCCATTGCTGCGCCGATGGTTTCTGCTGCACCGCACCGACAAACACTCTTCCAGCGCGGCTGAAGCCTTCCGCGCCGCCCTCCTCGCGGCCAAAACGTAACAACCAGGAAAAAACCAGCACGCCAGGGAAAATATGCGGTTTTTTCGTTCGTCAGAGCGCCGCAAGGACCTTGTCTTTGCCGCCCCGCGCCAGCCCGCAAAAATACGCCCAGTAGCCCGCCGATATATCCCATTCCGTCGCGTCTCGTCCGCGTCCCACCCGGTCGATCGTGCCGATCATCAGCCGCTCGGCACGCCATTCCACGCTGCCCGCCATGTTTTGCGCATCCGCCACCCGCACGCACAGCAGGCGGTTCGGGCCATAGGCCTGCAGCGCGTCGTAAATGTCATTGATCTCGGTATCGCTCAGTGTCTGACGCTGATAGACGAATATCTTCTCCCCGCGCGCCAGGTCGCGCATCAGCTTGCGCCGCAAAAAATCCACATGCCGACATTGCTGCGCCAGCAATGCCTGGGGGTGCGCATCCGGTCCGGGGCGGATGCGCGTATGCATCGCCCACCGGCTCGGTTCATGTCGCACCAGATAGTCGCGCGGTCCGGCCACCAGCCGCATCTGCCCTGCTTCGCCTAAGCCTGCAAAGCGCGTTCGCAGCAGAATGAGCAAGGTGCGCGGCGATGTCGCGGCAAAGCGCAGCAAACCCAGCGGCTCGGCACCATAAGAACGCTGTAATAACCCGAACTCGCAATTTGCCCCGAGATTCTCGAACCCGAGCAGCAATTCGTGCATCGCCTGGTCGGACAGCCGGGGCTGGCAGGGCAGGGGGCTTGGCGGGGCCAGCATCGGTCCCGTTGGCAGCGCGCGGCCGCGCGCCATGGTGGCCTCCGCTTCCGCATGGCCCAGGCGCTCCGTCAGTGCCGCTGTTTCCGGGCACAAGCGCGCCAGCCGGCTCAGCCAATGCCGGGCCGCCGGCCAGTCCCAGCCTGCTTCGGCGGTCGCGGCCAGTTTTTCGAGCACAGACACATCGTCCGGTTGCCCCACCAATGCCTGTTCCAACTCCGCGGCCGCCTGGCCAAACCGGTGGTGGCACGTCAGGCAATCGACCAGTCCGAACAGAATGGCGCGGCTTTCCGGCAAATGCGCCCGCGCTTGCCGCCAGCGACGCATCTGGTGCGCCAATCCCAGCCGGTCGGCGCCCACCCGGCAATAATCCAGCCATGACGCCGCATCGTCCGGCGCGCGTTCAACGCGTGCCTTCAGCGCCGCTTCGGCCACCAGCGGGTCAATCGCATTTTCCCCGGTCGGCGCGCCGCCCGCCTGCTCGCGCCGCATCGCGGCATAGCCGGCGGCAATCGCCGCATCGTCGGGAAAGCGCTGCCGCGCCAATAGCCAGCGTAAATTTCGTGTCGCCGGTGCTGTGTGCCGGTCGGCGTGCTGGCACGCGGCCAGTGCCAATGCCGCATCGTCGGGCATCGCCTCGGTCGCCAAATCCAACACGAGGCCGGCCTGGCGCGGGCTGCGCCCACCCACATCGTCGGCCAGCGCCAACAACCCGGCCCCGTCCCGGGCTGCCGCCAGCAGCCTCGCCAGCCGCAGCAACGCCACCCGGTTCGCCGGCTCCGCCGCAAGGACCGAACGCCAACGCGCCATTTGCCTCGCCAGATCCGCTGCGGCACGCGGTCTGGCTGCCATCTCGCCGCCCCGCCTGGTTTCGGTCAGTGGCCGGGGCAGGGGCCCGGCGCGATGCCCAGCGCCTCGGCTATAACCGGGTTCAGTCGCGCGGCAATTTTCTGCCAACCGGCCGGGTCCGGATGCAGCGCGCGGCCGCCATCATGGGGCTCACGAAACAGGCCCAGGTCCAGTTCGCCATCATGCTCGAACAAATCCATGGTCGGCACGTACATCGCGTTCAACCCGCGCCAGTCCGTGCTGGCAAGCTTCGCATTGGCTTCAGCAATCTTGCCTTGCACCCTGGCATATCCGTTGGGCGGAATTCCCAACACAATGATTCGCGTGGCGGGAAACCTGTCATGCAACTGGGCAACGATCACCTGTATGGCGTGCGCGGTCTCGGCGCCGGACCAGCCATGGGCTGGCCCGTTATTGTTCGTGCCGATCAGCACAACCGCCACCTTCGGCGCATGCACGGGCAGGCCGCCATTTTCGATCCGCCATAGCAGATTGGCCGTGGTATCGCCGGGAAAGCCGAGATCGATAGTGCGGTGGCAGGAAAACCAGCGGTTCCACACCGGGCGAAAATCGTGCCACGCGTCTGGCCCATGCAGGGATAGTTCATGGGTGATCGAATCGCCGAGCAAAATCACGTCGTAGCTATTATGCGCGAGCAATGGCCTTTGCCGCGCGAACAAGCGGGCGAGGAACGGCGTGCCGATATGTGGCTGTGGCTGGTCCGCCCCAGTGGATGCCGCGGCCTCGCCCGGCAGGGCCAGCAGGGCCAGCAGGGCCGCAAGCAGGCGGAGCCGGGTAGGTATCATGCGCCGCCAGTCTCTGTCGCGCCACCGAGGCCAAGCTCGGTTTTCCTCTGCTCGGCGAGCGCGCAGAAATGCAACCAGTAATCCTTCGAAATATCCCAGCCGGCACCCGAGAATTGTTTTCCTGGACGGTCGAGATGCGCAAGCATCAGCGTCGGCTTCGGCGACAGCACGGTTCCCGGTGGCTGCTGGCCCGAGCCGAGCCTGACCGCGAGCAGCAGGTTCGGCGCATATTCCTGCAACGCGTCGTGAATTTGTATCGCCTGCTGCTCGTCCAGATCACCGGAGTAATAGACCCAGATCTTGGCGGAGGCTTCGAGGTCTCGCACGAGTTTGCGCGCGAGGAACGAGGTGTGGCGGCATTTCTCGCGCAGCACTTGCTCGCCGTCAGGCTGGTCGCGGCCCATCACCCGTGTGTGGGTGCGCCAACCAGACGCGTCATGCCGCAACCGCCATTCGCCCTGCCTTAGAACCACCGTGTGCGCTTCAGGATCGCCCATGCCGGCGAAGCGGGTCTGCAGCAGCATGAGCAAAGTACGCACCCGGGTTGTGGAAAATCGCAACAGCCCCAGCGGTTCGGCGTCGAACGCGCGCTGCAACAAGCCGAACTCACAATTACGTCCGAGATTCTCGAACGCCATCAGCCGCTTGCGAATGATTTCGGGCGGATCCAGGCTCGGCCCGATGACCGGGGCCGCGATCGCCGGCGGCCGCGCGGCAAATATGGCGGCCGCCTGCGTGACCTCTGCCTCCAACGCCAGCAGTTCCGGTCCGCGGCCGAGTGCGCGCAGCGCGGATTGGGCGGCGCGTTCCGCCTCGTCCACCCGTTCCAATTTGAGCAGCGCGCGGACAAAGCCAACGTGAAATACCACTTGGTCAGGAAATTTGCCGCGCGCCATATACCAGCGCACGCCTGCATCACGCCAATTCTCTGTCGCCTCGGGAAAGCGGCACCAGGCCTCGGTGAGGGCGATATTCCCGGGCATGTTCCTGCGGCCAATCGCCAGCACCCGGTCGACGATGGCGCGGTCATCCCCGACTTCATTGACCAGGTCGAGCAGGCCGGCCGCATCCTGCAGCGCACCAAGCGCCCGTGCCAGGCCAAGGGCCAGATGCACCTGACCGGGATCTTCTTGCCATCGCGCGCGAAACGTCGCTGCCCGGTCGAGCAGGGACTGGCGGTCGAGTGGGGCAGCGGCAGCCCCCGCCACGCTCATCCAGGCACCATCTCGGTTTCGTAGCATTCCACCAGATCACCCTCGCGCAGATCGTTGAACCCCGCGAAGGATAGCCCGCACTCATAGCCGCGCGCCACCTCCTTCACGTCGTCCTTGAAGCGCTTCAGTTGCGAAAGCTCGCCAGTGTGCACCACCACCCCATCACGCAGCAGCCGCACCCCGCAGCCGCGCTTCACCACGCCCTCGGTCACCATGCAGCCGGCAACCTTGCCAACCTTGGTAATATCGAACACCTTGCGGATTTCGGCATAGCCGAGGAATTTCTCCCGTGCGACCGGCGCCACCTTGCCGCGAACCAGCTTCTCGATGTCGTCGGCCACGTCGTAAATGATGGAATAATAGCTGATATCGATGCCTTCGCGCTGCGCGAGCGTGCGCGCCTGGGCGGTGGCGCGCACATTGAAGGCCACCACCACGCCATGGCTCGCCTTGGCCAACTGCACGTCGGTCTCGGTGATCTGGCCAACCGAGGCAATCAGCACCCGCACCCGCACCTCATCGAGCGCCTGCTTCAGCACAGTCGCGGACAAG
>DAIDIQ010000070.1 GCA_027459285.1 Acetobacteraceae bacterium
GAACGGGCCGTATGTGAAAGGCGGCAAGGTGCCGACCGACCCGTGGCATCATGCGTATATCTATCGCAACCCGTCGGACCGTTCCGGACACGATTATGATCTCTGCTCGCTTGGCCCGACCGGCCAGGCCACCGGCAGCAAGGAGATCTGCAACCCCTGAGGCTCAGCCCAGCGCCGCCAACACCGCGTCCGCCACGCGGTCCACCTGCGCGTCGGTCAGGTCTGGGTGAATGGGCAGCGCCAGGATGCGCCCGGCCAGGTCCTCGGCGACCGGCAGGCTGGTGCCGTCATGGTGGTCCACATAGGCTGGCTGCCGATGCAGCGGCCGGGGGTAATAAATGGCGCACGGCACGGCGCGGTCGCGCAGGCCCGCCTGCACCGCATCCCGGGTGGCGCGGTCGGGCAGCAAAATCGCGTAGATCGCCCAGGCACTGATGGAATCCGGCACCCGCGCCGGCACCCGCACGGCGCCCGCCAGCCGCGCATCGTAGCGGGCGGCGATCGCTGCCCGGCGCTCAAGCTCGGCCGGAAACGCCTCCAGCTTGGCCAGCAACACCGCGGCTTGCAGCGTATCGAGCCGGCCGTTCATGCCGGTGCGCAACACGTCGTAGCGGGTCTCGCCCTCGCCGTGCGAGCGCAGGCTGCGGTATAGCGCCGCCCGCTCGGCGCTTTGCGTGAACAACGCGCCGCCATCGCCATAGGCGCCCAGCGGCTTTGACGGGAAAAAGCTGGTCGCCGTCGCGTCCGCCGCGCGACCCAGCCGCCTGCCATGCAGCGAGGCGCCAAAGCTTTGCGCGCAATCGTCCAGCGTGAACAGGTCATGCTCGGCGGCAATCGCCGTGAGCCCGGGCCAGTCCGCCGGCTGGCCGAACAAATCCACCCCGATCACCGCCCGCGGCCGCAGGTCACCGCGCGCCCGCACGCCCTCGATCCGCCGTCGCAAATGCCCGAGATCGATCTGGAAGGTCGCCGGGTCCACGTCCACGAAGACCGGCGTCGCCCGCAGCACCAGCGGCACCTCGGCGGTGGCGGTGTAGGTGAAGGCCGGCAGGAACACCGCGTCACCCGGACCGATATTTTCCGCCATCATGGCAATTTGCAGCGCGTCCGTGCCGGAACTCACGCCCACGCAATGCGCGGCTCCGCAAAATTCCGCCAAGGCGCTTTCCAGCGCCGCCACTTCCGGGCCCAACACAAAGGCCCCGTGTGCCAACACCGCCGATATTCGCGCGGACAGCCCCGGCTCGAGCCGCGCCCGTTGCGCGCCAAGATCAATGAAACGTATCGGGGCATCGGTCATGCGGTCTGGTCCGTTGTGGTTCTGTTGGCGTCAGCCTCGCCGGCGCCGCCGTTCGGGTCGAATTCCGGCACCAGCCGGGCCAGCAGCGCCAGCGCCGCCGCGCGGTCTGCGGCCGCGCACGCCGCCTCCATCGCGCCGATCGCGGCGCCGATCGCGGCCGCATCGGTCACGCGCGGGCTTGCCATCAACAAGCCCGGCAGGCCGGTCGGGCGCGGCGGCTCGCGGCCATGGAACAATTCCTCATACAGTTTTTCGCCGGGCCTCAGCCCGGTGAAGACAATGCCCACGTCCACATCGGGCCGCAGCCCGGCCAGGCGTATCATCTGCCGCGCGAGGTCCAGAATTTTCACCGGCTGGCCCATGTCGAGCACGAAAATGCCGCCGCGCCAGGCTTCATCATCGCCGCCGGCGACACTTGCCTGCAGGACCAGCGCCACCGCCTCTCGCACCGTCATGAAATAGCGCTGCATGTCCTTGTGGGTCACCGTCAGCGGCCCGCCGCGCGCCAGTTGGCGCTGAAACAGCGGCACCACCGAGCCGGTGCTGCCCAGCACATTGCCGAACCGCACCGTCACGCAACGCATCGCCGCCGCATCGTCGCGCGCCGCCGCGTCCAGCCCCTGGCAGTACATTTCCGCCACCCGTTTCGAGGCGCCCATCACGCTGGTCGGGTTCACCGCCTTGTCGGTCGAAATCAGCACCATGGCCCGCGCGCCCGCCGCCGCCGCCGCATCGGCCACATTGCGGGTGCCCACCACGTTGGTGCGCAACCCTTCCAGCGGGTTATCCTCGACTATCGGCACGTGCTTAAGCGCTGCGGCGTGAAACACGAGGTCCGGTCGCACCTCGGCACAGATCGCCCGCATCCGCGCCGCATCCCGGATATCCGCCATGCAGGCCAGCCGCGGCACGCCGGGGTGGGTTTCGCCCAATTCCAGGTCGATCTGCCACAGCGCGTATTCGCCGTTGTCAACCAGCACCAGCCGGGCCGGGGCCAGCGCCGCCACCTGCCGGGCCAATTCGCTGCCGATCGTCCCGCCGGCGCCGGTCACCAACACGCGGCGCCCGCCGATCAGCCGCGCCATGCCGTCGCGGTCCAGCTTCACCTGTGGCCGGTTCAGCAAATCCTCGATCGCCACGGGGCGCAATTGCAGCGCCGGCCCGCCCGCCGCCGGCGCTTGCTGCAGCGCGGTGGGCCGTGGCGCGCGCCGCACCGCAACCCCCGCCGCCTCGGCCGTTTCCAGCAGGGCGGAGAGGGCCGCGCCACCGATTTCCTCGGTCACCACCAGGCAATCCGGCAGCCGCTTGCCTTCCTTCAGCGCCGCCAGCGTGGCGCTGAGCCCATCCAGCCCGGCCGACAAGATCGGCACGCCGTGGATGCGCCGCCCGGCCTGCCGCCCGGCCAGCGGTATCAGCCCCAGGACCCGGAAAGGTGGTTGGCGTTCCTGCCGCAGCGCGCGAATGAACAAATCCGCTCCGTCGCCCGCGCCCACCAGCAGCACATCCCGCGCCCCCTCGGTGCGCGGCGTTGTCACTTGCCCTTCGCGCGCCAGCCGATAGGCCACCCTTGGCGCGCCAAGCAGCGCCAGCAGCACCAGCGCCAACACCGGCGTGAAGGTCGGGCTTGGCAGGGTGAGCCCGGTCAGCCGCGCCAGCACGGCAAACGCGACGGCCCCCAATAAGGCGGCCCCGGCGACGCTCAGCAGATCGGCCAGCCCGGCGAACCGCCAATATTGCGTGGGCAGCCGGAACGGCAGCCCGGCCAGCAGCAGGCCGGCGGCGCCCAGTGCCCAGGCGGGGGGTGGCACCATTGGCAGATAGGGCGCGGCGATGAAGCCGGCCACCGGCACCGCCAGCGCCGCCAGCAACCCATCAAGCACGATGTTCACGGCGATCCGCGATGCCGATGTTGGGCTTGCCATGCCGCGCCTATACAGCAGAAGCGCGGCCCGGCAAGAAGCGGGGTGGTGGCGCGCCTGTGCCCATTGTATGGCGCGGCCCTGTCATGACGCGTGTCGCCCTCATTCACCATTTGCTGTTCTGCGCCGTCCTGGCAGGGGTCTCGGCGGCTCTGGTGCGGGGCATGATCCGCGTCCGCCTGCTCGATGCGCCGGATGCCCGCAAGGCGCATGATCAGCCAACGCCCAAAGGTGGCGGCGTCGGCATCGTCGCCGCCTTTCTCATCGGCATTGCCGTGCTGTATGGCTTCGCCTCGTTCTCGCGCCTCGCCAACGGCTATTTCATCGGCGTCATCGTCGCCTCGGTCGCCATCGCGCTCGTTTCACTGGCCGACGATCTCTGGAGCTTCCCCTTCACGGTCAAATTGGCGGCGCAAATCGCCGCGGCCTCCGCCGCGTTGGTCAGCGGCCTATACGTGCACCTGTTCAACCTGCCCGGCATCGGTCTGGTCGATGCGCCTGATATCGGCATGGCCATCACGCTCGTTTGGATTTTGTTTACCACCAACGCGCTGAATTTCATCGACGGGCTGAACGGGCTCGCGGCCGGGGTCACGCTGATTGCCGCCTTGTTTCTGGCGACCATCGGTGCGCTCTCGGGCGGCTGGTTCGTCTATTTCGCCTCGCTCCTGCTTGCGGCCGGCGTCATCGGCTTTCTGCCGTTCAATTTTCCACGCGCGCGCATTTTCATGGGCGATGTCGGCAGTCAGTTCTGCGGCTTCGTGCTCGCCATGCTGGGCGTTGCCGCCAGCCGCTTCGAGATCACGCCGCTTTCCTTCACGCTGGTGCCCATGTTGCTCGCGGGCGTGCTGTATGACGTCGCCTTCACGCTGGTGCGCCGCGCCCTTGCCCATGAAAACCTGACGCAGCCGCACCGCGGGCATCTGTATCAGCTTGCGCATCGCTGCGGCATCAACGCAGCCGCCATTGCCGTGCTTTACTGGGCGTTTACCGCCTGGGGCGGCCTGTGCTGCCTGCTGTTCCTGCGCGTCCCCCAGGCGTCCCGACCCGTCGCGCTGCTGCTTTGCCTCGCGCCGCAGCCGGTCTGGACCCTGTTCGTGCTGCGCCGCGCCAGGCGCCAGGGCTTGATCTAGGGCGTATTATTCCTCCATAGAGGGAAGAGCGGGATTTCGTTGCATATGGGGTGGCATGGGGGCCTGCACGGTCAGGCCTTGCGGCAACGTCAGGCTGCGCGCCAGCAGGCAGAGCGGCGTCGGGGGCGCATCGGCCTCGCCATAAATCGCATCGCCCAGGATCGGGCAGCCCAGACCGGCGCAATGCACCCGGATCTGGTGGGTGCGGCCGGTGCGGGGGCGCAGTTCCAGCAGGCTCAGCCCGCCTTTTGCCGCCAGCAC
>DAIDIQ010000071.1 GCA_027459285.1 Acetobacteraceae bacterium
CTTCTGGCGCAAACTGCCCGGCGAAAGACTGACCCCCGCCGACGGCCCGGCCACGCTCTGCGGGCTCATCATCGAAACCGACGACACCACCGGCCTCGCCCGCGCCGTCCAGCCACTCCGCCTCGGCGGCGTGCTGGCCCCTGCCCTGCCCGGCTGAACAGCCACGCGCGGCGTGCCTGACCATGCCCTGGCGTCCCTCTGACGCCCTTGCATACCAGATGCCAGATCCATGAAACTGAAGCATGGCACGCCTTAGCCAGGCTGATGCCGCCGCCGTATTGGCCTATGAGGGCGCCCATGCGCATGACCTACGCCGACTATCTCGATCTGCCCCGGCTGCTCGCCGCCCAGCATCCGCTTTCCGACCAGCATGACGAATTGCTGTTCATCGTCATCCACCAGGCAAGCGAACTCTGGATGAAGCTCTGCCTGCACGAATTGCACGGCGCGAAAACCCGGATCGAGGCCGACGATCTCGGCCCCGCCCTGAAAATGCTGTCCCGCGTCGGCCGTATCCAGACGCAGATGACCCAGGCCTGGGAAATTCTCGCCACCATGACACCGGCTGACTTTCACCGCTTCCGCGCCGCCCTCGGCCGCAGCTCCGGCTTCCAATCCGCGCAATACCGGCTGATCGAATTCATGCTCGGCGCAAAAAACATCGCCTCGGTCGATATTCACCGCGACGACGCGCCCACCCACGCCGCCCTGCTTGCCGCCCTCGCCACCCCCAGCCTTTACGACGAAACCCTGCGCCTGATGGCCCGCCGCGGCCTGCCCATCCCCGATGACCGGCTGCGGCGTGACTGGGCCGAGCCCTATATCGCGTCCGACGCGGTCGAGCAGGCCTGGCTGATCGTCTATCGCGACAACGAAACCTGGTGGGACCTCTACGACCTCGGGGAAAAACTGGTCGATGTCGAATATCGCCTGCAGCAATGGCGTTTCGCGCATCTGAAGACGGTCGAACGCGTGATCGGCCTCAAAAGCGGCACCGGCGGCTCATCCGGCGCGCCCTATCTGGCGCGCGTGCTGCAACAAGGCTTCTTCCCCGAACTGCTCAGCCTCAGGACCGCTCTATGAACCGCGACGCCTGCGCGGCGCTCGACGCCGCCGACCCTCTGGCCCCCTGCCGCCGCCATTTCCTGCTGCCGGATGGCATCATCTACCTCGACGGTAATTCCCTCGGCCCCCTGCCGCGCGCCGTGCCGGGCACGCTCGCCACCATGCTGAACCAGCAATGGGGCCACGATCTGATCCGCAGCTGGAACCAGCATGACTGGATCGGCGCGCCCGCCCGCGTCGGCGCGAAAATCGCCCCCCTGGTCGGCGCCGCCGCGCATGAGGTGCTGGCGGTCGATACCGTCTCCATCAATATCTTCAAGCTGCTCGCCGCCGCCCTCGCCATGCGCCCGGGCCGGCGCGCCATCGTCTCCGAACTCGGGAATTTCCCGACCGACCTCTACATGATGCAAGGTCTGCACGCCCTCCTGCCAGATCTCGATCTGCGCATGGTGCCGCGCGACCAGGTGACGCGCGTGCTCGACCAGGACGTGGCGGTAATATTGCTGGCGCACGTGCATTACAAAACCGCCGAGCGCTGGGACATGCGGGCCATCACCCACGCCGCGCACGCGGCAGGCGCCCTCGCCCTGTGGGACCTGAGCCACAGCACCGGCGCCGTGCGCGTTGCCCTGCGCGAGGCCGGGGCCGATTTCGCGGTCGGCTGCGGCTATAAATTCCTCAATGGCGGGCCGGGCGCGCCCGGCTTCCTGTTCGTGGCGGATCGCCACCTGGCACAGGTGCAAAACCCCCTTTCCGGCTGGCTCGGTCACGCCGCCCCGTTCGACTTCACGGACGCCTATCAGCCAGCCGCCGATATTCGCCGCATGATGTGCAGCTCGCCCTCCATCATCGCGCTGACCGCGCTCGAGGCCGCGCTGGCCGCATGGGACGGCGTCGATACCGCGGCGGTCGAACACAAGGCCGGCCAACTCGGTGACCTGTTCATCCACCTGACCGAGACGCATTGCGCCGGGCTCGGTCTCACCCTGGTCAGCCCGCGCAACCCCAGCACCCGCGGCGCGCATGTCTCACTCGCCCACGACACTGCCTATCCGGTCATGCAAGCCCTGATCGAGGCCGGCATCATCGGTGATTTCCGCGCGCCAAACCTGCTCCGCTTCGGCTTCCCACCCCTCACCACCCGCTTCACCGATGTCTTCGATGCCGTGCAGTCGCTCGAAAGAATTCTTCGTGAAGGCGTTTTCCACGCCCCGCGCTTCTCCGAACGCGCCCTGGTAACCTAGAGCCTGCTGACCCCGTCTAGCCCGCCTTCTTTTTCTGCTGGCCCTCCGGGGCCGCATTGGAATTATCCGCCACAACCTGCACGGTGATGATCGAGGGTTGCTCGGTCAGCGCCTTGGTCGGCGCGGTCTGGCTGGCGGCCGAGGTCGAGGCGTCGGTGGCGGCACCGGCGGCCGAGGCGGCGGCGGAGGCGGCGGCGGTGTTGGTGGCGACAACC
>DAIDIQ010000110.1 GCA_027459285.1 Acetobacteraceae bacterium
GACCCCGCATTCGTCGGGCTCGGGTGACTGGCCGCCAGAATATGCCGTCGCACCAGCCCGTTATTGACCCAGTGCGGAAATTCATGGCGTATCGCGCCGCCGGAATTCATCCCCCGCCCGGTGATCACCTCGATGCACCGCTCGCCCGCATCCACGCCGTGCAGCACCGCTCGCACGAACGTATCGAACGCCTCCTGCACGGTCTGGCCGTGCAAATCCACCCGGCGCTGCACCGGCATGCGGCCGTTTTTCAACCGTGACCAGGTGGCGCGGTCCAGCCCGCCAGGCGGCAGCCCTATCGCCACCTCATGCGCCCGCACGCTGCCCGCCTTGCTCGCCCGCGTCGTCGCCTGCCTGGTTTCCGGCTTCGCCGGGGGCGGCGGCTCCGGGGTTTGCGTCATCCAATCAGCCGCGGCACCCGCAAGCGGGGCTATTTTCGCGTCCCTGACATAGGCCAGCCAGACCGCGCTATCATGGCCCGAAAGCGCCCGCCGCGGCGGCATCGGCCTTATCCACTATGTGAAGCCGACAAGCGCCACGCCGGGTCGCGGCTGCTCAATTCGCGTTCGAAGGTCCACACGTCGGTAATTTCGGTCACCGCCTCGGTGCCCACCACCGTCTGGCCGGCGGCGTCATTGGTATAGCTCACCTGGTCCGAGACAAAGCGCAGCGTCACATGCGCCAGCGTGCCGGTTACGTCCGCCGCCTCGAAATTCGCGCTCCGGATCGAGTGCACGGTGCTGAAATGCTTCAATCCCTCCGCCTCGCGCGCCGCAATCGCCTGCTCGAACAGATCGAACATCGATGGCGTCAGCAGCGGCCGCAGCGCCGCCCGGTCGCCCCTGGCAAAGGCCTGCACGATCAGCTTGAACGCATCTTCCGCCGCGGCCAGAAAACGCGTCGGGCTGAACGCGCCATCAATCGCTGAAATGCGCGCCAGCGCCTGGCCCACCGGGCTTTCGCGCGGCGGCAATGCCCGGGTTGCCTGCTGGCTGTCGTGCGCCGCCTCCGGCTTCACATCGATCACGCGCCCACCCGGGGCCGCGGCGGGCCGCGGCATGGGTGCTGCCATCGTCTGCTCCACGCCTGCCCGCTTGCCCAAAACGCTGCGCAAACGCAAAACCAGAAAGACCGCGACCATGCCCAGAAGGACGAGATCGACCGGGAACCCACCGAAATTGGTCATGGTTGCCTCTCCCACAGGCTGTCGGTTCAGCACATAGGGCGCCATACCATCGGGCACAATCTAACCAACCGCACGGCAGGATACACCGACATGATGTTTCGGCGCGTTTTTCATGGAAAATCTTACCATCGGCTCGTTATCGCCCTGCTGGTCACCGGCAGCCTCGGCGGCTGCGCCACCCTGCCACACACCGCCACCCTCAATGCCCCCCAGACCGCCGAGGTGGCCAGCATCGCCGATTATCTCAACGGCCTGCGCCAGTTCACCGCCCAATTCCAGCAAACCGGCTTTCTCGGTCAAAGCGAGGGGCAACTCTGGGTCAGCCGCCCCGGCCGCCTCCGGCTTCGCTACGTTCCCGCCGCCGCCAAGGACATGGTGGCCAATCACGGCGTGCTGGTCATCCGCAACCTGGCCGACGGCGCCACCACCACCGCCCGGCTCGACCGCTCCCCCCTCGGCCTGCTGCTCGCCCCCACCATCACCCTGTCCGGCCCCATCGGCATCGACGCCGTATCCGACACCGGCCCGACCCTCTCAGTCCGCCTCTATGATAAAAACGACCCTCAACAGGGCACACTGACCCTGGGCTTTAGCCGCGCCCCCCTCACCCTCGC
>DAIDIQ010000117.1 GCA_027459285.1 Acetobacteraceae bacterium
ACCAGGCCTTTCCAGACCGCGAGCCCGATGCCGTGGCTGAGTGCCAGGCCGGCGAGCGCGGCGAGGCCGCGATTCTGCACCGAGCAGCGCACCCGGGCCGCGTATAGGGCGAGAATTTGCGCGACCTTGAAGACGAACAACCCGATCGAGGGCAGCATGAACAGGCAGACCGGGAATTCGAAGGTGCGGGGAAAGGCGGTGAGCAGCGCCGACCAGACAAGGCCGAGCGCCAGGAAGCCGAGGCCGAGCGCATCGCCCACCCACGGCAGCCAGCCGGTGACGAAATGCCATTTCTGGCCGAGGGTGAGGCGCTTGTCGAACGGGTTGAGCAGCGCCCCCATGTTGCGGCGGAAAATCTGCATGGCGCCATAGGCCCAGCGGAAGCGCTGCTTGCGGAAGGCGGCGAAATCGTCCGGCATGACGCCGCGGCCGAAGCTCTGGTCGGAATAGACCGCCTGCCAGCCCGCCTTGAACAGATCGAGCCCCAGCGCCGCATCCTCGCAGATGGTATAGTCGGGCCAGCCGCCATTGGCTTCGAGTGCCGTGCGGCGCACCAGCGTCATGGTGCCGTGCTGGATGATGGCGTTGCGTTCGTTGCGGGTGACCATGCCGAGTTTGAAGAAGCCGGCATATTCCCAGAACATGGCGCGCTTGAAAAAGCTGCCGTCATTGTCGCGGTAATCCTGGGGAGACTGGACGAAGCCGACCGTCGCATCGGTGAAGTGCGGCACCATGCAGCGCAGCCAGTCGGGGCTGACGATATAGTCGCTATCCAGCACGCCGATGACGGTCGCATCCGGCGCGGTCTCGCGCAGGCCGAAATTCAGCGCGCCCGCCTTGTAGCCCGGGAATTTGCCCAAGTGGAAAAACCGGAACCTTTCGCCCAACCGCGCGCAGGCAGCTTCCACCGGCCGCCACAGGCTCGGGTCGGTCGTGTTGTTGTCGATGACCAGCACCTCGTAATCGGGGTAATCGAGGGCGGCGAGGCCGCGCAGGGTCTCGATCACCATCTCGGGCGGCTCGTTGCAGATCGGCAGATGCAGGCTGACCTTGGGCAGTTTCGCCGCATCGAAGCTCGGCAGCACGTTCGGGCGGCGCTTCATGACGCGGCCGAAAATGGTCTCGGCCAGTTCGAAACTATCGGCGGTGAGCAGGAACAGCAGCAGGCCCTGGAAGGCGGCGAGCACGACCCACACCAGCGCCGGGACGAAGCTGAGATAGGTCGCGGCCATGGTCATCAGCATGGCGGCCATGGCGCCGAAGAAACCCTGAAGCAGGGTCGCGAAAATCAGCTTACCCTCGAAGCGGATATCCGGCCGGCGGGACAGCAGGCCAAGCGCCAACAGGGACGCGATCAGCGCGCCACCCAGCGCCCAGGGGGCGAAATTCGGGTTTTCCCGAACCGGGCCGGTCATGGCCCATTTCGCGTGGCGGCCCATGTTGAACATGCCCCAATAGCCGGCGGCGCGGCCCTCGAAGCTGGTCTTCCACGGCTGGTCGAAGGCTTCCATGACGAAATAGTCGAGGCCACGGGCGCGGGCGATGTTGAAGAAGCCGCGCAGGAACCGCGCCTGGTTGACGCGGCTGGCCACCGCGCCACCGATATCGACGCCATTCGACGGCCAGCCGATTTCACCGATGACGATTTTCTTGCCGGGGTAGGTGGCCTGGAGCGTGTCATATTGCTGCATCACCACCCGCAGCGCGTCGCGTTCCGGCACACCTTCCCAGTAGGGCAGGAGGTGGACGGTAATGAAATCGACCGCGCGGACCAGTTCGGGGTGGCGGAGCCAGATGAAATAAGGCTCGGCGGTGGAGACCGGGACGTGCACCGATGTCTTCACCTGCGCGATGTCGCGGATGAGTTCGGCGGTGGGCAGGTCACCCCGGAGCAGGGTTTCGTTGCCGACCATGACGCGATCGACATTGTGGTTGGCGTTGGCGACCTGGATGAGGCGCTGAATTTCCCGCGCATCCTCGGCCCGCTTGGGCGAGAGATAGCCGCCGAGGGTGACGGACAGCGGCAGATGGGCGGCGAGTTTGGGGATATCGGCCAGGGTGCCGCGCACCGAATAGGTGCGGATGCGGTCGGCCATGCCGGCGGCGATTTTCAGGTCCGACGTGATTTGCGCATCGGTCGGGCCAGGGCCGCTGATGCCGTTTTCGCCGGCATGATAGGGGGAGAAGGCGAGGCCGGCGACGCTGCCGTCATAATCCGGCACGGTTTGCGGCCGCTCGATCCCGGCCCAGCAGCCCAGCGCCACCGCGGCGGCGAGCAACACGGCGCCAACACTGGTGGGGTGGAAAAAACGCTGCCAGCCCGTCTCGTGCCCGGCGCGGGTGGCGCCGGCGCGGGCGGCACCCGTGACGGACGGGGTGCTTCGGGCCAGAATGGAAGCAGTGGAACCCATGACGACTTTCCGTGCCTTCGTGCTCAAGGCCGGGCCACACAGAGCCCGACACATGCCATTAAAGCGCGGAGTGCGGCCACGCCCGGGCCGGAATGCGGCAAATCGAGGGCATTTCACGATGGCC
>DAIDIQ010000123.1 GCA_027459285.1 Acetobacteraceae bacterium
AAGTGCTTATCGAGCATCATGGCATCCAAAAGGGCTGGGGACGGTGCGAACACCGCCGCCCTGCTTACCCAAGCCCGGTGCCGGACTTTCTTTTTCAAACTGAGACACTACCCGGCGCCGGCACCCATGGCATCCGGCACCGGGCTTGGGTAAGCAGGGCGGCGGTGTTCGCACCGTCCCCAGCCCTTTTGGATGCCATGATGCTCGATAAGCACTTCGATGCCGCCGCCAGTGAACCCGGCTTGTATGCCGGCTGGGAGGCGAGCGGCGCCTTTGCCGCCGACCAACGGCCGGATGCCACCCCCTACACCATCATGGTGCCGCCGCCCAACGTGACCGGCACGCTGCATGTGGGGCACGCGCTGAATTTCACGTTGCAGGATGTGCTGGTGCGCTGGCGGCGCATGCAGGGCCGCGACGTGTTGTGGCAGCCCGGCACCGACCATGCCGGCATCGCGACGCAAATGGTGGTGGAACGCAACCTGGCCGCCGCCGGCAAAACCCGCGCCGGCCTGGGGCGGGACGCTTTCCTGGCCGAAGTGTGGGCGTGGAAGGCGCAATCTGGTGGCGCGATCGCGAACCAGTTGCGGCGGCTCGGTGCCTCGGTCGACTGGGCGCGCGAGCGCTTCACCATGGATGAGGGATTATCCGCCGCGGTGCGGCGGGTATTCGTCTCGTTGTATCGACGCGGCCTGATTTATCGCGACCGCCGGCTGGTGAACTGGGACCCGAAATTCCATACCGCGATTTCCGACCTGGAGGTGGAAAGCCGCGAGGTGCGCGGCAAATTATGGCATTTGCGCTATCCGGTGGAAGGCGGTGGGCAGATCGTGGTGGCGACCACCCGCCCCGAGACCATGCTCGCCGATACAGCGGTTGCGGTGCACCCCGATGATGCGCGCTTTCAGGCGATGATCGGGCGACACGTGGTGTTGCCGATCACGGGACGGCGCATTCCGATCATCGCCGACAGCTATTCCGACCCGGAGAAAGGCTCGGGCGCGGTAAAAATTACGCCTGCGCATGATTTCAATGATTTCGCGGTGGGCAAGCGGCACGGCCTGCCCATGCCATCCGTGCTGGACCGGACAGCGCGCATCGACCTGACCGAGATCGCGGCGGAACTGGCACCGGACAGTTTTGCCCGCACCCTGGCCGGCATGAGCGTGGCCGAGGCCCGCGAGGCGGTGGTGACAGAGCTTGCGCGGCTGGACGCGATCGAGCGGATCGAGCCGCATACGCATGCCGTGCCGCATGGCGACCGGTCGGGCCTGCCGGTCGAGCCGCTTTTGACCACGCAATGGTTCGTTGACGCGGCAAAGCTGGCCGACCCGGCCATGGCCGCGGTGCGCGATGGGCGCACGCAATTCGTGCCCAGGCAGTGGGAAAACACCTTCTTCGCGTGGATGCGCGAGATCGAGCCCTGGTGCATTTCCCGGCAATTATGGTGGGGTCATCGCATTCCCGCCTGGTATGGGCCCGACGGCGAGATTTTTGTCGCCGAGACCGAGGCGGAGGCGCGGCAAATGGCCGGCGACGTGCCGATCACGCAGGACGAGGACGTGCTGGACACGTGGTTCTCGTCCGGCATCTGGCCATTCTCGACGCTGGGCTGGCCGGAGGCGACGCCGGCGCTGGCACGGCGCTACCCGACCGATGTGCTGGTGACCGGCTTTGACATCATATTCTTCTGGGTGGCGCGGATGATGATGCTGGGCCTGGACCAGATGGGCGACGTGCCATTCCGGACCGTGTGCATCAATGCCCTGGTGCGCGACGAGCGCGGCCAGAAAATGAGCAAATCCAAGGGCAACGTCATCGACCCGCTGGGGCTGATGGACCGCTACGGCACGGACGCGCTGCGCTTTACGCTGACGTCGCTGGCGGGGCCGGGGCGCGATATTCGGCTAAGCGAGAGCCTGGTCGAGGCGAACCGGGCGTTCGTGACCAAATTGTGGAACGCGGCGCGCTTCTGCGAGGCACAGGGTGTGGTGTGGGACGCCAGTTTCACGCCGGCCCAGGCACGATTGGGGCTGAGCCGCTGGATGCTGGATGCGACCACGCGCGCCGTGGCCGATGCCGGGCGCGCGCTGGAGGCGTTTCGTTTTGATGACTATGCCAGCGGGCTCTATCGTTTCGTGTGGAACGTGTTCTGCGACTGGTTTCTGGAACTGGCCAAGCCGGCGCTGGCCGAGAACGGCGCGGACGCGATGGAATTGCGGCGCGTGGCGGGCTTCGTGATGCACACCATGCTGCGCCTGCTGCACCCAGCCACGCCGTTCGTGACCGAGGCGCTGTGGGCGGCATTGGGTCACGGCCCGGCCTGCAGCCTGATAACCGCGCCGTGGCCGGAGCCATTCAGTGTGCCGGGCGCCGCCGAGGCGCGGGCCGAACTCGACTGGGTGACCCGGCTGATTGCCGAGATACGCGCCGTGCGCGCCGAAATGAGCGTGCCACCCTCACTGAAAACCGAAATCTGGCTGCGGGACGCGACCCCCGCCACATTGACCCTGGCGCGAGACTGGCAAACGGAAATCTGCCGCCTGGCGCGGGCGACGCGCGTGGCCCCCTTGTCGGGCCCGGTGCCCGCGGGCTCCGCGCAGATCGTGCTGGACGAGGCCACGGTAATTTTGCCGCTGGCCGAGGTGATAGACCTGGCCGCGGAACGCGAACGCCTGGCCGGCGCGCGCGACAAGGCCCGCGCCGAGGCGGCAAAGGTGGCGGCGAAACTCGCCAATGCGGATTTCGTGGCCCGCGCGCCGGAGGCGATCGTGCAGGAAAATCGCGAGCGGCTGGAGAAATTCACCGCCGAGGCGGAAAGGCTGGCGACCGCGCTCGGCCGGCTGGCCTAGAGCCTGATCGCTTTTGGTCCAATCGCTTCGCGATTCGACCAAAAGCGTGAATCAGTCTCTAAGCTTATGTTCTAGAGGGCGATTGCCGCAAGACGTGACCAGCGCCGGTCATGGTCTCTGATAACTGCCCCCCGTGAATGCCGGGGGTCTTGTCCGCCTTTCAGTGCGCGGGGGGCAATCCTCAACAGATCGCGGCGCCGTCCAGCAAACCCCAGCGGCTCAGCGCGTAATTGGCGCCATGCACCGTGCCCGCGCCGAGCGCGATGGCGGTTTTCCGGGCCAGCACGTCGGCGCGAAAATCCGGCGCGGCGCTGTCGGCGATGCCTTGGGCGATGATCCGACGATAGCCGGCCGCGCCGCCCCCGAGGCTGCTGGCCCGGCCGGTCAGCAGCCTGTCGGCCAGGTCTGGCGCGATGCCGCCATTCTGCACCGCGCAATCGAACATCAGGGCCGCGTCAAGCTCATCGGCCAGCCCAAGCGTCGTGAAATCCCGCATGGCCCGGGCCCAATACAGGTCCCGCGCCCTTGCCAACTGCACGGCCCGTGCCTCCGGCGCCTGGCCTAGGGTGCGGAAATGGTCGCGCCAGGGTGCCACCAGCCCGCCCGGGTCGCCCTCGTTGGTGATGCTGTCGGCGAACGCGCGGCGCGCGG
>DAIDIQ010000125.1 GCA_027459285.1 Acetobacteraceae bacterium
GTGCTGGACGACATCCCGGCACTGGCTGGCCCCGCAAACCCGCCGTCAAAACCGCTTGCAGCGGCGGGCGTCGGGTCGGCATGGGCCGGCGCGAACATCTGGATGAGGATTTTTCCGATGTCGATCACCCAGGAGCGCCGCGCGGCGCTCGTTAATGAGTATGCGCGTGCGCCAGGCGATACCGGCAGCCCGGAAGTTCAGGTAGCGCTGCTGTCTGAGCGCATCAGCAACCTGACCGAGCATCTGAAGACGCATGCCAAGGACTTCCATAGCCGGCGCGGCCTGCTGATGATGGTCGGCCAGCGCCGCGGCTTGCTGGACTATCTGAAGCGCAAGGATGCCAGCCGTTATCAGGCGTTGATCAGCCGGCTCAACCTGCGCCGTTAGGCGGGGGATCTCTGAATCTGTCCCGAACCGCTTATATAGCGGTCAAAGCCCCGATTCCGCGCGCCATGGGGGCGCGCGGTTCAACCCGGGCAAGCGACGCCATCGTGCCGTGCTTCGCGTGCAGGAACGGCGGCGTTTCAGGCCAGGCTGGGTGCGTCCAGCCTGCCCCGAGACGCCGCCTGCCACGCCGGCATCCGGCCCCGATGTTCGTTCTTGCCGCCATCGCCACCGCGCGTGGCTGAACGAGGAACGTGCATGTTTAACTTTTTTCGCAAGGAAATCGACTGGGGCGGCCGCCGCCTCGTGCTCGAAACCGGCAAGATCGCCCGCCAGGCGGATGGCGCGGTGCTGGCCAGCTATGGCGACACGGTGGTGCTGTGCACGGTGGTCGGCGTCAAGAACGCCAAGCCGGGCCAGGACTTTTTCCCATTGACTGTGAACTATCAGGAAAAATCTTTCGCCGCTGGCCGGATCCCCGGTGGTTTTTTCAAGCGTGAGGGCCGGCCGAGCGAAAAGGAAACGCTGGTCAGCCGGTTGATCGACCGGCCGATCCGGCCGCTGTTTCCGCACGGCTTTCGTAACGAGGTACAGGTGGTGGCGACTGTCCTCAGCCACGATCTCGAGAACGACCCCGATATCGTCGCCATGGTCGGGTGTTCCGCGGCGTTGACCTTGTCCGGCATTCCCTTCCTTGGCCCCATCGCCGCGGCGCGCGTCGGCTATGTCGATGGCGCCTATATCCTGAACCCGACCGCGAGCCAGCTTGGCGACAGCGTGCTCGATCTGGTCGTGGCGGGCACCGAGGCGGGCGTGCTGATGGTCGAATCGGAAGCGCGGGAGCTGTCCGAGGACGTGATGCTGGGCGCGGTCACCTTCGGCCATGCCCAGTTCCAGCCGGTCATCCAGGCCATCATTGCGCTGGCCGAACATGCCGCTCGCGAACCCTGGGCGCTGCCCGAGCCGACCGAGGCCGAACGGGCCGTGGCCGCGCGGCTCCGCGCCGTCGCCCGTGACGCAGTGGCCGAGGCTTATCAGGAACGGGCCAAGGCCGCCCGGCACGACAAAATCAGCGCCGCGAAAAAGGCGGCGATGGAGCAACTCGCCGCCGAGGGGCTCGATACCGAACTCGCCAAGGGCTTCTTCAAGGAAATGGAAGCCGATATCGTTCGTAACGCCATCCTCGATACCGGCATGCGCATCGATGGGCGCGATACCCGCACCGTGCGGCCGATCGTCGCCGAGGTCGGCATTCTGCCGCGCGCGCATGGCTCGGCGCTGTTCACCCGTGGCGAAACCCAGGCGCTGTGCGTGGCAACCCTCGGCACCGGCCAGGACGAGCAGGTGATCGACGCGCTGGAAGGCGAATACCGCCAGCATTTCATGCTGCACTATAACTTCCCGCCCTACTCGGTGGGTGAGGCCGGGCGCATGGGCAGCCCCGGGCGGCGCGAGATCGGCCATGGCAAGCTGGCCTGGCGCGCCGTGCACCCACTGCTGCCGGAAAAGACCGACTTCCCTTACACGCTGCGCGTGGTCAGCGAGATCACGGAGAGCAACGGCAGTTCCTCGATGGCGACCGTTTGCGGCACCAGCCTGTCATTGATGGATGCCGGGGTGCCTCTGAAGCGGCCCGTCGCCGGTATAGCCATGGGACTGATCAAGGAAGATCGTGGTTATGCGGTGCTTTCCGACATTCTCGGCGACGAGGACCATCTGGGCGACATGGACTTCAAAGTGGCCGGCACCGAGATGGGCGTGACCAGCTTGCAGATGGACATCAAGATCACCTCGATCACGCCGGAGATCATGCAGGTTGCCCTGGCGCAGGCGCGCGACGGTCGGCTGCATATCCTGGGTGAGATGGCCAAGGCGCTGACGCAGAATCGCGCGAGTGTGGCGGCGACGGCGCCGCGCATCACGACCATCAACGTGCCCAAGGAAAAGATCCGCGAAGTGATCGGCACCGGGGGCAAGGTGATTCGCCAGATCGTCGAGGAAACGGGCTGCAAGATCGATATCGAGGATGACGGCACGATCAAGATCGCGTCCACCGATCAGGCGCGGACGGACCATGCGATCAGTTGGATCAAGGGGATTGTCGCCGAACCCGAAATCAACGTAATCTATACCGGGAAAGTAGTGAAAACAGCCGATTTCGGCGCCTTCGTGAACTTCCTCGGCTCGCGTGACGGGCTGGTGCATGTCAGTGAACTGGCGGTCGGGCGGGTCAACAAGACCACCGACGTGGTGAACGTAGGCGACAGCGTGAAGGTCAAGGTGATCGGCTTCGACGATCGCGGCAAGGTCAAGCTCTCGATGCGGGTTGTCGATCAGGCCACGGGCGAGGATATTACCGACAAGGTTGGCGCCAAAGGCGGCCGCAAGCCGGCCGAGGCGCAGGCCGAGACGGCGGACTGAACAAACCAAACGGGGTGGGGGGTATTCCCCCGCCCCGGCAAGCCTGGGGAGGCTGCGGGTGAAGACACTGAATTCGATCCGGCTGGGCGGGGTCGATGTGCTGCCACTGATCGAGGGCGGCAAGGGGATATCGGTATCCACCGGCATCTCCTCCGGCCATTGGGCGGCCGCCGGCGGGGTTGGCACCTTCAGTGCCGTCAATGCCGACAGCTACGACGATGACGGGCGCCTGGTCGAACAGATTTATCGCGGCCGAACCAGGCGTGAGCGGCACGAGGAATTGATCGACTATGCGATCAAGGGCGGCATTCAGCAGGCCCGCCAGGCGCACGAAATCTCCGGCGGCGAAGGCCGCATCCATGCCAACATATTGTGGGAAATGGGAGGCGCGGAACGCGTCATCTCCGGGGTGCTGGAAGGCGCCAAGGGCCTCGTGCACGGCCTCACCTGCGGCGCCGGCATGCCTTACCGCCTGTCCGAGATCGCCGCCAGGTTCGGTGTGCATTATTACCCGATCGTCTCGTCGGCGCGGGCCTTCAATGCGCTCTGGAAGCGCGCTTATTCCAAGGCGGCGCACCTGCTTGGCGGCGTGGTGTATGAGGACCCCTGGCTGGCCGGCGGCCATAACGGCCTGTCCAACAGCGAAGACCCGCAGAAGCCGGAACCACCCTTCCCGCGCGTCAAGGCGCTGCGCGACCTGATGCGCACCTTCGGCCTCGGCGAAACCCCCATCATCATGGCCGGCGGCGTATGGTGGCTGTCCGAATGGGAAGACTGGATCGACAATCCCGAGCTCGGTCCGATCGCGTTCCAGTTCGGCACCCGCCCGCTGCTGACCCGCGAATCGCCGATTGGCGAGGGCTGGAAACAAAAGCTTCTGAAACTGAAATTCGGCGATGTGTTCCTCAACCCGTTCAGTCCCACGGGGTTCTTCTCCTCCGCGGTGAATAACGGCTTCCTGAAGGAGTTGCGTGCCCGCAACGACCGCCAGGTCGCCTACGCGACCGAACCGGTCGGTGAATTGACCGCGGAATATGGTGTCGGCCCACGCAATCGCATCGTTTACCTGACCCCCCCCGATCTCGAGCGGGTGCGGGCCTGGGAGGCGGAAGGCTATACCGAGGCCATGCGCACGCCGGACGGCACGTTGATTTTCGTTACGCCGGAAAAGTCACTCGAAATCGTCGACGACCAGATCGCCTGCATGGGCTGCCTCAGCCAATGCCGGTTTTCCAACTGGTCAGAAAAGACCGAGGATCACTCGACCGGCAAAAAGGCGGATCCGCGCAGCTTCTGCATTCAGAAAACCCTGCAAACCATCAGTCACCGCCCGAACGACCCGGACGCGCTGGAACGCAACCTGATGTTCTCCGGCCACAACGCCTTCCGCTTCGCGACCGACCCGTTCTACGCCAACGGTTTCATTCCCACCGTCAAGCAATTGGTGGAGCGCATCCTGACCGGCAAATAGCGCCCGCCGCGCGCCAGGGAAGAAAAAAGCGACTTTGTTTGAAATGGGATCACGCACAAAGCTTTATTCCCTGCTGTCTGCGTCCAAGCCACGGCCCTGATATGACAGAGCGCGAGAAGAGCGGGCCGAGTAGGCCGGATCGCGCTTCGTGCCACCGGGGCAGTATCTGAGTTACAAACGTTCTTTGGTTCTTTTTCGTCAAAAAACCCAAGTCCCCTTGGGCGAACCGTACGTGATGTCTTGGCGCGCCGCCGCCCACCAATCGGGCAGCGCTATAGCTTCGCCAGCGCCGCCACGTCTATCCCGTCAACCAACACGTGCTTGCCATGAAAATCGATAACCCAGCGCAGCGCGTCACCGTCCTTCTCGGCAAACTGGCGCAGCACCAATAAAAACGGCAGCGCCTTCAGCGCCTCGCCGTCTTGCGGCAAAGCCTGCATCAGCGCGTCGAAATGGGTTGCGGTCACCGTCAGCCTGCCGTCGCGGTCGTTCTGGCCGCGCAATGTCACCGCGCCGCGGGCAGTAATCTCCGCCGGCCCCACATCGAGCACGGCGTTGTTCACCGTCACCGGCGCGGCAAAGCGGCTTTGCGCCCCGGCCAGCAGCGCGGAAAGTGCCGCCGCCCCTTCCGGGGTGGTGCTGCCATCAACCCGGGCGGCACTCGGCAGCAGCGGCAGGCCGGGTGCTACCCCATGAATGCCGTCCAGCGTCGCCTGCAAATCCACATCCTGGCCATGGCTCGCGGCGTTCAGTGTCGCATGGTCAATCCGCAGCGCCCGGCCATCAGTATCCTTGAGCGTGATGCCGGAATCGATGCTGTGCAGGCTGGCACTTTGGCGGCCAAGCCAGGCACTGCCCTGCTGGCTGGCAATCACCAGCGTGCCGCCGCGCCGAAGCCGTGTCGGGGTCGGCACATGCGCATCACTCAGCGCCCAGCCCGGTTCGCCCGCCCGCACGGTGCGCCGCGCGGTCGCCAGCACGTCCGGCACCGGGCTTGATTCCGGCAGCCCGATGGCAACTTCCGGCCCGGCCTGGCGCAGGCTGGGCGTAAGCCCGGTCCAATGGTCCAGCGCCTGCGGCAGGCTCTCGGCCAGCGCCGGCGCCGCCGTCAGGCAAACCAGGCTCAGTATCATCGGTTTCAGCATGCTACCCTCCTTGCCCATCGGCGTTGTGTCACGCAACCATTGCCCGCGCATGTCGGAACGCAACCAAGCGTGCCGTGCCGCCAATCACCCGTGGGCTTTCCTCGGGCCGGCGCTTGCCGCATGGTGCGCCCGCAACATGGGCCGCGGAGGCGGGATTGATCGGAGACCTGCTGGCATTACTCGCCTGGATCGTGCACGCGTATGTCTGGGCCATTATCCTTGCGGCCCTGTTCAGCATGCTGGCCGCCTTCAATGTCATCGATACGCGCAACCGCTTCGTCTGGGCGATCGGGGATTTCCTCTATCGCATCACCGAACCCGTGTTGCGGCCCATCCGCTCCGTACTGCCGAGTTTCGGCTCCATCGATATCAGCCCCTGGATCGCGGTGCTGATCCTGCAATTCCTGGTCGGACCGCTCATTCTGCATCTGGAAGTCGCGCTGCGGTACGGCAATTGGGGGCAGGTATTGCTCTGACCCGCCGGCGCGGCGCCCGTGCATGCTGAAGCGTGCGCTGCGCGCCGGGCCAACCCAGCGCGTGCTGGCCTGGCTGCTCGGCACCTATCTGTCCCTGGCGCTGCGCACCACGCGCTGGACCTTTGTCAACGAAGCGCATGCCGCCCCCGCCATGCGCGGCGAGCCAATGGTGGTCGCCTTCTGGCATGACTGCCTGCCCCTGGTGCCGCCTTTGTGGCTACGGGCCAAGCGCGCCGCTGCCCGGCTCGGCGTGCACAGCCAGTTGCGCGTTCTCGCCAGCCGCCACCGAGACGGCCGGCTGCTCGGCGCCATCATGCGGCGTTTCGCGCTCCAGCCGATCTATGGCTCCAGCTCACGCGGCGGCGCGGCCGGCCTGCGCGCCTGCGTCGATGCGCTGTCCGCCGGCGCGCATGTGGCGCTCACGCCCGATGGCCCGCGCGGCCCGCGCCGGGTGGCCGCCCCCGGCGTCGCCCACCTCGCGGCCCTTACCGGCGTTGCCGTGCTGCCGGTGGCCGGCTGCTCGACCCGTCGCCTCGTGCTCCGCCAAACCTGGGACCGCATGATGCTGCCCTTGCCGTTCGGCCGCGGCGTCATTGTCTGCGCGGCGCCGATCATGGTCCCGCGCAACGGCTGGGAAGGCGCGCTGCCCGTAATCGAGGCCGGCTTGAACGAGGCCGCCGCCGCCGCCGAGGCCTGGTGCCGTGCCGCGCCCTGAGCCACGCGCCAAACTCAGCGCCGCCGGCCTGCGCCTGGGGTTCACCCTGGCGGCGCCGGCGCTGCGCCTCATGCTGGCGCGCCGCGCGCGACGCGGCAAGGAACTGCCAGCCCGGCTGGCGGAACGGCGCGGCATCGATGCCACGCCTCGTCCGCCCGGGCGGTTGCTCTGGCTGCACGCGGCAAGCGTGGGCGAAACCATGTCCATCCTGCCAGTGCTGCACGCTGTGCGCGCCCGTCGCCCGACCCTCGCCTTGCTGCTCACCACCGGCACGCTCACCTCGGCCCGCCTCGCGGCGGATCGCCTGCCGTCAGGCGCGCTGCACCGGTTCGTGCCGCTCGATGTGCCGGCCTGGGTCGGTCGCTTTCTCGCCCATTGGCGGCCAGACGCGGCATGCTTCGTCGAAAGCGAAATCTGGCCCAACATGCTCGCCGCCGCGCGTGCCCGTGGTGTGCGCCTCGCCTTGCTGAACGGGCGCATCTCCCCCCGTAGTCTCGCCGCCTGGCGTCGCGTCCCGCGCCTCGCGGCTGATTTGTTCGGCGCTTTTGCCCTGGTCTGGGCCCGCTCGGCCGATGACGCCGCCCGCCTCGTCGCCCTGGGCGCCACCACCCCGCAATGCCAGGGTGATCTGAAATTCGCCGCCCCCGATCTGCCGGCCGATCCCGCCCGACTGGCCGGGCTGCGCGCGATCCTGGCCGGCGCCCCGGTCTTCGTCGCCGCCAGCCTCCACCCGGCCGAGGAAGCAGCGGCTGCCGCCGCTCACCATGCCTGCCTCGCGTCAAACCCGCGCCTCTGCACCATCATCGTGCCACGCCACCCGGCGCGCGGCCCCGCCATGGCCGCTGCCGTCGGCGCCAGCCTCGCCTCCGCCGGTGGTCAGGCGGCGCCGGGCCGACTGCACGTGGCCGATTCGCTGGGTGAGCTCGGCCTGTTCTACCGCCTGGCCGACGCGGTGTTCGTCGGCGGCAGCCTCATTGCCCATGGCGGCCAGAACCCGTTGGAGCCGGCCCGATTCGGTTGCATGATTGCGATGGGTCCGCACACCGGGAATTTCACCGATGCGGTTGACGCATTGACCGCGAGCGGCGTGATGACGAGGGTAGAGACTGCGGCGGGCCTGTCGGCCTGGCTGGCCGCGGTGTTGGCTGACCCGGCGGGGCGCGAACAGCGCGGCGCCGCGGGCGCGGCCGCCTCGCGGCACTATCAAGATCTGCCTGAACGGGCGGCTGAGGCGCTGATCGCGCTGATGGAAGGTGGGGAGTGATGCGGGCGCCGGATTTCTGGACGCGGGATGGTGTGGCCGCCCTGGCCCTGACGCCGTTTGGCGCCTTGACCGCCAAGGCAACCGCACGGCGGCTGGCCCGCCCTGGCTGGGCGGCACCGGTGCCGGTTTTCTGTTGCGGCAACGCAACCATGGGCGGCGCCGGCAAAACCACGCTCGCGCTCGACATGGCCGCGAGGCTGCTCGCCCGCGGTCGCCAGGTGCATTTCCTCTCCCGCGGCTATGGCGGCAGCGCCCGCGGCATGGTCCGGGTTGATACCGCGCGCCACTCCGCCGCCCTGGTCGGTGACGAGCCGCTCCTGCTCGCCCGCCTCGCCCCGTGCTGGGTCGGGCCGGACCGGGCCGAACTCGCCCGCGCCGCCCTGGCCGATGGCGCAGACGTGCTGGTCATGGATGACGGCCTGCAAAACCCCGATCTGGTCAGCCGTCGCAACATCCTGGTCATCGACGGCGCCTCCGGCTTCGGCAATGGCCGCCTGTTTCCGGCTGGCCCCCTGCGTGAACGGCCCGAGAGCGCCGCCGCCCGCTGCGAGCTTGCCGTCATGATCGGCGAAGATCGCACCGGTGCCGCCGCCCGCCTGCCGCCCGGCATGCGCGTGCTCGAAGCCGCCCTGGTCCCCGAATCCGAGGAAGTGGTCTCCGGCCGCCGCGTGTTCGCCTTCGCCGGCATTGCCCGCCCCGCCAAGTTCCGCGAAAGCCTCGACATGTTGGGCGCGCTGGTCGCCGGCACGCGCTGGTTTCCCGATCATCATCCCTACGACCCGCGAGAGGTGCTGCGCCTGCTGCGCGCCGCCGAACAGGCCAAGGCCGAGCCGGTAACCACCCCGAAAGACGCGGTGCGCCTGCCGCCCTGGGCCCGCGCGCGCGTCACCATCGTCGGTGTCGGTCTTGCCTGGGCGGACCCCAACGCGTTCGATCGTTGGCTGGGCGATGCATGACTGAAAATGGCGGCGTGGCCACTGCCGCGCTGCTTTGGCTGTTTCAGGGGCAGGTCGCTTGCCTGCGCGCCCTGGGGCCTGTGCGCGCCTCCAATCTCGGCGGCGCGGTGGCCCGCGCCATCGGCCCGTTCCTGCCCGTCAGCCGCGTCGCCGAGGCCAATTTACGCCGCGCCCTGCCAGAAGCCGACGCGGCAGCACGGCGGCGTATTATTCGCGCCGTGTGGGATAATCTCGGCCGCACCATGGCCGAACTGCCGCACGTCGCGGCGCTTGCGCAAACCGCTTCCGGCCCCGGTTGGACGCTCGCCATCCATCCGGCGACACAGGCCGTGCTGGCGGGCGACCAGGGCGCCATTTTCTTCACCGCCCACCTCGCCAACTGGGAAATGCTGGTGCGCGTCTCGCGCGATCTGGTGCCCCGCTTTGGCCTGTTCTATCGCGCGCCACGCAATCAGGCCGCAAACCGCCTTGCCCATATGTTGCGCCAGCAGGCCGGTGGCCCCGGCCTGCAACAATTTCCCAAAGGTGCTGCCGGTGCTCGCGCCTCCCTGCATTTTCTGCGGCAACGCGGGGTGCTCGGGGTGCTGGCGGACCAGAAGCTGAACGACGGCATTTCGGTGCCCTTTTTCGGCCACCCGGCCATGACCTCGCCGGCGGTCGCAAGTCTTGCCCTGAAATTCGCCTTGCCGGTCGTGCCGGCGCGCGTGGCGCGGCTCGGCCCAGCCCGCTTTCACGTTGAAATCGGCGCCCCCCTGGCATTCACGCCGACACATGACAGGCACGCCGATATCGCCGCCCTGACCGCGCGCATAAACGCTGAGATCGAGGCCTGGGTCCGTGAACGGCCCGGCGAATGGCTGTGGCTGCACCGGCGATGGCCAAAACCAGAGGACGCCAGCCCATGACCCCACAGCCGAAAGCCGTCCTGTTCGACGCGTATGGCACCCTGTTCGATGTTGCCTCGGCGCTTGCCGCGGCCCCCTTGTCCGCCGCTGAGAAATCCGCCCTGGCCCGCCTGTGGCGCGAAAAGCAGCTCCATTATACCTGGTTGCGCACCCTGGCCGGGCATTACGCCGATTTCGACCAGGTCACCGAGCAGGCGTTGGACCATGCGTTGCGCGCGTTCCGCCTGCCCCTTTCACCGCCAGACCGTGCCGCCATCCTGGCCGCCACGCGCGCATTGATCCCCTTTCCCGAGGCGGACGCCGTTTTGCACCGCCTGCGCGCCGCCGGCCTTCGCACCGCCATTCTCTCCAACGGCACCCCGGCGGCACTCGCCGCCTTGCTGGCAAATGCCGGCTGGACGTCCCTGTTCGACGCGGTGCTTTCCGCCAGCGCTGTCCGCGCCTTCAAAACCGACCCGCGCGTCTACGCCCTGGCGCTGCGCCATTTCGACGCGCCGGCGGACCATCTCGCCTTCGTCTCCGCCAATGGCTGGGACGCGCACGGCGCGGCCGCCTTCGGCATGCGCGTTTATTGGTGCAACCGCGCCGGCGCGCCAGACGAAGCCCTGCCCGGCA
>DAIDIQ010000127.1 GCA_027459285.1 Acetobacteraceae bacterium
TGGGTGGCCGGGTGGGGGTGCGGGCCGGTGCCGGACTTCAAGGAAGCACGTGGGGGTGCGGGCTGGTGCCGGACTTCAAGCAAGCCTGCGTGCCAGCGCCGACGTAATCTGATCGCGCTCTAATCGCCCAGTCGCACCGCGTCGCTGATGCGCCGCACCGTGCCCGCCGCGTCAACCAGCATCACGTCAATCCGGGTGCCGGCGCGGCCCCAGCCCGGGTTCTGGTCAAGCAGAATTTCCGCCGCCGCCAGCAGCCGCGCCCGCTGCCGTGGCAGCAACGCGAACGCGGCGGCGGTCAATGTTGGGCGCGCCTTCACTTCCACCAACGCCAGCAGCCCGTCCCGCTCCGCGGCAATGTCGATCTCACCGGCGCCGGTGCGCAGGCGGCGGCCGAGAATGGTCCAGCCATCGCGCGTCAACGCCGCACAGGCCAAAGTCTCGGCGCGCATCCCGGTCGCGTACGCCGCCCCGCCGCGCGC
The DNA here is from genome assembly GCA_027459285.1 of Acetobacteraceae bacterium. Lineage (GTDB taxonomy): Bacteria > Pseudomonadota > Alphaproteobacteria > Acetobacterales > Acetobacteraceae > JAJXVA01. The sequence goes on from DAIDIQ010000127.1 coordinate 480, forward strand.
CGGGCTGCCCTTCATGGCAATTCCGCCGGCTTTATCTCCGGGTCGATCTGCGAATAGGCCTCGACCAGCGCATAGCCCGCGCCCAGCAGCGCCGGCCCCAGAAACAGCCCGACCAGGCCAAACGCCACGGCGCCGCCCAGCACGCCCAACACCGTGAGCAGGAACGGCAGGCGCGACCCCCGCGCAATCAGCCAGGGCCGCACGAAATGGTCGGCACCGCTGATCACCACCACGCCATAGATTGCCAGGAACAAGCCCCGGTCCGTGCCGCCCGCCGCCAGCAGCCAGATGGTGGCGGGAATCCAGACCAGCGGCGCGCCGATCGGCAACACCGAAAACAATCCCGCCATCATGCCCAGCATCGGCGCCTGTCCAATGCCGGCGATGCGCAGCCCGACATAGGTCAGAAACCCTTCGATGGCGGCCATGCCGAGCAGCGCATACACGGTGCCGCGCACGGTGCGGGCCACCGAATTCAGCATCCGCTCCCCGGCCTCGCCGCCAATCCGCCGGGCCAGCGCGTGCAGCCGCGCATGCAGCACGTCGCCGCTGATGAACAAAAAAAACCCGATGAACAGGGCAAAGAAAATCGCCACCACCGCATGCGCGAGGCCCAGCAGCAACGAAAGCCCCTCCGCCGCGGCGGCGCCCAGATACGGCTTGAAGAAGGCAAACATGCGGGACAGGTCGGCGGCCCAGCCATTCCACAAATCGCCGAGCCGTGTGCCGACCAGCGGCAGCCGATACAGCCACAGCGGCGCGCTCGGCAGGCCGGCGGCCAGCCAGGCCTGGACCCGCGCGTTCAACGCGGCCGCGTCCAAGGCCCCGCCGGTCGCGACAATGACTACCGGAAGTGCTGCCAGCAGCGCAAAAAGCCCGATCATGCAACTGGCAGCCAGCGCCGCGCCGATCCGTCGCCGCAGCCAGGCATAAATCGGCCAGGCGCACAGCACCATGATCACCGCCCAGGCGACCGCGGTCGCGAACGGGCGCAACACCAGCGCGCAGCCGACCGCAAGCCCGGTCAGCAACGCGCCGAGCAACAGCCTTTCCCCTTGCATCGCTCCCGCCGATAAAACGTGCCGAGACGCAAGCAGCGGCGGCGGCGGCGGTCAAGACCGTCATGACCGGGCATCGAGACAAGACACACACGGTGGCTTTGCGTTACGTGCCTGATTTGGCGTATCGTTAACCTTGTCTAAATCATTTTTGCGGCTTTTACCGCGGAGCATGATCAGGACTGGCGCACTCGCCTCAAACTGTGCGACACGGCTCAAAAAATCGAGGGTGCGGCGCGTTTTCTGGTTCAGGCCATCAGGGGCGGCGCGGTCGGGACGGGTATGATGCGCTTCAGTGAGATCGGTCAGCAATTACGGGCCTATCGACTAGAATCGGGCCTCCGGGCCGAGGAGATCGCGGCCAGGCTCGGCGTCTCCCGCGCCGCGCTGTATCGGTATGAAAAGGGCGACGTCATCAAGCTGGACACGATCCAGCGCCTGGCCGAATTGCTGAAAATCTCGCCCCTGTCGCTGCTCGGCATCGGCATCGAATATTACAGCCGGCCGGTCGGCTATATCGAACGTGTCCGCCAACTTGAGGAAACTGCCGAGCAAATCCTCCAGGTGCAGGGGCCGCTCAGCTACCTGAACACATCCAACGCGTTTGACATGATTGTGGCCGAAACGCTGGAGGAAGTGGCGCTGGCCGCCGGCCAGGACCGTGCGGTCGCCCGCGCCATGCTGGAGCAGATTTTCGGCATTCAGGCGGCGCGCAAGCAGGCCTACCAGCAGCGGCGGCCCGGCATCATCGCCATCATCCCGATCGAGTCGGTGCGCACCTTTCTGCGCCAGGGCGTGTGCGGCCATCTGCCCCTCAGCGATGCGCGCCGTAAAATCTGCCGAAACCTTGCCGCCACCGAGATCGAGGCGGTGGCCGAGGCGATGCAGGCTGAGCCGATCGGGCTGCAAATGGGTCTGCTGGCCCAAGATCAGCCATCAGGCGCGTTCCGGCTGATCCGCGCGCGTGACCGTGCGCACCTGGTGCTCAACCCCTTCCGCCCGGACGTGTTGCCGAACGGTGAATGCAATGTCGCCATGGTCACCGCCTCGGACGAGGCGCTGCTGGTGCATCAACGCGCGGCCGAGGTCTGCTGGCGCGACGCGCTGAAGGGTGCCGCCGCCGCCGCCCGGCTCCGCGCCATGCTGACCGATCCGAATGTCTGACCGCGCCCGGCCCTGGCTCGCTGTGACGGAAAGGAGACGGGCTGGCCAACAAATGCGGCATGCCGGCGCGCGCCCTTTCGTGGGCCCGGGTTCTGCCGCATATCCCCGCCGTGACTCTGTTTTTCGCGCCATGATGTTCCCGTGTCTCGCCCGACCCGCATAACCCTCCCGCTGCTGTGCCTGGCGCCGCTCTGCCTGGCCCCCTACCGGGGTGCTGCCGCGCAGCCGGCGCCGAACCCGAATATCGGTCCCTATGTCAGCCTCGGCATCGGCCCGGATTTTCTACAGACCCAAACCCTGCACCCGTCCACGCCGGGCCTGCCCGGCATCACCTATGGGTTCAACCCCGGCCTGTCCGGCTACGTCTCGCTCGGCTACGGGTTTGGCGGCGGGCTCCGACTCGAAATCGAGGGGAATTACGCCAACACCCATGTCAGCGGTGCCTCGGGCGCGCCAGAGATCATCCGCGCCGGCGGCTACGAGCAGCAATTTGGCGGCTTCGTCAATGCGTTCCAGGATTTTGCCGCTCCCTTCGCGCTGCCCATCACGCCCTTCCTCGGCGTTGGCGCCGGCTATCAGCAAATCGAGCTCGACGGGCTCAACGCCGGGACCGCCAACGGCCCGATCGACACCGGCGCCAGCCAGTCCGAGGGTGGCTTCGCCTATCAGGGCATCGCCGGCGTCAGCGCGCCGCTCGGCGTGCCCGGGCTGGATGTAACCGCCGAATACCGCATGATCGGCACCGTCAATCCATCCGGCTACGGCCGGGAGGTTGATCAGACACAAACCACCGCCACCGTGCACAACAGCTTCACGCACGAATTGCTGATCGGGCTGCGGCTCTTGTTCGGCGGCGCCCAGGCGCCCGCGCCAACACCGGCCATTCCCACCCCGGTCGCCGTGCCGGCACCCGCCATCGCCCGCACCTACCTGGTATTTTTCGACTGGGACAAAGCCGACCTGACCGACCGTGCGCGTGACATCATCGCCGAGGCCGCCAAGGCGTCTGCCCGGGTTCAGCTCACCCGCATCGAGGTTAATGGCTACACCGACCTGTCGGGCTCACCGGGATACAACAAGGCATTATCGTTCCGCCGCGCCAACGCCGTCGCCGAGGAGTTGGTGCGTGATGGGGTTGCCCGCTCGGAAATCGTCGAACAGGGCTACGGCGAAACCCATCCGCTGGTGCCCACCGCCAAGGGTGTGCGGGAACCGCAAAACCGGCGCGTCGAAATCATCCTGAAATAGACGCGCCCAACACGCCGTGCGTCGCGCGCCGGCTCGGGGAAATCACATGCAGCACGATCCTGGCACGCCGCACCAAATCACCGGCGCCGGCGGCGTGCGCCTGCACGCCCGTAGCTGGGGCCCGCCGGATGCGCCCGCCATCCTGTTCATCCATGGCTGGTCGGGCTCCCATCTCGGCTGGGGCAGGCAAACCGATTCGCCGCTGCGCCAGGCCTATCGGCTGGTCGCATTCGATTTGCGCGGTCACGGATTTTCCGACCGGCCAGCCACGCCGGACGCCTACCAGGACGGCGCGGCCTGGGCCGATGATCTCGCCGCCATCATCACCGCGCTCTCTCTCCGCCGCCCGGTGCTGGTCGGCTGGTCCTATGGCGGCTACGTGATCGGGGATTATCTGCGCGCGCACGGCGAGAGCGCGATCGGCGCCGTCGCCTTCGTCGGCGCCGCGGCCCTCAGCGCCAACCCACCACGCCACATCGGACCGGATTTCGTCGCCACCGTGCGCATGACCATGGACCCCGACCCCGCCATCATGCTGGAAGGTCTGCGCCGCGCGGTTGATCTCACCACCCACCGTCCAGCCGCCGCCCCGGAACGCGAACGCGCGCTTGCCGCCATGGGCCTGACCTACCCGCCGGCGCGGGGCTGGATGATGCTGCGCACACTGGATTTCGGGCCTGACTTCGCCCGGCTCGCCTGCCCGGTATTGATTGCCCAGGGCAGCCAGGACCGGATCGTGCTGCCGGCCATGGCCGACTATATCGCGGCCCAGGTGCCGCACGCGACCCTGTCCCGCTACCAGGATTGCGGTCACGCGCCGCATCTGGAGGCAACCGAGCGCTTCAACCACGAACTCGGCGCGCTCGCGCGCGCGGCCAACCCGCAAGGAATCTCCGCATGAGCCTGCACGGTCGCGTCGCCCTGATCACCGGGTCCACCAGCGGCATCGGGCTCGGCATCGCGACCGCGCTTGCCGAGGCGGGCGCCGCCATCATGCTCAATGGCTTCGCGCCCCCCGGGCAAATTGCCACGATCCGCGCCGAGCTTGCGGCACGCGGCGCGCCGGCCACCGGCTTCTGCGGCGCCGATGTTTCCCGTCCAGAGGAAATCACCGCCATGGTCGCGCAAACCGTCAATGACCTTGGCGGGCTCGATATCCTGGTCAACAATGCCGGCATCCAGCACACCGCGCCGATCGAATCCTTTCCCGAGGAAAAATGGGACGCGGTGCTGGCTGTAAACCTGTCCGCCGCTTTTCACGCGAGCAAGGCCGCCATCCCTCACCTGCGCGCGCGCGGGCATGGCCGCATCATCAACATCGCCTCGGCGCACGGGCTGGTCGCCAGCGCCGACAAGGCCGCCTACGTCGCCGCCAAGCATGGGCTGATGGGCCTGACCAAGGTGACCGCGATCGAACTCGCCGCGTCCGCCATCACCTGCAACGCCATCTGTCCCGGCTGGGTTCTCACCCCCCTGGTGCAAGCCCAACTCGATGCCCGGGCCGCGCAACAAGGCATCAGCCCGGATGACGCGAAACGCCGGCTTCTTGCCGAAAAGCAGCCAATGTCCGCCTTTACCACGCCTGCGCAAATCGGCGCGCTGGCCGTGTTCCTGTGCTCCGACGCGGCAGCGACAATGACCGGCGTGCCCCTCTC
>DAIDIQ010000141.1 GCA_027459285.1 Acetobacteraceae bacterium
CGGCCACCCATGGCAGTGTACGCTCGTGGGTGGCCGGGTGGGGGTGCGGGCCGGTGCCGGACTTCAAACAAGCATGTGGGGGTGCGGGCCGGTGCCGGACTTCAAACAAGCATGTGGGGGTGCGGGCCGGTGCCGGACTGCGCGCCCGGCAGGCGCGCCGTTCAGAGACTCCGCGCCGTTCAAAAGCTCCGCGCCAACCCCAACCCTTTTGAAACCTTCCCCGGGCGCTGCTAGACCCCGGGCCGATGGATACGCAAACCGCCCCGGCCCGGCCGAAATTCGATGAGCCGCGCAGCCGGGCATTATTGGCGCGGCTGTGGCGCAACCATATCGCGCCGCGCAAATCCGAGCTGACACTGGTCGCCTTCCTGACATTGTTGATGGCCGGCACCAACGCGCTCTATCCGGTGGTCATCACCCGCGCCTTCAATTTGTTCGCCGCGCGTGACCCGCGCATTTTGTATCAGGTGCCGGCAATGGTGCTGGCGGTCACGCTGGTGAAGGCGTCGGCGCAGTATTTCCAGAACGTGCGCGTCCAGCAGGTGGTGCTCGCGGTCATCCGCGACCTGCAGGAAACCATGTTCGCCCACCTCACCGGCGCCGATCTCGCCCGGCTCGAGCGGGAGCCGGCAGCCCAGCTTTCCGCGCGCTTCACGACCGATGCCGCCATCATCCGCGATGCCCTGACCCGCACCGTCAATGGCATGGCCGATCTGGTCACCGTCATCGGCCTCGTTATCTCGATGTTCTATCTCGACTGGGTGCTGAGCCTGGTGGTGGCCGTGCTTTACCCCATTGCCGGCATCCCGATCGAGCGGCTGGGCCGGCGCGCCCGCCGCGCCTCGGGCAACATGCAGCAGCGCATGGGCGAGACCGCGACCCTGCTGCACGAAAGTTTCGCCCAGGCCCGCACCGTGCGCGCCTACCGGCTCGAGGGGACGGAGCAGATCCGCGCCAATGCCGCATTCGGCGCGCTCTACAACGCGCTGATGCGCATGATCCGTAACCGCGCCCGGGTCGATCCGGTGCTGGAGGTGCTGGGCGGCGCCGCGATTGCGTTGGTGATCGGCTTCGCCGGCTGGCGTTCCTCACGCGGGGGGACCTCGGTCGGCAATTTCTCTGGCTTCGTCTCGGCGCTGCTGATCGCGGCGCGGCCGATGCGGGCACTCGGCACGCTCAGCGCCACCTTGCAGGAAGGGCTGGCCGGGCTGGTGCGGGTGTTCGGCGTGATGGACGAAAAGCCTGCCGTCATCGACCGGCCGGGGGCGGTGGCACTGCCCAAGGGCGGTGGACGGGTGGCGTTCGACGATGTCCGGTTCGACTATCCGGATGGCCGCGCCGGCCTCTCGGGCCTCAGTTTCACCGCCGAGCCGGGGCTGACCCTCGCCCTGGTCGGGCCATCGGGGGCGGGCAAATCAACCGCGCTCGCGCTCATTCCCCGTTTGCATGACGTGACCTCCGGCGCGGTGCGGGTGGATGGCGCCGATGTGCGCGACGTGACCCAGGCGAGCCTGCGCGATGCGATTGCCTATGTCGGGCAGGATGCGTTGCTGTTTGATGACACGATCGCCGCGAATATCCGCATGGGCCGCCCCGGCGCGACCGAGGCGGAATTGCGCGCGGCGGCCGAGGCGGCGTCGGGCGGGTTCATTTTCGACCTGCCGGAAGGCTTCAATACCAGCGTCGGGCCGAACGGGCAGCGCCTGTCGGGCGGGCAGCGGCAGCGCGTCGCGCTGGCGCGGGCATTTTTGCGCAGCCCGCGCATATTGCTGTTGGACGAGGCCACCAGCGCGCTCGATGCGCAAAGCGAGGCGGCGGTGCAGGCGGCGCTTGCCGGGCTTCGGCGCAATCGCACCACCATCGTCGTCGCGCACCGGCTTTCCACCGTGCGCGACGCCGACCTCGTGGTGGTGCTGAACGAGGGCCGGGCGGTCGAGCAGGGAACGCACGCCGATCTGTTGGCGGCCGAGGGGCTTTACGCCAGG
>DAIDIQ010000160.1 GCA_027459285.1 Acetobacteraceae bacterium
GTTGCGCAAGCCAAGGTCACGCCCGCCGCCACGCCCGGCCGCGGCGGCGGCCAACAACACCCCGCAGCCCCGCAGCATATCCGCGGCATGCTGGCGTGAGCGTCGATCGCGCGAGCGGCGAAACACGATCAACGACACCAGTATGCCCGCCCCGAAGCCGATGCCCACCTCGAGCAGCCGGAGCAACAGGAAATGCAGGGCCGTGTCCATGACCATGCCAGCCGACAGCACGACAATCGCGATGATCGGCGCGATCTGATATCGCCGAAAGCGCGCAACCAGATAGCAAAGCGGCAGCATCGCCAAGGCCACCAGCACGGTCGGCGGCACATGGTAGCGCACCAGCCAACTCAGCCCCAAAGCCACGCCAATACCGGCGCCCATGCCAATCAGCCGGTCGGTCAAACTCATACTGTTGCTGCCGCCAGGCCTGACCGTCAGCAGCGCGGTTATGACCGCAAAAATTCCATTCCGCATGTGCAACGCGTTGCATGCGGCAAATGCCAATATCGCCGCCAGCGCCATCCGCGCGGCGTCCGGCCACACATCCTCCGGCCTCGGCGCGGCAATGGGCCGCCTTGCCGCCAGTCGCGCCCAAAGCCCGCGCAGCGCCATGCCGAAGCCACGAAACATCATGGCCGAAACGCTAACCCATGGCCCGCGCGCGCGAAAGCGCGGCCGCCAGCGGGGAGTGACTCAGGTTCATGGAGAAAGTCCGGCACCGGCCCGCACCCCCACCCGGCCACACATGGCAGTGTACGCTCGTGGGTGGCCGGGTGGGGGTGCGGGCCGGTGCCGGACTGCGCGCCGGCAGGCGCGTCCCATCAAGATTCCGGTGCCGGACTTTCTGTCACAACCAATTTGCTGCGCTTGCGTAAGGCTCCGCGCCTGCTAGGATCAAGCCTCGGGTCCGGGGGCCGCTTCCCCGGTTGAAGTGTCAGCCAATCCATTCCGGCTGGCGAACAGGTCCATCGGGCCGCAAAACGGGCCATCGCGCCCAACAAGAAGGGTCGTCGTCATGGCGAACGATAAGGCACAGAATGTTCAGGACGTGTTCCTGAACCACATCCGCAAGCAAAAAACCCCCGTCACCGTCTTCCTCATGAACGGGGTCAAGCTGCAAGGCGTCATCACCTGGTTCGACAATTTCTCCGTGCTGCTCCGGCGTGATGGCTTCACCCAACTCGTCTACAAGCATGCCATCAGCACCGTCATGCCCGGCGCCCCCATCCAGTTGTTCGACCCCGCCAAGCCCGAACCCGCCCCCACCACCCTCACCATGCCGCAGGTCACCGACCATTGATCCTGCGCGAATGAGCGTCCCGGCGCGCCCGGCCCCGGTTCGCGCCGCGGTCATTCTCCCCTTCGCGCCCGGCGCCAACCGCGCCAACACCGACCGCGCGGCCGAGGCCCGCCTCGCCGAGGCGGTCGGCCTCGCCGCCGCCATCAATCTCGTCGTCGTCCACACCGCCATCGTCCCGCGCCGCGCCCCGCGCCCCGCCACCCTCCTCGGCAGCGGCCAGGTCGAGGCCCTCGCCGCCACCCTCGCCGGCCTCGACGTCACCGTCGTCATCGTCGATGCCACCCTCACCCCGGTCCAGCAACGCAACCTGGAAACCGCCTGGCGCACCAAGGTCATCGACCGCACCGGCCTCATTCTCGATATCTTCGGCGAGCGTGCCGCCACCGCCGAAGGCGCGCTCCAGGTCGAACTCGCCCATCTCGAGTATCAGCGCTCCCGCCTCGTCCGGTCCTGGACCCACCTCGAGCGTCAGCGCGGCGGCTTCGGCTTTCTCGGCGGCCCCGGCGAAACCCAGATCGAGGCCGACCGCCGCCTGATCGGCGAACGCATCGCCCGCCTGAAAAAAGACCTCGCCCAGGTCCGCCGCACCCGCGCGCTGCACCGCACCGCCCGCAAGCGCGTGCCATACCCCATCGTCGCCCTGGTCGGTTACACCAACGCCGGCAAATCCACCCTTTTCAACGCCCTCACCGGCTCGGCGGTCGATGCTCGCAACCTGCTCTTCGCAACGCTCGACCCCACGCTCCGCGGGCTCGACCTGCCCGGCGGCCAGCGCGCCATCCTGTCCGACACCGTCGGCTTCATCTCCGATCTGCCCACCGAACTCATCGCCGCCTTCCGCGCCACCCTCGAGGAAGTGGCTGAGGCCGATCTCATCCTCCACGTCCGAGACGCCGCCCACCCCGATACCGCCGCCCAGCGCGCCGACGTCGAAGCCGTGCTCGATTCCATGGCCACAAGCCGCCCCGACGCCCCCGCCACCCTCGACGCCGATTGGCGCGCCCGCACCATCGAGGTGCTGAACAAAATCGACCTCCTGCCCGAACCGCCACCCCCCACCCCCCGCCCCCCCTGCCTGCCCGTCTCCGCCATCACCGGCGCCGGCCTCGATGCGCTCCGCGCCCGCATCGCCCAAACGCTCACCGAGGGCCGCGTGCTCGCCAATTATTCCCTACAGCCAGAAGATGGCGCCCGCCTCGCCTGGCTTTACCAGCATGGCGAAATCATCGCCCGCGCCGATACCGATTCCGCCATCACCCTCACCGTCCGCCTCGCGCCCGCCGACCGCGCCCGGTTCGAGCAACTCCCATGACCACCCAATTCACCGCCGCCGACCTCGATGCCCTCATCGCCCTGCTGGCGGATGCCGGCCGCGCCATCATCATGCCCCGCTTCCGCCATCTCGACGCCGGCGCCATCCACACCAAAACCGGCCCGCTCGATCTCGTCACCGACGCCGATCTCGCCGCCGAAACCCTCATCACCCAGGGCCTGCAAGCCCGCTTCCCCGGCTGCCTCGTCATCGGCGAGGAAGCAACCGCCGCGAACCCCTCGCTCCTCGCCCGCATGCGCGAAGCCCCCCTCGTCTTCGTGCTCGATCCCATCGACGGCACCGCCAACTACGCCGCCGGCCTGCCTCTGTTCGCGACCATGGCCGCCGTCATCACCAATGGGGAATTATCCGCCGCCGCCATCCACGATCCACTGACCGCCGACACGATCCACGCAAGCGTAGGGCAGGGCGCCCACCGCACCACCCACACCGGCACCCGCGCCCCGCTCAAAACCCGCCCCCCCGCGCCCCTCTCGGCCATGACCGGCACGCTCTCCTGGCGCTTCCTGCCCCACAACGAACGCGAACTCGCCATCCGCGGCATGCTCCACCTCGCCGGCGTGTATGATTTCCGCTGCGCCGGCCACCAATACAGCCTGCTCGCCACCGGCCACATGCATTTCAGCCTCTACAACCGCCTGCTCCCCTGGGACCACGCCCCCGGCTACCTCATCCACCGCGAAGCCGGCGGCTACGGCGCCCGCTTCGACGGCTCCCCCTATTCCCCCTTCGAGACCACCGGCGGCCTGATCTGCGCACCCGACCAAACCAGCTTCACCACCCTGCGCGACACCCTGCTGCGCTAAGCCCCCCCAACAAAGGAAAAAACAAGCACGTTCTTTTTGTGAACAAAAAGAACCAAAAAAACTTCAATTAAACCCCACCCCCACCCACCCCACCCGTCATTGCGAGGCGCCTCTTCGGCGCCGCGGCAATCCAGGAACCACAAACACCGCCCGTCACCCCAAGCCCCCATCACGCCACCGTCATCCTAAATTTCTTGACACGTTCAATCCCCCATCCCTACGCTCGCGCAACGTCGAGAAACACCCCCGCCAGGCCCCCGGCCCGTGCGTCCCCCTGAGCGTGCGCCAATTCCACAAGGGCACCCCATGCAGTATCGCCTGCGCCGCTCCCTCCGCCCCGCCCTCTGCGCAATCCTCACCTGGCTCGCGATCGCTTTCGGGGGGTACCGCCTTGGCGCAGTCGCCTAACCCCGGCCAAACCCCCTTCGTAAACTGGCTCACCACCACCCTGCCAGCCAACGGCTACACCGTCACCCAGGGCACCTCCACCACCTTCCCCGGCTGCAACGTCTTCATCACCGCCTTCGGCTCCTGCTTCGGCAACAACACCGCCACCCCCTACCTCATCAC
>DAIDIQ010000180.1 GCA_027459285.1 Acetobacteraceae bacterium
CTCGAGGATATCCCGGCCAGGGAACTCCGCCCGGTTGCCGAGGCGCTGCGCAAACGCCTCGGCTCCGGCATCGTCGCCCTCGTCAGCACCGCCGAAGGCAAGGCCAGCATCCTCATCGCCATCAGCCCGGATCTCGCCAAAACCCACGACGCGGTAAAACTCGCCCGCGCCGCGGCCGAGGCCGCCGGCGGCAAGGGCGGCGGCGGCAAGCCCGACCTCGCCCAAGCCGGCACCCCGGATGCCTCGAAAGCCGAAGCCGCGCTCGAGGCCGTGCGCACGGCGCTCCGGGGCTAGGGCGTGATCGCGCCGCGCAAGGCGGCTCGGCGCATCAGGGAAGAGGGCGGGGGGGTAAAGCGCGGAAATTCAACCCGGGCCGGATAAACGTCGCGCGATCACCCGTTGAATGATCTCCGCCATTTCCGGCAGATTTCAACACAGTCACCGTTCCACGACGGCCCAATGGTCTTTTTTCGAAGAAAAGAAACCATGTCCCTTGCCTGGCTCAACGTCCACGCCGGGCTGCCCGGTCTCACAAAACCAGCCGAAAAATCGTGCCGGTCGGGCCGGTCTGGTCGAGTGCCAGGTCGCCGCCAAGGGCGCGCATCAGGTCGCGCGCGATGGCGAGGCCAAGGCCGGTGCCGCCGGTGGTGCTGGGCGCGAACGGGCGGAACAGGCGCGGCATGAGGTCCGGCGGCAGGCCCGGGCCATCATCGGCGATGTGTAACACGTACCCGTCATCGTCTGGATGCGCGGACAGGCTGATGGTGTGGGCGCCGGCCTGGATCGCGTTGCGCAGCAGATTGAACACCACCCGCCGCAGGCTTTCCCGGTCGGCCAGGCAGGTGAGGGTCGGGTCGATCTCGTTGATGATTTGCCTGTCGGGGCCGGTTTCCGCCAGCACCTGACCGGCGGCGTCCTGAACGATGTCATGCACGGCGACATCGGTGCGTGCCGGCGGTGGCGGGCCCTCACGCGCGAAAGCGAGCACGCTTTGGGCGAGATTGGTTGCGTTTTGCACGGCACGGATGACGGCGTCACCAGCGGCGCGGGACTGTGGATCGGGACTGTGCAGGGCCAGACGGTCGGCGGCCAGCATGGCGGGGGTCAGGATGCCGCGCAGATCGTGGCTCATTTTCGCGACCGCGGTGCCGAGGGCGGCGAGGCGGGCTTCGCGCCAGAGGGCGCTTTGCAGATCGGCCTGCATGTCGGCCAGGGTCTGCGCGAGGCGGGCGATTTCATCATCGGGCACCGGGGTGATCTGACCGGGGTCGAGCGGCGCGCGCCGACGGGGATCGGCGCCGAATTCGGCGACGCGTTCCGTCATGCGCTCGAGCGGCCGGACGATGAGCCCGCGCAGGCCGTAAAACAGGAACAGCAGGACCACGAGATTGAGGATCAGGATGTAGACCTGGAAGCGATGAAAGAAACGCATCAGGCTACGGTGCAGGTTATGGCGGTCGACCGTGACCTCGATATGCTTGCCGAGCGCGCTGAAGCTGAGCACGGCGAGCCCGGGGTTGCGATGCCGAAGCTCGTAAATTGCCTGGGGAATGGCGCGCCACAAATAGTTATGCGCCATGGGAATGCGCGGGAGCCCGGGCGGCATGGGGCGGAAGGGCAGCAGGTCTCGGGCCGGGCCGGGCGAGACGATGCGCAGCCGCTCGATGTCGGGAACCTGCGCGAGCCAATCGGCGGTTGTCGCTGAAACCGGGTGTTGGCCGCTCTCAAGCAGGGCGACCAGGGCGCGCGCCTCGAGCATGCGTTCGTCGAGCCACCAGCCGCGGTTGCGGACGATCATCGGAAAAAAGAACAGAATATCGATCAGCAGCAGCGCGAGCAGGACGACCATGATCAGCCGCCCCAGCACGCTGCGCGGCAGCGGTCTTTGGCTGAACGAATTCAGCGGCATGGATCGATCTAACCCCCCGTTTTGGCTTAAGTGTATGCGGGGCGCGGGCAGGCGTCATCACATGTTGCGCGCGTGACGCGGTGCAGCATGGTGGCCGGCCGATTTGACGAGCGGACGGGGCTGCGCCTATACACCGCCGCCTTGGCGCCTGGGCGGAGTGACGTGACGTGAAGCGTACTTTTCAACCATCAAAGCTGGTTCGTAAGCGGCGGCACGGGTTCCGTGCCCGGATGTCGACGGTTGGCGGGCGCAAGGTGCTGGCTTCCCGTCGGGCCAAGGGCCGCAAGAAGCTGACGGCCTGAACGGCGGACGCGCGTATGCACGCGGCGCCGCATAGGCTGCAGCGCCGCGCGGATTTTGTTCGCGTGGCGCGAGAGGGGCGGAAAATACCCATGCCGGGCTTTGTGCTGCAAGCGCTGACGCGCGCGGACCAGGCCGGCTGCCGCGTCGGCTTTACCGTGACGCGCAAGGTGGGCAACGCGGTGGTGCGCAACCGCACCCGGCGCCGCCTGCGCGAGGCGGCCCGTTTGGTGTTGGCCCAGCAGGCACCGGCATCGGCCGATCTGGTGCTGGTGGGACGGGCGGCCACGCGCACCCAGGCCTTCACCGCGCTGATGCGGGACCTGACCATGGCGCTTGAGCGGGCAGGGGTGTGATGAGCCCGGGCGCGCGAGGCCTGACCGGCGCGATTCGTGCCTATCAGTTATTGATCCGCCCATTGGCCGGCAGCCATTGCCGCTATGTGCCCAGTTGCAGCCATTACGGAATCGAGGCGATCGGCACGCATGGCGCGCTGCGCGGCTCGGCGCTGACCGCGCGGCGCGTGCTGCGCTGCCACCCCTGGGCGCCCGGCGGCTTTGACCCGGTGCCATCAGCCACCCACGAACCCGCCGAACCGGCACACGTCAGCACGACCGGATAATGGACCAGAAGCGCTTTTTCCTGTGGGTCGCGATGTCGATCGTGATCCTGGCGGTGTTCGGGCTGATCGGAAAACATGTTCCGCACCCGCCGGCGCCGATGCACGCGGCACAGACGGCACAACAAACCACACCCCCGCCCAATGGCGGCCCCATCGCCATGCCTGGCGCGGAACCGATGATGGTCGATACCAGCGCGCCACGCCTGCCGATCGAGGCGGATGCGGTGCGCGGCAGCATGGATTTGCGCGGCGCGGTGTTCGACGATCTGGTGCTGACCCGTTACCGGGAGACGCTGGCGCGCAATTCCCCCGACGTGCTGCTGTTCGCGCCGGCCGGGGCGCCACAACCCTATTTCGCGCAATATGGCTGGACCGCGGCACCGGGCAGCGCGGTGAAGGTGCCCGGCGTCGATACGCTATGGAAAGCCTCGGGCAGCGTGCTGTCGCCCGGCAAGCCGGTGACGCTCAGCTGGAACAATGGCGAGGGCCAGACCTTCCAGCTCATTCTGTCGATCGACCATGATTACATGTTCACGGTGGCGCAGCGGGTGCAAAATGACGGCAACGCCACCGTCAGCCTGTATCCCTGGGCGCGCATCCGCCGCCAGACGCCGAAGCACCCGTCGGGCAGCTATGTGCTGTTCGGCAAGCACAGAACCGAGGCGAATCTGGCCACCGGCAGCTACGTGCTGTTCGAGGGCATGCTCGGCGTGCTGGACGGCACGCTGCACGAGCAGAATTACAAAAGCGCCGCCAAGCATGGCGCGGATCGTGGCGGTGTCGACAAGCAGGTGACGACCCGCGGCGGCTGGCTCGGCATCACCGATAAATACTGGCTGGCATCGCTGATCCCCGACCAGGCGGCGCCGGTGACCGCGACCATCCGCGGCAGCGAAAAGGGTGACACCGAGAGCTATCAGGTCGACGTCACCGACCAGGAACCGATGACGATACCGGTGCATGGCGATGCGGTGCAGGTCAACCATCTGTTCGCCGGCGCCAAGGTGGTGGATCTGCTGGAGCATTACCAGAAAACCCTGCACATTCCGGATTTCTGGAAGGCGGTGGATTTCGGACTGTTCTGGTTCCTGACCCGGCCATTCTTTGCCGCGATCGACTGGCTGTATCACCTGACCGGCAATTTCGGCATCGCGATCATGATTTTCACCGTGCTGGTGAAAGTGCTGTTCTTTCCGCTGGCCAACCGCAGCTACCGGTCAATGGCGAAAATGCGCGATCTGCAGCCGAAAATCACGGCGCTGCGCGAACGCTATAAGGACGAGCCGGCCAAGCTGCAAAGCGAGATGATGGGCATCTACAAGAAGGAAGGGGTGAACCCGGCCAGCGGCTGCCTGCCGATGCTGATCCAGATTCCGGTTTTCTTCAGTCTGTACAAAGTGATTTACGTCACCATCGCCATGCGCCAGGCACCGTTCTTCGGCTGGATCCGCGACCTCTCGGCACCCGACCCGACCAATGTGTTCAACCTGTTCGGCCTGCTGCCGTTTCACCCCAGCGCCGCCTCGCCGCTGCTGCATCTCGGCATCTGGCCGCTGGTGATGGGGGTGACGATGTATCTGCAGCAACGGCTGAACCCGCCGCCGCCGGACCCGATGCAGGCGCGGCTGTTCCAGTTCATGCCGGTGATTTTCACCTTCATGATGGGCCGCTTTCCCGCCGGCCTGGTGATATACTGGACCTGGAACAATCTGCTGACGGTCGTGCAGCAATGGTACATCATGCGCGGCACCCGCAAGGCAACCGTCAAGCCCGCGACTTGACCGAGATTTTCCCCACCGCCGATGCGCTCGAGGCGGGACGTAAATTATTCGCCCGGCCATGCCGCTTCGTGTACGCGGCCCAGCGGCTCGACCAATTGCCGCCGCCACACGGGCCGGAAGTCGCGCTGGCGGGCCGCAGCAACGTCGGCAAATCAAGCCTGCTGAACGCGCTGACCGGCACGCGCGCGCTGGCCCGTGCATCGAATACGCCGGGCCGCACGCGGCAGCTGAATTTCTTCGACCTGGATGCCGCGCTGACCCTGGTCGATATGCCCGGCTATGGCTATGCGCAGGCCGGCCGCGACATCAAGCAGGACTGGCAGGGATTGATGTTCGATTATCTGCGCGGCCGGCCAACCCTGGCCCGCGTGGTGCTGCTGCTGGATGCCCGTATTCCACTGAAAGAGAGCGACACCCAGGTGATGGACCTGCTGGGCAAGGCCGCGGTGACCTTCATGCTGGTATTGACCAAAATCGATGCCGTGAAGCCAGCCGCGCTGGCGGCGAAATGCGCGGCGGTGGAGGGGGAAATCAAACGCCGGGCGGCGGCATTTCCGCGCATGGTGGCAACCAGCAGCGAAAGCGGGGCAGGGATCGATGTGCTGCGGGCGGAATTGGCGGCATTGACCTGAGGGAACCTGGGCGGTCAGCCGCTCCCCTTTCGCGCCACCTGGCAGGGATGGAAAACCTCTCCAACTCAGCCTATGTCTCGCTCTGCGCACACCGCGCCAACCCAAGGGCAGGGACATGGATATCCAGACCATCGACCAGCAATATCAGCAACTTCAAGGCCAGTCGCAGCAAACCATCCAGGCACTGCAGGCGCTCGGCGGCAAGCTTCAGGCCGCCGCCCAGGGTGGTGATCAGCAGGCACGGGAATGGCTGCTCGACCTGCGTGAGCTCGCCCTCGCCTTCAAGGCGGAGCAGGACCAGGTCGCCAATCTGCTCACCGCCATTCACGGCTTCGTCGCCAACCAGGCGCAGCAGGTTCAGGCCTACGCGCCGCAGCAACCAGGGCCCTGGGGCGGGCAACAGGCGGGCTACCCGCCGCAGCCAGCCTATCCGCAGCAGCCCTACCCGCAGCAGGGCGGCGGCTTCGGCGGCATGCTCGGCGGCTTCCTCAGCTCTGGCTTCGGTCGCGCCATCGAGATGGGCGCCGGCCTCGGCATCGGCGAAGATCTGATCAACAAAATCTTCTGATGCCAGCAACGGCCCAGGGGCGCCACGGTTTTACCTTATTGGAATAAAAGTTTTTTGGTTCTTTTTTTCAAAAAAGAACCCCTCTTCCTCACGCTCATCCTCCCCGTACAGCCGAAGGGCCAGGCGACAATCGCCTGGCCCCCAGTCCGCTCCCACCCTGGCTGGGGAGATCAGGGTTGCGGCGGCTGTGCGGTTGGCGCCGGCGATGCTGCCGGCGGCATCGGCGTGGTCGGTGCCGGCGTCGCCGCCGGTGGCGCGGCCGCCGGCGGTGTCGTGCTCGGCGTGGTCGGCTCCGTCGCGGTCGCCGGTGCGGTTTCCGTCGGCGCGGCTGGTGTCATGCCGCTGTCACCGCTGTCGGTCGATGTATCGGCCGAGGCCAGATACAGTTCCGGAAAATTCGGCGCCATCGCCGCACCATAGAGCGGCTTATAGGCGCCCTGGTGGCACGTCATGCAGAACACTTTCGGCCCGTCGCCCGAAGGCCCCAGCCGATAGGCTGGCAGCATGGACTGCACCGGCTCCAGGTAATTTATATTCACGTCCCGCACCATCTTCACGCCATACCAGGCGGTCACGCGTTGCGGCGTGCTCTGGCTCCAATCCCCGAACGCCCGGGTATTGTGGCAATAGGTGCAATTCACCCCAAGCGAAGTCGAGAAATGGATCATCAACGCATAGGTCCATTCCGCCTGCTTGATCGAATGCCTGTCCCCGCTCGGCAACGCGGTCGTCGACTGCACCCGTATCGTATGCGGATCCTGCTTCAGAAAAGCCGAATACGGGTCATAGGGCAGGGATGAGTGGTCCGGTCCGATCATCAGATTCTTGCCGGTATACGTCTCGGCAAAGCCGCCCGCCTCCGGCGGCCCGTCATTCTTGAACCAGATATATTGCGGCACATTATTGCCGCGGTGGCAGGTATAGCAGGTTACCCCCACTTTCTTCACATGGTCGGTCCAGTTGCTGTTGATGTCGCGCACCATCAAAATCATCTTGCGCGCCACCTTCTTGGTGTATTTCGAATCATCCGCCATGTTGTTGACGTTGTGGCAGTAGGCGCAGCCTTCCTTCGGCGCCACCCACGCCGTCATCGATGCCATCAGCCGGGTGAATTCCCCGACATGCACATCACCCAGCACCTGCACGTTCTTATAGACCGTCTTGGCCAGTGGCCCCACCTGCATCTGTGGCAGCATGGCCGGCACCTTGTTCAGCGCCGCCTCGGCCGCCAGATGGCGCGGGTTGTAGATCTCATCCAACCCGGTCCCCCGATAGCCCCGCTGCACCACGTTCACCGGCGGCCGCTCGAAGGTAAAGAAGGCAACGCCCGCCACCGCCAGGGCGCCAACCGCGCCCAGCACCTTGACAAGTTCCATGCTCTTCATTGTGCCGCTCCCGTCCCGCCAATCGCGGAAAGTGGCCCGGGGTCCGGCACACCGATGTGCGGATAAGGCGCCACGATATGATGCTTCATGCCCCACAAATACCAGTTATCGACGGCCGTGCCGGTCAACAGAATGCCGATACCGCCAGTCAGCGTCGTCAACACCGCGAACCACCAGGCCCAGCGATGGATCGATTCCGCCGTCGCATTGAAGCCCATGGTCCAGCGCCAGAACAGCATGCCGCGCTCGAACGCCGTGCCCCGATGCACGATCTGCTCCACTTCCCGCTCCGACCCATAACGCCCGGTCGCCAGCACGGTCGCCGCATGCATGGCAAACAGCAGCGTTGATCCATACAGGAAGGCGATCGAGAGCATATGGAACGGGTTGTAGAACAAATTGCCGTAGCGGAGCGAGAACGAGGCCGTCCAATCCAGGTGCGGGAATATCCCGAACGGCACCGCCTCCCCCCAACTGCCCATCAGAATGGGTCGAATGAAGCCCAGCACCAGGTAAAGCCAGATCGCCGAGGCAAAGGCCCATGCCACATGCGTGCCCATGCCCAGTTGCACCGCGCGCCGATACATCCTCGCCCACCACAGTAATATCGAGGCGGTCAGAAAGAAGCCGGCAATCAGCCACCAGCCACCCTCATTCAGCGGCGGCAATATCGTCAGCCCCAAGGATGGTGGCGGCGGCTCCAGACCCAACCACGGCAATTGCCGGATGAACTGCACGAAATTCCAGTTCACCGAGGCCAGCATGTTCAGCCCGATCACCTCGAAGGCGATGAAGCCGCAAATCAATGAGGCAACGCCGAGCCGTCCCAGATAAAACGGTCCAAGCTGGGCGTCACCGAAAATACCCAGCAGGTGGCTGTGTGTCGCGCCAAGCCGGTTATCGTCGCCCAGTGGCAGCGGCACGGTCTGAATAGGCCCGCGTGGCTGTATCCGGGTAAAGATGTTCTGATATTCCGCCATTGCGTTCTCCTGCGCGTTCTTCTTGTTGCTCAGCGCCAAATCGGCAATTGCAGCCACCAATTCCACCAAGCCGGCCATCCTTGCGTCCAGAACGGTCCGCTGATCACGATGCAGACCGCGCTCCAGAACGCGGCGGAGAGGGCACAGAACAGACCGAGCCGATGAATGCCCAGCGTGCCGATGGAATAGCCGATCGTGTCACG
The DNA here is from genome assembly GCA_027459285.1 of Acetobacteraceae bacterium. Classification (GTDB taxonomy): domain Bacteria; phylum Pseudomonadota; class Alphaproteobacteria; order Acetobacterales; family Acetobacteraceae; genus JAJXVA01. Next base: position 8,381 of record DAIDIQ010000180.1, read on the forward strand.
GAAAAATGCATTCTCATGCTCGCCGAATTTCACCGGTTGCCCCTTTTGCGGGTTTGCCGCCGAAAGGATCGCGCCGCCATGCATCGCCAGGATCAGTGTCGTCGTGAAGAAAAAGCTGATCGCGATCATGTGGGCGGGGTTGTAGTGAAAATGCAGATATTGATAGCCGGTGTTCGACACCCAATCGAGATGCGCCAATATGCCATAGGGAAAGGCAACCCCCCAGGCGCCCATCAGCACCGGCCTGATCACCTCGAGCGTGACATAGGCCAGAACCGCGAAACTATACGCAATCGGCACATGATAGGTCATGCCCAACTTGCGGGATATTTCCGCCTGTCGCAGCGCCCAGGAAACGAAGGCGCCGATCGCGCACACCGTTATCAGCTGCCACAGCCCGCCTGCCTTCAGCGGCGCCAGCGCCAGGCCATATTTGATGTCGGGCGGCGCGATATCGATCTGCCAGATATTCCAGGTCGGCCCGATCGCCGCGCCATAAATAATCAGCAGCGTGCCCAACGTCGCAAAGAATATCGTGCTGACCCCGAACAGGCCCACATAGAACGGTCCAACCCAGAAATCGAACAGGTCGCCGCCCAGCAGTGTCCCGCCGCGTACTCGATATTTCTGCTCGAAATTATACATCGCCATAGCCGCAACCCCCGACTTGGTTCACGTGCCGAAAAGTGTGCGTCGCGACGGACAGGACCGGGAAGCGCTCCCGCCGCCGCGACGCATGGTGCTACCCGTTCGCCGGCGGCATCGGCGATGCTTGCTGCATCGTCGAGGACGCCATGTGATGCGGGCCTTCGATCCAGTTGAACCGGCTGGTGCTGAGCAGAATGAAGTGAATCAGCAACGCCAGAACGAACAGGAAAACACCCAATGCCACCAATACGCGGCGCGGGTCGAACAGCATCCAAAGACGATACATGGCTGCTTTCCTTCCCTAACCGAGCAATGTCGGCAGCATATGGGCTGCGCTGTGGATGTGATCGAGCATCGAGGTGGCGTAGCCGTTCACGCCCGGAAGCCATGGGCGCCACATCCACACCAGCACATGCGCGATAATCGCCACCACCGTAAAGCCGATGAAGCTACTGACGAAGAGTCCGTGAAACTCCTTCGCCTCGCTTTCAGTCAGGCCAGACAGCGACGCGCCGCCTCTTTCATAAACGCCAGACATGTTTTTCAACCTCCGTCATTTGGCCTCTCGGCCGTTACCGCGCATTCCCGCGCAGCCAGGCAGACCATGAATCTCATGGCCGACACCGCGCGCCTTGCTGCCCTGCTCTGGCCGGGGGCAATAAAACGTCAGGTGTTTTGCAGCATGCGGGCGCATCCGCGCCGCCGCACGCAACCCAGGGAATAAGAAAGCGTCAATCATGCCGGCGCCATCGCCGCGCGGCCAATCACCGCGCGCAACCGCGCGGCATCGACCAGCTCGTCACCAGCCTCGCGCGCCGCCCGCTCGGCGCGGTCGCGCAACCGCTTGGCGGCGGAAATGCGGGTGATATACGGCTCGTTCGCCACCGCCTCGTCCAACAGCGTCAGCGCCGCGGTATCCCAGCCAACCGCCCGCTCGGACCGTGCCGGCGTCGCGTCGACCTTATCCATCTCGGTGCCCAGCGGCAGAATATGAAACAGCGCATCGAACAGCGCGTTACAGAATTCCTGCATCACATAGGTGGCGCCGGCATAGCCCATGAACGGCGTGCCGGTGGCGCGGCGAATAATCGCGCCCGGAAACGATGCCGGCACATACATGGTCCGCGCGCCGCATTCGGCCGCATACATCCGCTCATTATAGCTGCCGAACAGCACCAAAGGCGGCTTCTCGCGCACCATCGCCCGCACCGCCGCATTGTCGGTCTTGGCGCCGGGCACCCGTGGCACGCCGAAATTGCACGGAATGCCCATTTCCTCTTCCAGGTAAACCCGCAACCCGCGCACATAGGTCTCGTTCGCAACCACGGCAAAGGTCGCGGTTGCGAAAAAATCCTGCGTCACACTGCGCCACAAATCCCAGATCGGCTTGATGGTGCTGTGCTTCTCCGCCTCGATGAACGGTTCCGGGTCCACTCCGGTCAACTCGCCCAGCGCGCGCAGGAAATTCGTGGTCGCATGCAGCCCGATCGGCGCCTGCAGATAGGGCCGGTCGAGCGCCTCGCACAATTTGCGACCGAATTCCCGATAAAGGCAGACATTGACGTCGGCATCAGCGAGCTTCGGCACGTCCTCGAGATGGGCGCCGAGCGGAAAGGTCATGTTGACCTCGCAGCCGATGACCTCGACCAGACGGCGGATCTCGGCAAGGTCGGAGGGCATGTTGAAGGTGCCGTAAATCGGCCCGATCAGATTGACCCGGGGCTTGACCCCTTCGGCGCGCGGCGGCCGGGCCTTGATTTTCTTCGCGCCGAACTCGGTCCACAGCCAATACATGGCACGGTCGGCGCACTGCCACTGGTCCTCGTCGATCGTGCGCGGAATGAACCGCATCACATTCGACCCCTCGGGCGTCACCCCGCCGCCGATCATCTCGGCGATGCTGCCGGTCACCACCACCGCCGGCAGGTCCGGGTCCTGGGTCGCCGCCGCCCGCCGCAGCGCGCCCTCGGTCCCGGTCGAGGAAAGCGCCTCCTCCGACAAGCCGGTCACCACGATGGGCAATTCATGCGGCGGCAACGCGTCGGTGTAATGCAGCACCGCCGAGACCGGCAAATTCTCGCACCCCACCGGGCCGTCAATCACCACCCGCATGCCGCGCATGGCGGTAAACACGTAAACCGCGCCCCAATAGCCGCCGGCCCGGTCATGATCGAGTACCAGCATGGCTCAGTTCCCCACCGCCGCGGCGGCGCGCGCGCGCGCCTCGCGCTGCTTGCGGAAGCGTTCCTTCGCCGCCGGATGCGCCGCCGGCACGCCGCCGAAGCCATAGCCGGCATTATCGCCGCTGCCCACGCCCGAGAAAAACGAGACCATCCGCGAGAACCGCTCGGCGCCCGCGGTCTGGGTGCGGATCAGCGCGGTCAGCGCCGCCACCCCGGCCGGGCCGAACAGGGGCCGGGCCGATACCATATTGGTGAAATACAGCGCCGGAATACCGGCCTCCTTCGCCTTCTGCACCAAAGGCGTCGTGCCAATCGCCAGGTCCGGCTTCACGTCACGCATCGCCGCCAGATCCTGCTCCAACGACGCCCGATACTGCACGTGCACCCCGCGCGCGGCCAGAAATTCCCGGTCCGGCTCGCACCATTCCGTGCGCGGGCAGGCAGTGCCCACATACGGCACCTCCGCACCCGCCTCCACCAACAGCCGCGCCACCAGCAACTCCGATCCCTCATAGCCGGAAATCGTCAGCCGCGCCGCAATCGGGTTCGCCGCCATGATGCCGCGTATCGCCGGCAAGCCCGCCGCCAGCGCCGCGTCAATCCGCGCCGCACCCACGCCGGCCGCCTCGCCCACCGCGCGCAGCCACGCCGCCGTGCCGCTCACGCCCACCGGGCCCGAGCCGATGATCTTACGTCCCGCCTCGCGGAATTCGCGCACCGTCGCGGTGTAGAAGGGATGAATCGCCGCCGCCACCGCGCAGTCCAGCGCGCCATACAGGTCACGCCATTCCCGACAGGGCAGGGCAGGGGCCATCGCCAACCCCATCGGCGCCAACAGCGCCGTCAGGCCCGGCGGGTCGCCCGGAAACATCTCGCCAATCGGGCACACGGTCGGCACCTCGGCAATCCGGCCAGACCGCGGCGCCAGCACCGGCCCGGCTTCCGCCTCGGCCCGCGCATATCGCAGCATCGCCCCGGTCAGCACGTCCTTCGCCTCGGCATGCGTCGGCACGCCAAACCCCGGCACATCGATGCCAATCACCCGCACGCCATTTATCTGCCTTGGCAATAAATCCAGCGGCACGCCAGATGCGGTCGGCACGCACAGATTGATGATGACGATCGCGTCATACTCATCCGGCTTCGCCATGCTGGTCACGGCGTCGTGAATATCCTCGTATAATTGCCCGCGCACCAGGCTCTCGGAATTGAACGGCACATACCCGACCGACCGCCGCGCCCCATAGAAATGCGAGGTGAAGGTCAGCCCATACACGCAGCAGGCCGACCCCGACAGAATCGTCGCCACCCGCCGCATGCGCAGCCCCACCCGAAGACTGCCAAAGGCCGGACACATCGATTGCGGCTGGTCATGCGGCCCGCGCGGATAATCCTGCATCAATTGCGCCATGCCGTCGGTCTTGCCGGCCGCCTTGGCCGCCTCCAGCATGCGCTCACGTCCGCCATGGCAGCCGCCGCCGGCCTCGATTTCCGGCTCCTCGGGGCGCGCGCTCGCGTGGTCCATGCTCACACGCCCTCGTAAATCACTTCGAGCGACGGTTTCTCCACCAACTCGCTGCCGCACATGTCGGCCATGCTCGCCGGCTCCAGCACCACGCCGCGTCCCACCGTCTCGCCCTTGAACAGGTTCAGCAGCGCGTCATGCGTCAGCGGCGTCGGCCGCACCGGCGGCGCGCCGGTGGCCGCAATCGCCAGCGCCTCGAACATCGGCGCCCATTGCCCGCCCGGCTTGCCGATGATCTCGTAATTGGCGCTCTTGCGGCGAATATCCTCATTCGCCGGAATGGACGCGAGCACCGGAATGCCCGCCGCGCTCGCAAAGGCCTGCGCCTCGCCGGTCCCGTCATCCTTGTTGATCACCAGGCCGGCGACACCGACATTGCCGCCCATCTTGCGGAAATAATCGACCGCCGAGCAGACATTATTCGCCACATACAGGGATTGCAGATCGTTCGAGCCGACCACGATCACCTTCTGGCACATGTCGCGCGCAATCGGCAGGCCGAAGCCGCCGCACACCACATCGCCAAGGAAATCCAGCAGCACGTAATCGAACCCCCAGGAATGGAAGCCCAGCTTCTCCAGCAGCTCGAAGCCATGAATAATCCCCCGCCCACCGCAGCCGCGCCCCACTTCCGGCCCGCCCAGTTCCATCGCGAACACGCCGTCGCGCTTGAAGCAGACATCCCCGATCGCCACCTGCTCGCCGGCCGCCTTCTTCCTGGCCGAGGTCTCGATGATGGTCGGGCACGACCGGCCGCCGAACAACAGGCTCGTCGTGTCGCTTTTCGGGTCGCAGCCAATCAGCAGCACCCGCTTGCCCTGCTGCGCCATCATGTAGCTCAAATTCGCCAGCGTGAAGGATTTGCCGATGCCGCCCTTGCCGTAAATCGCGATGATCTGCGTCTCACGTGTCGATTCCGCCGGGGTCTCGGCGGGTCCGGGTTGTGCCAGAACATTCATACGCAGGCCCTCCAATCGAGTATCATTTTCAGGCAGCCCGGGTCGGAAAACGCGATCTGATAGGCATCCGCCGCCTCGGTCGCTTCCACTCGATGGGTAATAAGTCCGTCCAGCCTCAGCCGCCCGTCGCGCACCGCGTCGCGGGCCGCGACCAGGTCGCCCGGCTGCCATTGCGCCGCAATCCGCAGCCGCGCCTCCCGCATGAAAGCCGGCGCGAATGCGAAGCTGATCGGCTGCGCATAGAACCCGGCCAGCAGAATTTCCCCGCCCGGCGCCAGCCGGCCGATCAGCGTATCGATCAAACTCGCATCGCCACTCACATCGCAGATGCAGCGGTAATTCCGCCGGCCGTCATCGCCCGGGGCAATCACGTCATAGCCATCGGCGCCGTGGCGCCGGTCCGGGTTGGTTTCCCACACAACCGGGCGCGCCCCCTGCGCCACGCCGATGCGCGCCAGCAAGCGGCCCAGCACCCCATGCCCGACAATCAAATCGGGCGGCACCGCGCCGCCCTCACGGGCGTGCCAGGCGGTCGCGGCCAAGGCCAGCAACACCCCCCGCTCGCCCAATTCCTCGGGTATCGGCAGCGCCCGCTCCGCCGGCACCACCACCCGCGCCGCCGCCCCGCCAAACAGGCCGCGCACATCGCCAAAGCAGCGCGCCCCCGGCACGAACACCAATTCGCCCACATCCGCGCCGTGCGCCCCGCGCCCACAGGCGCGTATCCGCCCCACCGATTCGTAGCCCGGCACCAGCGGATAGCCCATGCCGGGAAATGCCGGCATCGCGCCGGTATACAACAGCCGCTCGGTGCCGGTGGAAATGCCACTCCACTCCATGTCCACCACCACGTCCCCTTCCGCCGGCGGTGTCAGGTCGAGTCTCGAGAGCGAAATCTGGCGCGGCTGCTTCAGCACAACGGCCATCGTATCCATGCGCGGGGTTGCTCCGGTTCGGGACGTTTCCTCAGGCGACTCTCCCGCATGTCAGCCTAGTCTGACAATCAGGCGTGTCAACTACGATTTACAGTCGGCGAGCAGAACCCGCGTCAGCAGCGCCATCGGGCTGCGCAAAACCCGCACCCGGCCAAACCCCGCCGCCCGCAACATCGCCGTCAATCGCCGCGCCCGGCGCGGCCGGCCGCTGCCCATGGCGCGCAGATACAGGCTGAAATACGCGGCGGCCCGCGGCGCATCGGCCATCGGCTCGGCCACCAGCACCGCCCCATGCGCGGGCAGGGCGGCGCGCGCGCGGCGCAGCAAACCGGCCACCACATCGTCTTCGTGGTCGTGCAACACCCTGACGAAGCTGATCAAATCAGCCCCCTCGGGCAGGGCGTCGCGGGTGAAATCACCCGCCAGGCAACACACCCGCCCGCCCATGCCCACGCTCTCCAGCCGCGCCCGGGCCTGTTCCGCCACCGCCGGCAGGTCGAACAGCCGCAAATCCAGCCGCGGCCAGGCCCGCCCCACCGCCTCCACAAACCGCCCGCTGCCGCCGCCCACATCCATCAGACAGGCGAATCGGTCGAACCGGCAGCACGCCAGCACCGCATCCGCGATCATCGGCTGAGAGGCGGCCATCAGCGCCGTATAGGGTCCGGTATCGCCCTCCCGGCCGTTCGCATAGGGCCACAGCGCCGCCAGTTCCGCGCCGCCCGCGCGCAGCACCCGCACCGGGTCCGCCAAATCCGCGTACAGCGCCGCATGGTGGCGCACCATGGCGCTGATGCCGGGGTTGCCACGCAACGCCGCGCCCAGCATGCCCAGCCCATAGCGGCCATCGCGCCCAACCGAGAGCAGGCGCAGCGCGCTCGCCGCCTCCAGCAACGCCTCGGCGCCGCGCGCCGGCAGGTCGCATTGCGCCGCAATCTCGGCCACGCTCGCCCGCCGCCCGGCCAAAAACTCAAACAAATCAAGGCTCACGCAGGCGCTCAAGGTCTGCGCGTAAATAAACCCGGCACACAGGTCAAACAGCGCCGCCGCCTCGCGCCGCGCCACCCCGCCAATCAGCGGCAGGCGCGCGCTGATGCGCTGAAACCGCGCATCCGCCAGCAACCGGTCGCGCGCGGCCAGCAACGGAAAAATCAGCCGCCTCCGCCCGCCGCGTCGCGCCTCAGGCCGCTTCCGCCACCGCGCCCGGCATCAGCCGCCGCGTCTCCTGCTTGATCAGCGTGCGCAGCGCCGCCTCGCCCGGGCAATCGGGAATGCTCTCCGCCGCCTCGTCGGCCAGGCGCCGCAAATGGCGTATCGCCCCATCCAGCCCCAGCCGCGCCACCGCACTCGGCCGGCCATGCGCCGCGTCCTGCCCCACCGGCTTGCCCACCGCGTCGGCATCCGCCGCCACATCCAGAATATCGTCGGCCACCTGATACGCCTCGCCCAGCCGCGCCCCCAGCCGCCGCCAGCCCTCGGCCTCGGCAAACACCCCCGCCGCCGCCGCGCCCGCCACCGTCGCCGCGGCAAACAGCGCCCCGGTCTTGGCGCGCTGATAATGCGCGAGGTCGATCTCCGCCTCGCACTCCCAGGCCTGCCCCGCCACAATCCCCGATGGCACGCCCGCCGCCCGCCCCAGCACGCCAATCAGCGCCGCCAGCCGCGAAGGCTGCGCCGCGCCAGACCGCGCCAGCACCTGAAACGCCAGCACAATCAACGCATCCCCGGTCAGCACCGCCAAAGGCTGGCCAAACGCCACATGCACGCTCGGCCGCCCCCGCCGCGTCGCCGCGTCGTCAAAACACGGCAGATCGTCATGCACCAGCGACGCACAATGCATCAGCTCGATCGCCGCCCCCGCCGCGTCGGTCAGCGCCGGGTCATCCTCCGCGCACGCCGCCGCCACCGCCAGCGTCAGCCGCGGCCGTATCCGCCCGCCGCGCGGAAACACCGCGTGCCGCATCGCCTCCGCCAGCCGCGGCGGTGACCCGGCAATGTCCGCCAGCCCGACCGCCCCGTGCAGGCTCCGCTCAATCCGCGCCACCGCGTCCATCTCGTCCGCCCCTTGCCGACCTGGTCCGGCATCGATCTCCGGACCGACTGTCAACCTGAATTGTCGCCTCCTACTGTCATTTCTTATTTACGTACGGTCAACAGGATTCCATGCTGCCGCCGTGGCCGATCGTCATGTCATCATCGTCGGCGCCGGCATGGGGGGGCTCGCCGCCGCGGCCCGCCTCGCCGCCGCCGGCTGCCGCGTCACCCTGCTCGAGGCCATGCCCGGCATCGGCGGCAAGCTCCGCCAATGCGCGGTTGCCGGCCGGCTGATCGATTCCGGCCCCACCGTGCTCACCATGGCCTGGGTGTTCGAGGATCTTTTCCAGACCTGCGGCACCTCGCTCGCCGCCGAACTCGCCCTCACCCCGCTCGCCATTCTCGCCCGCCACGCCTGGCCAGACGGCACCCGCTTCGACCTGTTCGCCGACCCGGCCCGCACCGAACATGAAATCGGCACCCTGTTCGGCGCCGCCGAGGCGCGCGGCTATCAGCGCTTCCGCGCCCGCTCCCGCCGCATCTACGAAACGCTGGAGGCGCCCTTCATCCGCGCCCCCCTGCCCACGCCCCTCGGCCTCATGCGCCGCACCGGCGTGCTGCCCCTCTCCCGCATCGCGCCGTTCCAAACCTATTGGCACGCCCTCGGCGCCCATTTCCGAGATGCCCGGCTGCGCCAGCTTTTCGCCCGTTACGCCACCTATTGCGGTGCCGATCCCTTCACCGCCCCCGCCACCCTCATGCTGGTCGCCCATGTCGAAAGCCAGGGCGTCTGGATCGTCCCGGGCGGCATGCACAAGCTTGCCCAGGCCGTGCTCCGCGTCGCCGAGCGGCACGGCGCCAGCCTGCGCACCAATGCCCCGGTCGCGGAAATTCTCGTCACGCACGGCCGCGTCAGCGGCGTGCGCCTCGAAAGCCACGAAACCATCGCCGCCGACGCCGTCATCCTCAATGCCGACCAGTCGGCCCTCGCCGCCGGCCTGTTCGGCGCCGCCCCCGCCGCCGCCGCCCGCCCCGCCCCGCGCGCCCGCTCGCTCTCCGCCCTCACCGTCTCCATGGTCGGCAGCCTCACCAATTTTCCCCTGCTTCGGCATAATGTTTTCTTCTCGCCCGATTACCGGGCCGAATTCCGCGCCCTCTCGCGCCAGCACCGCCTGCCAAGCCATCCGACACTCTATCTCTGCGCCGAGGATCGCGCCGACCAACCCCTCGCCCCCACGCCCGAACGCCTGTTCTGCATCATCAACGCCCCCGCAACCGGCGATGCCAACCAGCCCGACCCCGCGTCCCTCGACGCCGCCGAGGCCGGCATGCACGCCGCCCTGCGTCAACTCGGAATTTCCCTGCAATGCGTCGCCAGCGAACGGACCAGCCCGACGGAATTTCACCGCCTGTTTCCGGCCTCGGCCGGCGCGCTCTACGGGCCGGCGAACAACGGCCCTTATGCCAGCTTCCGCCGTCCGGGGGCGGTGACCCGCCTGCCCAACCTCTTTCTCGCGGGTGGCAGCGTGCACCCGGGTCCGGGCCTGCCCATGGCAGCCCTCTCGGGGCGGATCGCGGCCATGGCCTGCCTGCGGCATGGCACTTCGACGCGCACGTCCCGCCCAACGGCTACCACTGGTGGTATGCGGACGGCGTAAGCGCCTGCGGCCAGTTCGGCTTCACCCTCATCGCCTTCATCGGCAGCGTGTTCTCCCCCTATTACGCCGCCATGCGCCGCAAGGGCGCCGCCGACCCCACCCATCACGTCGCCATCAATCTCGCTTTGTATGGCGTGCGCGGCCCCTCCTGGTGCATGACCGAGCGCGGCGCCGATGCCCTCCTGCAAACCGAAACCACGCTCCGCATCGGCCCGAGCCAACTCGCCCACCAGCCAGACGGCTCCCTGCTGATCCGCATCGACGAGCGCGCCGCCCCCATCCCGCGCCGCCTCGTCGGGCAAATCCGCCTCACCCCCCGCGCCCGTTTCGCGCGCGCCTACGGCATCGACGATTCCGGCCGCCACCACTGGACCCCGCTCGCCCCCTGCGCCACCGTCAGCCTCGACTTCGCCCGCCCCGGCCTCGCCTGGTCCGGCCACGCCTATCTCGACAGCAACGCCGGCAGCGCCCCGCTCGAAGCCGATTTCACCCGCTGGGATTGGTCCCGCGCCACCCTGCCAGACGGCGGCACCATCGTGCTGTATGACGCAACGCGCGCCAGCGGCTCCCGCCTCGCCCTCGCCCGGCATTTCCACCCCGACGGCACCGTCACCACCCTGCCCATGCCGCCCCGCGCCACGCTGCCCCGCGGGCTCTGGCGCATGCAGCGCATCACCCACAGCGAAACCACCGCCAGAATTCTCCACAGCTACGAGGACAGCCCCTTCTACACCCGCGCCCTCGTGCAAACCCACCTGCACGGCCAGCCCATCCAAGCCGTCCAGGAAAGCCTCTCCCTCACCCGCTTCAGCCAACGCTGGGTGCAAGCCCTGCTACCCTACCGCATGCCACGCTAACCCACCCCAAGCCGCGCCGGCTTTGCCCACCAGAATGATGCGCCGCGATGCCATGCGGCCACGACCGAACCGGCAACAGAGGCAAAGCTGCCGACACCGCCTTTGGCATGCGTGTCGCCCAGCACAACGCAACCAAGGGTCACATTCTGCAGCGCGGTCGAGGAACCGACCGCGACATCGGTGGCATAGCCGGTCTGGCGGCCGGTCTGCGGGTCATAGGTATAAACGCCGCTGGTGCCGTTGCCGAACACCGCCGACAGCAAATGGTCCTCCGCGTCTCGCCCGGTCGCCTGCCAAAGCGTCTTGCCGCCGGTGCCGTCCTGCAACGCGGCGATGTCGCCATAGGCATTCCACACCGTCGTCGGCATCGCCCCGCTCGGCGCGGTATACTGATACATCCGGTTGTTGCTGTCATAGGCATAAGCGTAGCTGAAGGTTTTGCCACCGATCACGATCTGCTTGGTCGCCGGGGTGCCAAGCAGGCCGCTGGCGCCATTATAGGTGTAGGTCGTCGACGTATCCACCTGGTCGGTGCTGGCCTCGCCGGCAATCTCGCCAATGCCATTGGCCGCATCATAGCTCCAGGTCTCGTTGATCTCGGTGCCCGAGGGGTTGGGGCAAGTCTGCTGGTCGGAGGTCGGTGCATTCTGGGTCCAGCAGCGCTCGACCATGCGGCCCAGCGGGTCGTATGTCATCCAGGCCAGGTTGCCCGCGCCATCTCCGATCGAGGTCACCTCGTCAAAAGCGTCATACACCATCGTCCGCGTCCCGGTGTCGGGATCCGAGATGCTGGTCTTCCGGCCCAGCAGATCATGATTTAAATACCCGTGACCATTTCACTATCTTTCTTTGTGGGGTAGTATTTTTTTTTGAATTCCAGTTCATAAAATAAAGTACCATGTATACCACATACATCCTTTTTGGCGACGATCCTCTGCCATACAGGCTTCAAGATTGCCCCAAGCTTATCGTTCCCGATTCTTTCGATCACATCTTCAATAAATTCTATGTCCTGTCCCGGTTCAGGAAATATTACTTCGAATTCCTCCTCTGTAAAAGAAAATATAGAATAAGTGCAATTATTTGCGCCATCTATTACTTGAACATTTTTCATCCGCCTGGCCTCACATGTCCGCCTGGATACACGTTATCATACCCGCCGCCGGGAGTTTGGACATCCCATTGTGGGCCACCATGAGCGCTCGCACCCTGTCCGCTAGGCACCCATACACGGCCCTTGTCATCTAGCCAACCATACCCCCGCCCGTTCGGATTTTTCACCCAGCGCTCACCGCCCTTTGGATCCTTGAAGCCTTCCGCAGGTCCAGGTTTGCCTGGCGCCTTGGCGCCATTAGGGTCCTTGGCGTCCTTTGGAATTCCATTCATAAAGACTATAGCGCCGCCGGTTGCTGCGCCGGCGCCGAGAAGTGCTTGACCAGCCGTTATACCCGCACCTGCTGCGCAGCCTTCTGGGCCAAGAACACACAACCCCATGGCCGCTTGCGCAACCTGGAACGAGGGTCCCCCAACTATATCTCCTGAAAGCTGCAACTGGCTGGCGATGCTCTGCAGCATGCCAGGGTCCGGGACTTCCTGGCCGGTTTGTGTGTTCACAAAGCCGTTTCCGGTTTCATAAGCCTGTCCGCGCGAGGCCAAGGTTCGTTGGGCGGCGGTATTGCCGGCGGCCGCCCGACGAAACACCCCCGCAGCCTCGCCGCGCAGCACATGGACACCGCCCCCGCCGATCATCAGGAACACCGGCGGCGCCATGGCAGTTACCGAGCAGCTTTCGGCCTTCGTGCCGGAAGCCTGACAGGTCAACCCCGTCGGGTCCTCGTCGGACATGGGGTTGTTGGTGGCGTAATCGTATGGGTTCCAGGTCTGGCTGTCGGCGATGTCGGCGATGATCGGGTCGGGCGAGAGGAACTTGCCGAGTTCGGGGTCGTAGAGGCGGGCATTGAGGTCGATCAGTTGGGCGTCGAGCAGGTCTTCCTGGTTGATGTAGCGCCGCCGGGTAACATCGTTGCTGCCCCATTGAGGGTCGATCGCGCCATTCAGCAGCCGGGGCTGACCGAACGCGTCCGATAGTTCGTTCTGATCGTTCGCCGGGGTCCGCGGGTTGAAGTTATCGTCTGTGACCAGGCTGATCGTGCCCTGATAGTCGGTGTGGAAATAATGGTGCTGGAACGGCGCCGCGGTGCCGTAATCCTCCGCCACGCGCTGGCCACCGACCATGAAATAGGTGTGCCAATTACCGTCCGGGGTCAGTTCGCCGTCGGGCAGAGTGAAAGTCGTGCCCTCGGGCGCGGCCTGGTGGGTGCGGTTATGCTCGGCGTCATAGGCGAAGCGGATGATCTTGCCGGCATGCGCGATCGATTGCGGCTGGTTGAACGGCGTATCATTGATGGTGCGGGTGATGCCCCCGCTTTCCGAGGTGACATTGCCGTCCCCGCCGGCATTGCCGCCGTCATACTGGAAGCTGGTGGCGGTGCCGCCGGTGCTGGTGAGGGTCATCACCCGCTCAAGCTGTCCCGACACAGAATAAGGAAAGATGCCTCAGGCGCCATCCCGCGCACCTTCCCAGGTGCCGCCTCGCCCCCCCCGCACACTGCAAAACAATATGCAGATAATAACTTACGCCCGAAGGGCCGGCGGATCACAAATCCGCTTTATCTTGCTCTGCTCCCCCATCGTCGAAGCAGGTCAGAGCATCCGTCCGATCGCACATTTAGTGGGTCTGAAACTCAGAACGCAGATCAGCCAGTAATTTTGCGACATGTTCGCTTTTCTCTGCCAGCCCTCCATGGTCGGAGAGCCCGATGTGCTGGCTGGCGATCTTGAATAGGTATGCCGCGATGGCGCTCGCAGTCTGTCCGCCCATCAGCATCACATAGGCAGCGTCAGCGTAGGCGTCGTATTCATCCTTTGCCTCCGGTATTCCTGAGATCCCAATAGGATCCCAATATCGGAGGAGAATCTCACGAACGCGAGCACGGCTCTCCCGAGATTGATACTTGTTTTTCCCGTGCACCATTTCTCACACCGTTAAACGATCGATCGCCTTCGTCTTACTACCCTATTTGGGGATGACGGTGATTACCTGTCCTCCTGCACCGGTTACCACTGTCACACCGTTCTGTCCGGTATGTACGGTCGTTCCGGGCGTATTGCCAGGAGCACTTTGACCATTTTGGATCGCATCCTCCACGGCGGACGGTGGGACACCTCGGCCTTGCATACGATCCAATGCGTGCCTGGTGTAATCCCGATCTCCTATCGTCGTGGGTTCATTTGTCCCCGGTTCAACATCGAGAGGACTACCACGCTGCCCTGTTGGTGTGCTTGCCGGTTTATCGCCGCTCTTGGCGGTGTCGCCCTGGCTTTGCCCCTGTTCCTGGTTATTTTGGGCATTTAGCACGCAAGTCCCGTTGGCGCAGGTGTCGTTTGCGGCGGTGCTGGTGGGATAAAGGGCGGCGGCGGTGGCGGTGGCAACGGTGACCGCGATGCTGACGGCTACGGCTGCGGCACTAACTTCCTCTGCTCCTACCGCTGCGCCGAGGGCATATTCGGGCGTGTTGGATAGCCGCGCGGCCAGGTCGGTCAGTGCGCGGCCGGCCACCCCGACCGGATTTGCGAAGGCCCGTCTGACAAGGCCCGCCGCCTCACCTTGCAGCATCCGCGCCACACCACCGCCGATAATCAGGATCCCTGACCCGCCATGGATTTCGGTGGGCGCCCGCCCGGGAACAGGCACGCACTCTGTCCCCGTGGGACACAACCCCGTCGGGTCCTCGTCGGACATGGGGTTGTTGGTGGCGTAGTCGTATGGGTTCCAGGTCTGGCTGTCGGCGGTGTCGGCGATGATCGGGTCTGGCGAGAGGAACTTGCCGAGTTCGGGGTCGTAGAGGCGGGCATTGAGGTCGATCAGTTGGGCGTCGAGCAGGTCTTCCTGGTTGATGTAGCGCCGCCGGGTGACATCGTTGCCGCCCCATTGAGGGTCGATCGCGCCATTCAGCAGCCGGGGCTGACCAAACGCATCCGATAGCTCGTTCTGATCGTTCGCCGGGGTCCGCGGGTTGAAACTATCGTCGGTGACCAGGCTGATCGTGCCCTGATAGTCGGTGTGGAAATAATGGTGCTGGAACGGCGCCGCGGTGCCGTAATCCTCCGCCACGCGCTAGCCACCGACCATGAAATACGTGTGCCAATTACCGTCCGGGGTCAGTTCGCCGTCCGGCAGGGAAAGCCGAAAGGGCCATGACCGAAGCCCGCAGGCGTTTCCGCCTCGGGAGCGGTGATGCCGGGCAGCGGGGGGAGGGGAGGGGCACGACGACCGTAGCCCGAACAGTCCCCATCGAGGCTATTCGCCAGCCTTGCGGTCACCGCGGCATCAATGGTCCTCGCCCAAGCGCCATGCGTTCGTGCCAGCCCATATCCTTTGCCGCGCGTCAGGCAACGCCGGCCAGTGCTGGCAGTGTGTTTTGGTCGGCGCGTTGAGGTGGCGTGCCGGACACGCGGGCGGCGTCGCGCATCATGTAGCCGCGGCCCCACACCGTGCCGATTAAATTATCGGCGCCGGCATCCGCCAGTTTCCGGCGAAGTTTACAGATGAAGACGTCGATTATCTTCATTTCCGGCTCGTCCATGCCGCCGTAGAGGTGGTTCAGGAATGCTTCCTTGGTGAGCACCATGCCTTTGCGCAGCACGAGCAATTCCAGGATGGCGTATTCCTTGCCGGTGAGGTGCACCGGGGTTTCGTTGACGAACACTTCCCGGCTGTCGAGGTTCAGCATCAGCGGCCCGATGCGCAGGCTGGGCTGGGCAAAGCCCTTGCTGCGCCGGACGATGGCTTGCATGCGGGCGGCCAATTCCTGGGTGTCGAACGGCTTGGTGATCACGTCATCGGCGCCGAGGCTGAGGCATTTCACGCGCACATCCGGGCGGTTGAGGCCTGAGAGGACGAGGATCGGGGTTTGTACCCGGGCCGCGCGCAGGCGGCGCACCACTTCAGACCCTTCGATGTCGGGCAGGGTCAGTTCCAGGAGTACGATATCGTAATCATAGTGTCGGGCGAGGTCGATTGCTTCCTCACCGGTGTCGGCATGGTCGGTGATGCCACCCTGGGCCTTCAGGGCGTGAATGACGCCCCGGGCGACGGTCAGATCGTGTTCAACGAGCAAAATGCGCATCGCTAAAACCATTCCGTTGTGTTCAGCGATCGTATACCACCTCTGCGTGTGCTACTCAAGCGAATTTTAGCGAAAAAGATGCAATTTCCGGGCGAAACCGTCCATATTGTCGGATAACCAACGCGAGAGCGACCAGATCGTCGTAATTATGAGATAAGACATTATGAAAGAGACGTTTCCAGCGCCCGCCACACTCGAGGGCACCGTCGCCGGCATCAGCGGCGGCATCATTCAGATCGACGGCCTGTCACGCCTGCTCGGCGTGGGCGACCGGCTTGCCGTGCACGGCCGCGCCGGCCACGCCACCCAGGCCGAAATCATCGGCTTTCGCGGCCAGGCAGCACAGGCCATGCCATTCGGCCCGCTGGACGGTATCGGCCCCGGCAACCGCGCCATTATGCCCTTGCGCGGCGCGCCACGCCGCGCCTTTGGCCGCGGCGCGACGCTTTCACCCCATGCCGGCTGGATCGGCCGCGTGATCGACCCGGCCGGCAACCCGCTGGACAGTAAGGGGCCATTGCCGAGCGGCGGCATGAGGAAGCTGCGCGCCGTGCCGGAAAACGCGGTCCAGCGTGGCCGGCTGGGCCCGGTGCTGTCACTCGGCGTGCGCGCGCTGGATGCTTTCGCCACCTGCCGGCAGGGCCAGCGGCTCGGCCTTTTCGCCGGATCGGGTGTCGGCAAATCCACCCTGCTCGCCATGCTCGCGCGCCACGCGGTGTGCGATGTGGTGGTGCTGGCGCTGGTGGGCGAGCGAGGCCGCGAGGTGCGCGAGTTCATCGAGGACGTGCTGGGGCCGGAGGGGCTGGCCCGCGCCGTCACCATTGTCGCCACGTCGGACGCGTCACCCTTGTCCCGCCGGGACGCGGCGCTGGCGGCCATGACGGTCGCCGAAAGCTTCCGCGACAGCGGCAAATCGGTGCTGCTGCTGATGGACAGCGTCACCCGCTTTTGCCTGGCCTTGCGCGAAATTTCCCTGGCCAGCGGCGAATTGCCGGCCACCCGCGGCTATCCGCCCGGCGTATTCGCCGAATTACCCCGCCTGCTGGAACGCGCCGGCCCCGGCCCACAGGGCAGCGGCCATATTACCGCCCTGTTCACGGTTCTGGTTGAAGGTGACGACATGAACGAACCGGTGGCCGACGCGGTACGCGGCATACTAGACGGGCACGTGGTACTCGACCGGCGTATCGCCGAGGCCGGGCGCTATCCGGCGATCGATGTGCTCAAATCATTGTCGCGCACCGTGCCCGGCTGCCTTTCACCGGATCAGGCCGCTTTGGCCAGCCGCGCCCGCGCGGTTCTGGCACTATACGGTGACATGGCCGACATGGTGCGGCTAGGCGCCTATCGGCAAGGCAGCGACCCCGCGGTTGACGAGGCATTGCGCCTAGCCCCCCGCCTGCACGCCATGCTTGCCCAGGACCAGAACGACCATACCGACCTCGACCAGGCCTTCGCGGCGCTGGCCACGGCACTCGGGCCAGATACATGAGCGGAGCCGACAGCATCAGCCGGCTGCGCCTGTTGTGCCGCGCCCGCGAGGCCGATTTGACCGAGGCGAAACGCAGCCTGGCCCAGGCATTGGACGACGAGGAACGGGCCCGCGCCGCGCACGAGGCGGCCGAAACCGCCATTCACGCCGAAACCCTGGCCGCGGAAATCTCCGCCGGTGACGCCGAGGTGGAGGCCTTTGCCCGCTGGCTGCCCGGCGCCCAGGCAAATTTGCGTCAGGCCGAACAAACCCTGGCGCAAGCCGCCGCCGCAACCGCGGAGCGCAGGGCCGAGCTTTCCCTGGTGCGCGCCGCGGCCGAGGCCGCGGAGAACGCCCTGAACGCCGCCCTGGCCGAGCACGCCCAGGCCCAACAAGCCGCCGCCCAGGCCGAGAGCGACGACCGGGCCGCCTTGCGCGCCGCCTTGCGCACCGGGGAGGCGCCGGACGAGTGACGCTCGACGTTCGCGGCAGGGGCAGGGGCAGGGGCAGGCAAGAGGCAGGCAAGGGGCGACTTTTTTGAAAAAAAGTCGCGCAAAAAACTTTTGATTCCCGGAGGTTGGGGGTGGGCCAGGGCCGCCGCAACCTGGCCGCGGCATGGCGCGCCGCGGTCAGCGTCACAGACGGTTTCTGGTTCTTTTTTTCAAAAAAAACAGACTACAGGGCTTTTTCGGTGAAGCTCTCGTCCGCGGCCTGCCATTCGAACAGCGGGCGGATTTCTATCTCGGCCCGCCCCGTCGCCGGGCTTGGCCAGCGCCTGGCCCAGGCCATTGCTTGCTCCATGCTTGTCACATCCCAGATCGCATAGCCGGCCACAAGCTCGCGGGCTTCGGTGAATGGCCCGTCGATCACCGTGACCTCGGTACCCTCGATCGCCACCCGCTTGCCATGCGCCGAGTTCAGCAGGCCCGCCCCATCGACCATGACGATGCCGTCCGCGGCCATGGCTTCCCCATAGGCGTGCATGGCCGCCATTTCCTCGGGCGTCGGCGGAATGCCCTTTTCAATAGACTCCGTTGCCTTAACGATCACCATCACTCGCATCATCCACGCTCCTTGTCCGGGCGGCCTGAATGGCCCGCATCAAAGAGACGAACGAGACCGGCGTAAATCGACAGGGTGCGTGGGTAGTGTCTCAGTTTTTGTGAGACGCGCCTGCCGGCGCGTAGTCCGGCACCGGCGCGCGCGCATTTTTCGGCGGGAACCGTCCGCCGTAAGCGGAACTCAGGCGCCCACTTTGCCCGCGAAACCGTCGGCCCTTGCCTTTCCGCCGCCCGGCCGCCTTGTCGGCTTGCCTGCTTGCCGGTATGGCCAGCGCGTCGGCGCGGCCCAATGCGCATGTCGCCCGGCGCACAGCAAGGCGGCGCGCGGATATCTCATGCCCATGGTTGACCCACAGCTTGGCGACGCAAGGCCGCGTCCGGCACGTGCCTCGGCGGAGACCCTGACAGTGACCCGGCTTGGCGGGCTGGTTGGTTTCAGCCAGCGCCATGCCGCCTGGATGGCGGCCCTTGCCCTGGTGCTGGTGCTGCTGTCCGTGGTGGCGGCGGCAACCAGGCTTGGCGTCTCCACCGATACCGACAGATTGTTCCGCGCGAGCCTGCCCTGGCGGCAACGGCAAATCGCGCTGGCGCGGGCCTTTCCCGGCAATGACGGGCTGGTCGCGGTCATCACCGCCCGCATCCCCGAGGAGGCGGACGCCACCGCCGCGGCGCTGGCCCAGGCGCTTGCGCATGACCCCGCGCATTTCACCGCCGTCTCGCGCCCCGACGCATCCGCATTTTTGCGCCATAACGCGTTGTTGTTTCTGGATTTGAAGCCGCTGAACGGCCTGCTCAACAGCATCATCGCGGCCCAGCCCTTTCTCGGCCAGTTGGCGGCAGATCCGTCGGCGCGCGGTCTGTTTTCGGCGCTGTCATTGATCGGGCTCGGTGTGCAGCACGGCCAGGCCGATCTGGCCGCCTATGCGCCGGCGCTGGATGGGTTTCAGCGCGCGCTGGCCGCGGCCGCCGATGGCCATCCGCAACCGCTTTCCTGGCAAAATCTGCTGGCCGGGCCGCTGGTCAAACAGGCCGGGCAGTTCCGCTTCGTGCTGGCGCAACCGGTGCAGAACTTCAACGCGCTGGAGCCTGGTCAGGCGGCAACCGATGCGCTGCGCGCCGCGGCGGCACGCCTGCCGTTCATTCAAAACGGTGACGCGCATCTGGGCATCACCGGCGGTGTGGCGCTGGCCGACCAGGAATTCGCGACCGTGGCCGAAGGGGTCGTGTGGGGCACGCTCGGCTCGGTGATACTCATCACGTTGTGGCTGTTTCTGGCGGTTGGCAGTTGGCGGCTGATCGTGCCCATTCTGCTCACCCTGCTGCTCGGCCTGTCGCTCACCACCGGCTTCGCGTCACTGGCGGTGGGCACGCTTAATCTGGTGTCGGTGGCGTTCGCGGTGTTGTTCGTCGGCATCGCGGTGGATTTCGCGATCCAGTTCTCGGTGCGCTACCGGGAGGCGCGCGAGACCGTGCCCGATATCGGCGCGGCCCTGGTGCAGACCGGGCAGCGCGCCGGCGGGCAAATTCTGGTGGCCGCCGCCGCCACCGCCGCGGGGTTCTATGCCTTCGTGCCCACCAATTTCGCCGGCGTCGCCGAGCTCGGGCTGATCGCGGGCACCGGCATGTTGATTGCGTTCGTCGCCACCTTGTTCTTTCTGCCCGCCTTCCTGACCCTGTTTCGTGCCCGGGGCGGGCGCGGGGAGACCGGGCTTGCGGTGCTGAACGCGGCCGAGCAGGGGTTGGCCCGGGTGCGGCGCCCGGCGCTGCTGGTGTTCGGCCTGCTGGGTCTGCTGGGGCTGGTGCTGCTGCCGCGCCTGCACTTCGATTCCGACCCGCTGCACACCAAGGACCCGCACACGGAATCGATGCGGGTGCTGCGCAAGTTGATCAATGACCCGAATACAAACCCCTATACCATTGATATCATAGAACCCTCCGCCCAAGCCGCCGGCGCCCTGGCGGACAGGCTTGGCCGATTGCCGCTGGTTGCCCGCGCGCTCAGCATCGAAAGTTTCGTGCCGACCGATCAGGCGCCCAAGCTTGCCGCCATCGCCGATGCCGCGACCATTCTCGGCCCGACGCTTGCCGCCCCGCCGGCCGGCGGCAAGCCGCCCGACGCCGCCGATTTGCGCCAGGCCATCATCGCCGCGCGCGCGCAACTCGATGCCGTGCGCGCCAAGCTGCCGCCGGACAGCCCCTTGCTCGGCATCGATGCCGACCTCGCCAGGCTCGCGACGGCGCCGGACGCGACGCTGCTGGCCATGAACCGGGCGCTGACCGAGTTTCTGCCGCAACAACTGGCGACGCTCGCTGACGTGCTGAACGTGAGCAAGGTGACACTGGCCGATATTCCGCCGTCGCTGGCGCGGCAATGGGTGCTGCCGGACGGGCGGGCGCGCGTGAACGTGATGCCGAAGGCCATGGCCGAGGATAGCGCCGGGCTGCATCATTTCGTCACCCAGGTGCGCGCCATCGCCCCCAATGCCGGCGGCGCGGCGGTGACCATTGTCGAGACCGCGGCCACCATCATCGGCGCCTTCCGCAACGCCGCCATCGGCGCGCTGCTGGCCATCGCCGTGCTGCTGTTCGCGTTTTTGCGCCGGCCGCGGGTGGTGGCGCTGGTCATGGCGCCGCTGCTGCTGTCGGCGTTGATGACGGTGGTGGTGCTGGTCAGCAGCCGGATGGTGCTGAATTTCGCCAACATCATCGCCCTGCCGCTGCTGCTGGGGGTCGGCGTTTCCTTCAATATCTATTTCGTGATGAACTGGCGGGCCGGGGCGCGGCGCTTCCTGGGCACCGGCACCGCCCGCGCGGTGCTGTTCTCCGCCGCCACCACCGGCACCGCCTTCGGCTCGCTCGCCTTGTCGCACCATCCGGGCACGGCCAGCATGGGCTATCTGCTGCTGATCAGCCTGGGTTGCACGCTGGTCGCGACCTTCATGTTCCTGCCGGCCCTGCTGCTGGGCATGGAGCCTTGAGGGGTTGCCGGTGCCGATGCGATGCGAACGCATCGCGCTTTAGACAATAAGCAGCGACTTTTTTGAAAAAAAGTCGCGCAAAAAACCTTTGACTCCTGTCGTGTGGGCTATGGCCGGAGTCTGAACTTGCGATGACCCTGGAACAGCTTCGCATCTTTGTCGCCGTCGCCGAGCGCTGCCACGTCACCCGCGCGGCCGAGGCGCTGCATCTGTCGCAATCGGCGGTCAGTGCCGCCATCGCCGCGCTCGAGTCGCGGCACGGCGTGCGGCTGTTCAGCCGTGTCGGCCGCGGCATCGAACTCACCGAAACCGGCACCGCTTTCCTGGCCGAGGCACGCGCCGTGCTGGCCCGCGCCGCCCGCGCCGAGGCGGTGCTGGCCGGACTGGGTGACCTCTCGCACGGCACCTTGCGCGTGCAAGCCAGCCAGACCATCGCCTCCTATTGGCTGCCGCGCCATCTGGTGGCGTTCCGTCGCGCCTATCCCGGCATCGAGATCGCGCTGACCATCGGCAACACGGCCGATGTGGCGGCGTCCGTGCTGGCCGGAGCCGCGGAACTCGGCTTCATCGAGGGGGACGTGATCGCCCCCAACCTCGCTCACCGCCAGGTGGCGCGGGACCGGCTGGTCGTGGTGCTCGGCGCGCAACACCCGGCACTCGGCGCGGCACCTGATCTGGCGGCGCTCGACTGGGTGTTGCGTGAGCCGGGCTCCGGCACCCGCGCGGTGTTCGAGGCGGCGTTGCCGGCCCTCGGTATCGCGCCGGCCCGGCTGCGGGTCGTTATGGCGTTGCCGAGCAACGAGGCGGTGCGCGCCGCGGTGGAAGCCGGCATGGGCGCCACCGCCATTTCCGCCTCCGTCGCCGCCTCCGGCATCGAGGCCGGCACCCTCTCGCTGCTGGACGTGCCATTGCCCGACCGGGGCTTTCATCTGGTCTGGCACGCCGAGCGAGACCTGAGCCGCGCCGCCCAGGTCCTGCGGGACCGCATCACCGCCTGATGCGGCTTGCGCCCGCCCGGGGCGCGCCCCACATCGACGCTGGCCAACGCATACGGGGAAATCATGGCACGCATCGTTCGCTTTCATCGGCTCGGTGGCCCCGAGGTGCTGCAAATCGACACGCTCGACATGCCGGAGCCGGGCCCGGGCGAACTGCTCATCGATGTCCGCGCCCTCGGCCTCAACCGCGCCGAGGCGCTGTACCGCGAGGGCCATTATCTGGAACAGCCCACCCTGCCATCGCGCATCGGCTATGAGGCCGCGGGCATCGTCCGCGCCACAGGGCCAGACGTGGCCGGCTTCGCCCCCGGTGACGCGGTTTCCACCATTCCCGGCTTCAGCATGGGCAAATACGGGGTTTATGGCGACGCCGCCCTGGTGCCCGCCGCCATCACCGTCAAGCATCCGGGCTTTCTCTCCTTCACCCAGGCCGCCGCGGTCTGGATGCAATACATGACCGCCTATGGCGCATTGATCGATATCGCCCGTCTCGGTGCCGGGGATGCGGTGGTCATTCCCGCCGCCTCCTCCTCGGTCGGAATCGCCGCCATCCAGATCGCGCGCCTGGTCGGCGCCACCACCATCGCCACCACCCGCACCGGCGCCAAACGCGCCGCCCTGCACGCGCTCGGCGCCGAGCATGTGATCGCCACCGACGAACAGGACCTGGCCGGTGAAATTCTTGCCCTCACCAATAACAAGGGCGCTCGCGTGGTGTTCGACCCCGTGGGCGGCCCGATGGTGGAAAAACTGGCCGCGGCCACCGCGCAGGGCGGCATCATCGTGCTGTATGGCCTGCTCGCCATGGCCCCCACGCCCCTGCCGCTGATGCCGGCGCT
>DAIDIQ010000187.1 GCA_027459285.1 Acetobacteraceae bacterium
AAGTCCGGCACCGGCCCGCACCCCCACATGCTTACGTGAAGTCCGGCACCGGCCCGCACCCCCACCCGGCCACCCATGGCAGTGTACGCTCGTGGGTGGCCGGGTGGGGGTGCGGGCCGGTGCCGGACTTGAAACAAAGCATGCCGGTGCCGGACTTAGACAACGCGTATTGGGGTCCGGGGCCTCACGGCCCCGGCGGGTCCAGGGCGGAGCCCTGGCCTTTTCCTCCCTGTAATCTTCCCTAATCGTTGCTTGGATAAGCCCGCATCAGCCGGCGCTGGGTGCGCCAATGTTGCAGCAGCTCTCGCACCGGGGTCGCCCTGGCGCCGCGGGCGCGGTTGGCGGCGCCGATCCGGTACGCGCTGGCATAATGGTGAAACTGGGTCCGATACGCCTCCGCCAGCGTGGTGGCGGGGTCCCAGATATGCGTGGCCTCGGAGCCGGCGCCGTTCACCTCGATGATCGAGAAGCCGCGGCCCTGGCGCAGCTCGGCCAGGGACGCATAGCGCACATCGAAGCGGCCGAAATGAAAATCCGGCATGGAGCGGGCGATGGCATCGATGCGCGCGGTGAGCTCGGCGGTAATATGGTCCCGCCCGTCGATGAAGGTGGACCCCTTGCAGTGATTGCCGACGAACACGAGTTGCACCGCCTCGCCAGAGGCGGGCACCTCGTGCAGGCGGCTTTCCATGTGGCGCATGTAAAGCCGGGGCTGCGCGCCGGTGCGCGGATCGGCGAGAATAAGCTGCTGCAAGCTGGACCGGCCATCCCCCACCACCATCGGCGGGTATTTGAGCGTGACCGAGGTGATGCGCCCCGCGGCCTCACCAGGCTCGCGGATATAGAACAGACCAGCCTCGCCCGGGTCGGCGATGAGCCTCTGCAGCACCAGGGTCGTGCCGGCGGGATAAAGCGGCAACGCGGCAGCCAGGGCGGCGTCATCTCTCGCCACGCGCACGCCGGTGCCATTGCAGCCGATATCCGGCTTCACGACGATGGGATAGGCGATGCCAGCCTCGGCCAGTGCAGCCCCGGCCCGGGCAAGCAACTGGTCGGCCGTGCCGCGCAGGGCAAGCGTGACATAAGGGGCAATGAAGCGCCGGTGGCCCGCGCCGATCTGATCGAGAATGGCGGATTTGCTCTCGCCACACAGGCCGCCAGTGGGAATGGCCGGGTTGGCGGCGGTCATCAGCGTCAGGCCGCGATGACGCAGACCGAGCCAGGCCCAGTGCAGCACCACCGGGGTATAGAACAGCCAGTCCGGCCAATATTCGAACCAGCCGACAGCGCGCGCCGCGCGTTGGGCCCGCGCGCCCGGATAGGCCAGCACGGCGTCAGGCGACTCCATGGCGATCCCCCCCAAGTTCGGACGTTGTTAACTCTTGCCCTGCTGTAGCTTCGCGGCAATGCGTCCCGCAAGCATGAGGGTCACGACCAGTCCCGCCGCGCCCACCCAGCGCCAGGCGCCGAGATGATCGATAAGGAACTTGCCGACCCGCATGGAAATCAGGAACAACATGCTGGTCCAGGCCAGGGTGGCGACGACCGCGGCCAGAATGAAGCGCGACAGGCTGGCCCCCAGAAAGCCGCAGGCGGTGTAGGTGGGCAGCCGCATGCCCGGCACGAATCGGCTGACGAACACCACCATGAACACACGGTCCGACAGCCAGGCCCGGCCGCGCGTCAATCGCCCCTCCCCAACCAGGCGGCGAAAAAACGGAATCTGCTCGGCCAGAAAGCCAAGCCCGTAAAGCCCGAGATCGCCAGTGACGATGCCGACATACAGGCTGAGCAGCGCCACATACCATGGCATGCCGCCTTCCTGCACGCGCAGCGCCGAGAACACGGTTGCCGCGTCCTCGAGCACGAAGGTGCCGAGAATGACGGCGAGCGCTTGCAGCAGCAGGGAATGGCCGGCCGCGTTGATCAGGCCGGTGACATAGGTGCCGAACACCTGGGTGGATCAAGGCAGTTGGTTAGCCAGGCGCCGGGCCATGAAATAGCCGGGCAGGCAGGCGATGGGGGCCGCTGGCACCACCACCAGAAACCCGAGCAGCGCGTGCTTGAGCAGCAGGCCAAGCCCGATCGCGATCAGCAAGCCGCCGATCAACCCGCCGCTGACGCCGGCGGCGATACCCATCCAAATAAGATCGCCGCGGGTAATCATGACGGCAAGGAGTAGGGATGGCGGCGGGATTTGACAAGCAGGGGGGCGGGGGTTAGGAGCCGCGCATTGCTGGGAACGTGGACCAGGGCTCGGCCCTGGCCCCGCCCGCGCGCGTCCCGCGCGGGCCTACCGGTACACCAAGGCCCATCGTGGCCGCCAACAAACGCGAAGGAGACCACGCATGACCAAGCGCGTGGAGAGCAAGTACAAGATCAACCGCCGCCTCGGCGTCAATCTGTGGGGCCGCGGCAAGTCGCCACTCGCCAAGCGCGATTACGGCCCCGGCCAGCACGGCCAGCGCCGCAAGAAACAGCCGAGCGATTTCGGCGTGCAGTTGATGGCAAAGCAGAAACTGAAAGGCTATTACGGCAATATCGGCGAGAAGCAGTTCCGCAAATATTACGAGGAAGCGGTGCGCCGCAAAGGCGATACCGGCGAGAACATGATCGAATTGCTGGAACGCCGGCTCGACGCCGTCGTCTACCGCATGAAATTCGCGATCACACCCTTCGCCGCCCGCCAGTTCGTCAACCACGGCCACGTCCTGGTCAACGGCAAGCGACTGAACATCCCGAGCTACTCCGTGAAAGACACCGACGTGATCGAGGTGAAGGAAAAAAGCCGCCAACTCGCCATGGTGCTCGACGCGACCCAAAGCAGCGAACGCGACGTGCCGGATTATATCGAGGTGGACCACCGGGCAATGAAAGGCCGCATGATGCGCGCGCCGAAACTCAGCGACGTGCCATACCCGGTGCAAATGGAACCAAACCTCGTGGTCGAGTTCTATTCCCGATAAAAGACTTCCCGACCGTCTGCGGGGCGGGCTTGGCCCGCTCCCAGACAGAGGAAAAAGAATTTAAGGGCAGGAAAGCACGTTCTTTTTGTGAACAAAAAGAACCAAAAAAACTTTTTGACCTGGCGCCGTGTGCGTGGCTTCGGATGTGCTCCGGCGGTGAGAATCGGCATGAAAGGCCGCTTCGCGGCCGTTTCTTCCTTCGGCGGGCGCAGCCCGCCTTCCAACCCTGATCTTCGTCTGAACCAGTCAAAAACCGCCTGAACTCCAGGAATCAAAAGTTTTTTGCGCGACTTTTTTTCAAAAAAGTCGCTACTTGCCTACACATCAACACCCAGGGAAAGGCTGACGATCCGACCTGGCAGCAACTGGTATGCGCCGCTGCCGTCGAGTTGCCAGCCGTAGAAATTGGTCAGGTTCTGCACATCCAGTCGGAATTGTGCCGGCATGCCGGCCAGTCGCACATGGTAGCGCGCGCCGATTTCCAGCAGTGGTTCCGGCCCGAGATGAACGCGGTCATTATCGGTCGCGGCCACCGTGCTTTGATAGGTGAATGCCCCGTCGAGGGTGATTTTCCGTGCCCAGTAATCGGGGCTCCAATCCAGGTTCACGGTAACAAGCTGGTGTGGCTGGCCCACCGGAAACCCGCCGACGCCGTAGCGTGCGCCGCCGCTTGCGCGCGGATCGGCCAGCACCGCGCCGGCCACCACGTTGAGCGTCGGCGTCACCGCGCCGGAGAGGCTGGTTTCGATGCCGCGGATATCGATGTTCCCGACAATGGAATAGATATTCCCGGCATTGAAGCTGTAATAGGGCTTGGCGATGTCGAACACCCCGAGCAGGAAATCGAGCTTTTTCCTCACTTTCCAGCGCAGCCCGGCATCGTGCTGATGCGAGATGATCGCGGTCAGCGGCTCATAACGGTTGGCCGCGGTCTGCGGCGCATCGCCGGCGTCCTCGAGCCCGCGTGTGGTCGAGGCGTAAATCGCGAGTGTGGGCGTGAGGTCGAGGCGCACCGCCGCGGCGGGGGTGAACGGGGTCGCGACCGTCTGTCCCGGCGCTGCATCGAGCCCGCCCTCGATCGCGGTTTTGCTGTAGCTGCTGCGTGAAAGACTGAGGCTGACGGCGCCCACGCCCCGCCATTCGCCGATATAGGCAATGCCGAGCGTGCCTTGCTCGATCCGGTCGTGGTTGGTGGGCGAGAGGGCGAAGATGGGTCGCGGCGCGGTTTGCGTCTGGTTCACCGCGATCGGCCCGAGATCGACGGTATCTGCACCCCCGAACGCCGAATCCCGCAGCCGCCCGCGCAGTGAAATCAGAAAATTGTGTTGGCGCGGTCCTTCGCTGAAGCTGCGCGAGAGCCGCACTTCCCCGCTATCGGAAAAACTGGCGGTGGGCGGCTGCACGATGATCTGCTGATCGGCGATGCCGGCGCGGGTGAGGTTGGTATAGAGGTTGGTATAGTCCAGTTTCTCATCCAGCTCGGAATGGAACAGCCCGGCATCGACCCGCCAGCCTGGCGCCGGCCGCCAGGTCGCGATGCCCCCGTAATTATACGCGGCCCGACTATCCATGTCCCAGCCCGGCCCGCCGTAAAACCGCCGCGGCACGCCCTGCGGCACGAAATTACCATCCGGCAGATAAACCGGTCCCTGCAATGCGGCGTCGAGCCCCGTGCGGGTATAGAACAGAAACACATCGACTGTGCGTGAGGGATGATAGCGCACGCTCAGCAGCATCTTGTTGAACCGGTCCGAGGTGCCGTCGAAATACCCATCGACGCCGCCCATGCCGCCCAGCCCCACCGACCAGCCAGGCGCCACCGGCACCGAGGCATTCGCCTCGACATAGGCATTGCCGTATGTGTCGGTATACGTGAACAGGCCGAGCGAGGGTGTCGCGTCCGGCCGGCGCAGCGTGTAGTCCACCACTCCGGTCGGCGCCGGAAAGGGAGATTCCTGCGCCGCGATGCCGACGCGGATCGCGGTCTGCGTGATCAGCAATTGCGATGGCGTGTTCAGCGGGTCGAAATAAAGCCCGTCGAACCGGGCATTGCCGGCGGCCAGCGCCGAAAATCCGCGCACATCGGTCGGGCTGTACAGCCCGATAGTCTCATTGCCCACCGTCACGCCGAACGCGTCATCGGCCGAGGTCACCGCGTTCTGAGAGGCTTGCGATGCCGCGGTACCCTGCGACACCTGCCCCGCCGGCGCGGCGGCGGGCTTCACCACCGGCGGCGGCGCCGGCGCCTGTTGCGCGCGCGCCAGCCCCGGCCAAAGCCCTGCCGTCACCACCGCCAACCCCGCCCAACGCATGCGCCATCCCCAACCAGCCAAGGCCCGCCTAGGGCAGTCTAACTGTTAATGCAAGGAACCTTGCGTTAGATAATTGTAACGAGTGGCGACGGCGCGCCAGCCTCACCAGCCTATCCTGGTTCCTTCCGTTCATAAACCCAGCCGCATCGCTCGCCCGCCCCGAAATTCCAGGCCTCGGCCATGTCCTGTGATCCCGCTCACAGCGCGCGCCTGCCGGCGGCGGCACATCTCCGGCCCGACGAACCCGCCAATTCCGGCCGGGTCCGCACCAGGAAACCGACACCATGCGCACCCTCCTCCTCGCCGCCGCCGCCATCCTCATCGCCGGCCTCGCCCAGGCGCAAAGCTTCACCTACACCACCATCGACAACCCGGCCGATCCCACCTTCAACCAGTTGCTCGGCATCAATGATCACGGCGTCATCGCCGGCTATTTCGGCAGCGGCGCCGCCGGCCATCCCAATCAGGGCTATACCATCGCCGGCCCCTACACCGCCTTCCGCAATTTCGCCGAGCCCGGCAGTGTGCAAACCCAGGCCACCGGCATCAACAATGCCGGTCTCATCACCGGCTTCTGGTCCAACACCAATCAGGGCAACAACCAGGACGCCAATTTCGGATTGCTTGCCATGCCGGTCGGCAAAACCTTCAATTTTCTCGCCGCGACCGATCCGCTGGTCGCCGGCCAGCCGCGCATCGCCCAGGCGCTCGGCGTGAACAACAACAACCTCGCCGTCGGCTTCTATCTCGATGCCAACGGCAACTCGCACGGCTACACCTTCAATTCGGCAACCGCGACCTATCAGCCGGTCAACGTCGCCGGCTCCCAGCAGGTCGTTGCCGCCGGCATCAACGACGCGGGCGAAACCTGCGGCTCCTATGTCAACCGCCAGGGCAACACGGTCGGCTTCACCCGCAACGCCTCGGGCGGCGTGGTCGCCACCTTCCACGTGCCGGGCACCAATTTCACGCAATTGCTCGGCATCAATAATTCCGGCATCGCGGTCGGCTGGTACACCGACGCCGCGGGCATCGCCCACGGGCTTTACTACAATTCCACCAACGGCGCATGGCTCAGCGTGAACGACCCGAACGGCGTCGGCGGCACCGTCGTCAACGGCCTCAACAACCAGGGCCAACTGGTCGGCTTCTACACGGACGCCGCCGGCAATGTGCACGGCATGCTGGTCACCGTCAGCCCCTGAGGCATACGGAAGCGGCGGTGGCGCGCAGCCATCGCCGTCTCATCCGCCGCGCCGAAAGCCACCCATCCGGCGCGGCTTACATCTCGCCCGCGGCAATCGAGCGCAGTGTCGCCAGCCGCATGATCGCAATTCGCCGCCCCGCCATCGCAATCGCCTCGGCCTCCCGCCACCCGCCAAGAATTTTATTGATGCTCTCGCGGGCAAGCCCGGTCATCTCCGCGAGGTCGCTCTGCGAAAGCCCCAAATCCACCCCAAGCCCCTGCGTCCCGTCCGGCTTCGCCAGCCGCAGCAGAGCGCGCGCCAACCGCGCCTCCGCCGGCAGCCGCCCATCCGCCAGCAATTCGGTCGCGTGCGCCAGCCTTTCGCCCAGCAGCCGAACCACCGCCAGCATCGCCGCCGGGTTCGCGCAAAATGCCGCGAGCATCGCCCGCCCGTCCATCACCAGCAGCCGCGTCGGCGTCAGCGCCACCGCATCCGCCGCCCGCGCCGTGCCGCACAGCACCGCCAGTTCGCCAAACACGTCCCCGGGGCCGGCAAAATCCAGCACCACGTCCCGTCCCGCCGCCCCGGACCGCGCCAGCTTCACCCAGCCCGATAGCACCAGATACAGGGCCACCCCCGCATCCCCCTCACGAAACAGTACCGCCCGCCCCCGCAGCAGCTTCAGCCCCGCCTGCGTCAGCAACCCGCCCAGCGCCACGGCCCCCAGCGGCGCCAGCGTCTTGCTGCGCGCCAAACAGGCCAGCGCCTCGGCACGATCGATCGGGGCTTGTTGCGTGTCCGGCATTGCAAATTCCATCGTGGCGGCGCGCCATTCTGCACGATAAACCGCCTCGCATGCACGCCCCCGCCTCCGCCCCGCCGCCCTGGCGGCTCGGTCCGCCCACCCGCCGGCTGCGCCTCGCCGCCGGCCTCGTGCTGCTCACCTATGTCGCGCTGCATCTCATCAACCACGCGCTGCTGCTCGTTTCCCTGCCGGCCGCCAACGCCATGCTCGTCATGCAGAAATTCCTCTGGCGCGGCCTCATCGGCACGGCACTCCTCTATGGCGCCGCCCTCACCCATGCCGGGCTCGGTCTCGGCGCGCTCTATGCCCGGCGCAATTTCGCCCGGCCCTGGCTCGAAGGCCTGCAAATGGCCCTCGGCCTCGCCCTGCCGACGCTCATCGCCAACCACATCGCCGTCACCCGGCTCGCCTACACCTTCCACGATATCGACAAGTCCTACCCGCAGGAATTATTCGCGCTCTGGGTGGCCGAGCCGTTCTGGGGCTGGGTCCAGGTCGCGGTCCTCCTCGTCGCCTGGACCCACGCCATGATCGGCCTCTGGCAATTGCTTCGGCTCCGCCCCTGGTGGCCGCGCGCCGCACCCGCCGCCCTCGCCTTCGCCTTGCTGCTGCCCATGCTCGCCCTGCTCGGCTTCTCCGAGGGTGGCCGCGCGGTCGCCCGCCTGCGGGCCGATCCCGGTTTTCACGCCGCCTTCCTCACCGCGTCCCATCTCGGCACGGCCGCGCAGAAAGCGCATCTCGCCGCCATTCGCCGCGCCGCCATCGCCGCCTATCTCGGCCTCATCGCGCTGGTCCTGCTCGCCCGCCTCCTGCGTGGCCTCGTCGAAACCCGCGCCCGCCGCGTCACCATCGCCTATCCCGACGGCACAAAGCTGCGCATCACCCGTGGGCTGACCGTGCTCGAGGCCTCCCGCCGCGGCCGCATCCCGCATGCCAATGTCTGCGGCGGCCGCGGCCGCTGCTCCACCTGCCGCATCCGCATCCTGGCAAACACCGGCCGTCTGCCACCGCCCGGCCACGCCGAGGCCCGCATTCTCACCGCCATCGGCGCCAATTCCGGCGCCATCCGCCTCGCCTGCCAATTGCGTCCCGCCGCCGATCTCGCAATCGTGCCCCTCATTCCCCCGGCCCTCGCCCCCGCCTTCGTGCTCGGCGCCCCCCGCCTGCCCCAGCGCGAACAATTCGTCGCCGCCATGTTCGTCGATCTGCGCAACTCGACGCGCCTCGCAACCCATTGCCTGCCCTTCGACGGCCTGTTCCTGCTCGGCAATTTCCTCTCGGAAACCGCCACCGCAATCACCGCCCAGGGCGGCAAAGTCGTGCAGTTCCTGGGCGATGGCGTGCTCGCCCTGTTCGGCCTGCACACCCCGCCCGCCGCCGCCTGCCGCGCGGCCCTCGCCGCCCTGCCCGCCATCGCCGCCGCCGCCGCCCGCCTCGCCCCCCTGTTCGCCCAGGAAGCCGGCTGCCCCCTCGGCTACGGCATCGGCCTCGCCTGCGGCCCGGCCCTGGTCGGCGAAATCGGCGTCGGCGAAACCCTCGCCTTCACCGCCCTGGGCGAGACCGTCAACCTCGCCCACCGCTTGCAGGAAATGGCGCGCGAAAGCGGCATCGCGGCCGCGGTCATGGCCCGGGTCTTCACCACCGCCGCCCTTCCCCCGCCATCCGAACCCGACATCGCCACCCCGCGCGGCCACGCCCCCATCGCGCGCCACCTCCTGCCCGGCACCTGGGCACCCCCCGCCCCCGGCCCCGACCCTTGAAGCCGGCCGGCGAAGGCTTTACCCCCAGCCTTCCCAACCCCGGATGCCCAAATTGAGCCTCGCCACCGAAATCGCCCGTCGCCGCACCTTCGCCATCATCTCCCACCCCGATGCCGGCAAAACCACCCTCACCGAGCACCTGCTGCGCGCCGGCGGCGCCATCCAGCTTGCCGGCAATGTCCGCGCCAAGGGCGAACGCCGCCGCACCCGCTCCGACTGGATGAAAATCGAGCGCGACCGCGGCATCTCCGTCGTCACCTCGGTCATGACCTTCGACTATGGCGGCTGCATCTTCAACCTGCTCGACACGCCCGGCCACGAGGATTTCTCCGAGGACACTTACCGCACCCTCACCGCGGTCGATGCCGCCATCATGGTCATCGACGCCGCGAAAGGCATCGAGGACCGCACCCGCAAGCTCTTCGAAATCTGCCGCCTGCGGGATATTCCAATCGTCACCTTCATCAACAAAATGGACCGTGAAAGCCGCGATATATTTGCCTTGATCGAGGATATCGGCAACGAGCTGGCGCTGGACACCGCGCCCATCACCTGGCCCATCGGCCGCGCCCAGGATTTCATCGGCGCGTACGATCTGCGGCACCGTAAATTCCCGGAAAGCGTGCATCTGGCGCAGAATGACGCCCGCGCCGTGCAACTCGCCGAGGAGCTGGAGCTGGTCGAGGCCGGCATGTCGCCATTCGAGCCGGTCGCCTTCAATGAGGGGCACCTGACGCCGGTGCTGTTCGGCGCCGCCATAAAAGGCCTCGGCGTGCGGGACTTGCTGGACGCGCTGGCCGAATTCGGCCCGCCCCCGCGCGCCCAGGCGGCCGATACGCGGGTGGTGCAGGCCGATGAGGAAAAACTCACCGCGCTCGTGTTCAAAATCCAGGCCAACATGGACCCCAACCACCGCGACCGCATCGCCTTCGCCCGCATCTGCTCGGGCCGCCTCACCCGCGGCATGCGGCTCCGCCAGGTCCGCACCGGCAAGCTCATCCCGTTGCACGCCCCGCAGTTTTTCTTCGCCCGGGAACGCCAGCTGGCCGAGGAAGCCTATGCCGGTGATGTCGTCGGCATCCCCAACCACGGCACGCTGCGCATCGGCGACACGCTCACCGAGGACGAGGATCTGCGCTTCACCGGCGTGCCCGCCTTCGCCCCGGAAATTCTCCGCCGCGTCCGTCTGGACGACGCCATGAAAGCCAAGAAACTCAAACAGGCTTTGTCCGAACTCGCCGAGGAAGGGGTGGTGCAGCTCTTCCGCCCGCAGGACGGCAGCCCCGCCATCGTCGGCGTCGTCGGCACGCTCCAGCTCGATGTCCTCATCGCCCGCCTCGCCGCCGAATACAGCGTCGCCGTCGGCCTCGAACCCATCCCCTACACCCTCGCCCGCTGGATCAGCGGCGAAAAATCCGCGCTCGAGCGCTTCATCGCCGCCAACCGCACCGCCATGGCCGACGATGTCGACAACGACCCCGTCTTCCTCGCCACCTCCGCCTTCATGCTCCGCCGCACCCAGGAAATGAACGAAGCCATCACCTTCCGCGACATCAAGGACCACAAGGTCAGCCAGGCAGCGTGAAGCAAGACTCTTCTTTTTCTGAAGAAAAAGAAGCAAAAAGACTTCATCACTGGCGTGGAATCCCCGGCCGGTGTCCAAACGCCGGCCAAAGTACCAGAAGTTTTTTGGTTCTTTTTTTCAAAAAAGAACCCTCTTTCCTGCTGCCTCGCTCCCGCAACACTCATGGAAGCCCTGCGCCGCCATGGACTGTCCATCCGCCATCCGGCATTACTATAATCCGGCCAGCCTCGAAGGGGAAACGCACCGCATGTCCGACCTGCTCGCCCGCCGCCGCGCCGCCGTCTCCGCCTCCGTCGCCACCGCCCAAACCATCTTCCTCGACCGCGCCCGCAACGCCGAAATCTGGGATACCGAGGGCCGCCGCTACATCGATTTCGGCGCCGGCATCGCGGTGCACAACACCGGCCATTCCCACCCCAAAATCCTCGCCGCCGCCGCCGCCCAGGCCGAGCGCTACACCCATATCTGCTTTCACGTCATGGGCTACGAACCCTATGTCGCCCTCGCCGAACGCCTCAACGCGCTCGCCCCCATCGCCGGCCCGGCCAAAACCCTGTTCGTCACCACCGGCGCCGAAGCCATCGAGAACGCCATCAAAATCGCCCGCGCCGCGACCTCCCGCCCCGCCATCATCGGCTTCACCGGCGGCTTCCACGGCCGCACCTTCATGGCCATGGCCGTCACCGGCAAAATCACCCCCTACAAACGCGCCGTCGGCCCCTTCCCGGCCGATATCTACCGCCTGCCCTTCCCCGCCCCCCACACCGGCACCACCGTCGAGGATGCCCTCGCCGCGCTCGACACGCTGTTCCACGTCGATGTCGAACCCTCGCGCGTCGCCGCCATCGTCATCGAACCCATCCAGGGCGATGGCGGCATCAACGTCGCCCCCCCCGAACTCCTGCGCGAACTCCGCGCCCGCTGCGACAAGCACGGCATCCTCCTCATCGCCGACGAGGTGCAATGCGGCATCGCCCGCTCCGGCCACATGTTCGCCATCGAACATAGCGGCGTCACGCCCGATCTCATCACCATCGCCAAGGCCATCGGCGGCGGCTTCCCGCTCGCCGGCGTCATCGGCCGCGCCGATATCATGGATGCACCCCCCCTCGGCCTGCTCGGCGGCACCTACGCCGGCCCCCCCGTGGCGCTCGCCGCCGGCCTCGCCGTGCTCGATGTCATCGAGGCCGAAAACCTCCTCGACCGCGCCCGAATCTTGGGCGAACGCACGATCACGCGCCTGCGTCAGTTCGAGAGCCGCAACGATCTCCTCCCCATCGGCAATATCCGCGGCCTCGGCTCCATGATCGGCTTCGACCTGCTCACCGCCCGCGGCAGCACGGAAGTCCGCCCCGAAGCCGCGGCTCTGACCAAACGCGGCCTCGACCACGGCCTCCTCCTCCTCGCCTGCGGCGCCGTGGGCGAAACAATCCGCCTCCTCTACCCCCTCACCATCGAGGACCAAACCCACGAGGAAGGCCTCACCCGCCTCGAAGCCGCCCTCAAACTCACCGAAAGCACATAGAAAAAGCCCCTTCTTTTTCTGAAGAAAAAGAAGCAAAAGGACTTTATCTCATAGAAGCACGCACCTCACCCCCCCCGTCATGGCACAGGCGCCGCCAGGCGCCGCGGCAATCCAGGGGCCAAAAACGCCCCAACCCACCCCGGAAAAACCCAACCACCCCCAAACCTTCCCCTGGACACAAAGACCAACCCCCGGTCAAAGCACCACCCAGCCCTCACCCCGCACGCCGCGCCAATGCCACACCCCCGCGCCCCTTGCGTCTACATCATGGCCAACCACCGCAACGGCACCCTCTACACCGGCGTCACCAGCAACCTTATTTCCCGCGTAACGCAACATCGCACCGGCACCCTCCCCGGCTTCACCCGTAAATACGGCTGCAAAATCCTCGTCTGGTTCGAACGCCACGAAACCATGCCCGCCGCCATCACCCGCGAAAAACAACTAAAAGCCGGCAACCGCGCCACCAGACTCGCCCTGATCGAAGCCACCAACCCCACCTGGCGCGACCTCTACCCCGATATCCTCTAACACCCCCCCGTCATTGCGAGGCGCCCCCTGGGGCGCCGCGGCAATCCAGGACAACACAAAAGCCCCCTAACCCAGAAAAACCAAGCCAAGAAAGCAACGTTCTTTTTGTGAACAAAAAGAACCAAAAAAACTTCCACCCTGGAATCCATAGCACCGCTAGTGCATCCCCCCCGCCCCCCACGAAGTCGCCCGCCACACCAGCAAAATTCCAGCCTTACCGAAAAACACCCCATACCACCCATCGGCA
Organism: Acetobacteraceae bacterium; assembly: GCA_027459285.1. Lineage (GTDB taxonomy): Bacteria > Pseudomonadota > Alphaproteobacteria > Acetobacterales > Acetobacteraceae > JAJXVA01. Next base: position 12,919 of record DAIDIQ010000187.1, read on the forward strand.
CCCCCACCGCCTGGCTCCACGACCCGCCCCGGACCATCCCTTTCCTCCGCCGCAACGAAGTCGCCGTCGAAGTCAGCCAAAAGCCCACCCGCGCCACCAAACCCGGCCCCATCACCGGCGCCATTAAGTTCCCATTTCGTTCTTGACTTTTTTCCGCCCATGCCCTATAACCCCGTCCATGTCCCAAGCGCAGCCTTTTCCCGGGCCGGGCGCCGCACACAGCCCCGCCTTCCGCGCCGTCCGCCAACGCACCCGCAAAACGGGGGCGCCAGACCCGCTGGCCCTGCTGCTCTTCGAACTCATCACCCTCATCACCT
>DAIDIQ010000189.1 GCA_027459285.1 Acetobacteraceae bacterium
CTGCACGGCCCGCGCGAAATCACCCCCAAACCCAACGCCGCCTACTGGACCCGCCGCCTCAAATCCCTGACCCAACAACGCGCCTGGGCCGCGGCCAACAACATAGACCCCGAAACCCTCGGCCCACCCCCACTCATCCCCGCAGCCAAACCACGCCCCCATCCGCGAAAATGAGCCCCCGACGCACATCGCAAACGCTTGCCCAAATCGTTCCGGTATCGTAACGAAAATCTTGCGCGCCGGGTTGGTGGGCGGCGGCGCGCCAAAGCAAGGCGTTCTTTTTGTGAACAAAAAGAACCAAAAAAACTTCGTGACTTCAGAGCTTTGCCAAAGCCACGGCCGGTGTTCCCGCGCCCGGCCGCCAGTCATGAACGGCCGCCACAAAGCCGCCAAAACTCCCCCCGCGGTGCCACCCTCCCCCCCCAAGTCCCAAACGTTTTTTGCGCGACTTTTTTTCAAAAAAGTCGCTTCTTCTTCCCCTCCCTCGGCGCGACTTTTTTCAAAAAACTCGCGTCTTCCTTAAGAACCTATCCCCAGACTTGACCCGGACTGTGCGCCAGATGAAACCGCCTTTGTCATGACCCAACCCGTCTCGCTCGCGCTCGCTCGTTCCTTCGGCCTCACGCCGGACGAGTATGATCGTGTCCTCGCCATTCTCGGCCGTGTCCCGAGCCTTACCGAGCTTGGCATCTTCTCGGTCATGTGGTCCGAGCATTGTTCCTACAAATCCTCGCGCGTCTGGCTGAAAACCCTGCCCACCAAGGCGCCCTGGGTCGTGCACGGCCCCGGCGAGAATGCCGGCGTCATCGATATCGGAGACGGCCTGGTCGCCGTCTTCAAAATGGAAAGTCACAACCACCCCAGTTTCATCGAGCCGTATCAGGGGGCGGCAACCGGTGTCGGCGGCATCCTGCGTGATGTGTTCACCATGGGTGCCCGTCCCATCGCCAACCTCAATGCGCTCCGCTTCGGCGACCCCGCCAACCCCAACACGCGGCGGGTCATGGATGGCGTAGTCCGCGGCATCGGCGGTTATGGCAATTGCGTCGGCGTGCCCACGGTCGGTGGCGAGGTCAATTTTCACCCGGCCTATAATGGCAACCCCCTGGTCAATGCCATGACCGTCGGTGTCGCCCCGCGCGACCGTATTTTCCTCTCCGCCGCCGCCGGCATCGGCAATCCGGTCGTCTATGTCGGCAGCAAAACCGGGCGCGATGGCATCCACGGCGCCACCATGGCCAGCGCCGAATTCGACAAGGATGCCGAAGAAAAGCGTCCCACCGTTCAGGTCGGTGACCCCTTCGTCGAAAAACTGCTCATCGAAGCCTGTCTTGAGCTGATGGCAACCGATGCGATCATCGCCATCCAGGACATGGGTGCCGCCGGTCTCACCTCTTCCTCGGTCGAAATGGCCGGCAAGGGCGGTGTCGGCATCGACCTCGATCTCGACGCCGTGCCCCAGCGCGAAACCGGCATGACCGCCTATGACATGATGCTCTCGGAAAGCCAGGAACGCATGTTGATGGTCCTCCGCCCGGACCGTCAGGCCATGGCCGAGGCCATTTTCCGCAAATGGGCGCTCGATTTCGCCGTCATCGGCCACCTCACCGATACCGGCCGCATCACCGTCCGCCACCATGGCGCGATCGAGGCCGATATTCCGCTCGCCCCGCTCGCCGACCAGGCGCCGCTTTATCATCGCCCGCACACGCCACCCGTCCCGCCGCCCGTGCTCGGCCCCGTGCCAGACCCCGTCGGCATCGGCCCCGCCTTGCTCACCCTCATCGGCTGCCCCGATCTCTGTTCCCGCCGCTGGATCTGGGACCAGTACGACAGCACCGTCGGCGGCCAGACCATCAAGCGCCCGGGCGCGGCTGATGCCGCCATCGTCCGGATCGAGGGGCACGCCCTCGCCCTCGCCCTCACCACCGATTGCACCCCGCGCTATTGCGCCGCCGACCCCCGACAGGGCGGCGCCCAGGCGGTGGCCGAGGCGTGGCGCAATCTCACCGCCACCGGCGCCACCCCCCTCGCCGTCACCGACAATCTGAATTTCGGCAACCCCGAAAAACCCGCCATCATGGGCCAACTCGTCGCCGCCATCGAAGGCATGGGCGAGGCCTGCCGCGCGCTCGATTTCCCCGTCGTCTCCGGCAATGTCAGCCTCTACAACGAAACCGAAAGCGACCCGATCCTGCCGACGCCGGCCATCGGCGCCGTCGGTGTCCTGACCGATGCCGCGACCGCCATCGGCATCGCCCTCGCTCCCGGCCAGACCATCATCCTGCTCGGCCAGACCACCGGCTGGCTCGGTCAGTCGCTATGGCTCCGCGAAATACTCGGCCGTGAGGCTGGCGCCCCCCCGCCGGTCGATCTCACCGCCGAACGCCGCAACGGCGATTTCGTCCGCGGCCTGATCGAGCAGCGCCGCATCGCCGCCTGCCACGATATATCCGATGGCGGCCTGCTGGTCGCCCTCACCGAAATGGCGCTCGCCGGCAACGTCGGCGTCACGCTCACCGCCGAGGCCGACCATGGCTTCTGGTTCGGTGAAGACCAGGCCCGCTACCTCGTCGCCACCACCAGCCCCGAGGCGCTGGAACAGCTTGCCGCCGCCGCCGGCATTCCGCACCGCCGCATCGGCCATGCCCAGGGCTCCGCATTGACCTTCGCGGATGGTACTTCCATCTCCCTGCAATTGCTGCGAAGCACACACGAGGCAACCCTGCCCGCGCTGATGGCGTAACCGGCAGCCCAGGAAAGGACCGGCCTGCATGGCCATGGCAGTCAACGAGATCGAGGCGATGATCAAGGCCGCCCTGCCGGATGCGGTCGTCACCATCGAGGACCTTGCCGGTGACGGTGACCATTATGCCGCCCGCATCGTCAGCGCGGCGTTCCGCGGCAAGTCCCGCGTCCAGCAACACCAGATCGTCTATGCCGCGCTGCAAGGCCGCATGGGCGGCGCCCTGCACGCGCTGGCCTTGCAAACATCAGCCCCCTAAGCCCAGCCCCCAAGCTCTGCCAAGGATACCGCATCCCATGACCAACCCAGCCGCGACCCGTATCGAAGCCGATATCACCGCCAACCCGGTGATGCTCTACATGAAGGGCAACAAGCAGTTCCCGCAATGCGGTTTTTCCGCCCGCGTGGTGCAGATCCTCAACCACATGGGCGTCGACTATGCCACCGCCAACGTCCTCGAGGACGCCGAACTGCGTGACGGCATCAAGCAATTCTCCAACTGGCCGACCATTCCGCAGCTTTACGTGAAGGGCGAATTCGTCGGCGGCTGCGACATCGTCACCGAGATGTTCCAGTCCGGCGAACTCGCGGAAATGTTCCGCGAAAAAGGCGTTCCAGTCCGCGCCGACGCCTAAAGCGCGCTGAGATCCACCGGCTCGCCGTGGGTCACGGCTGGTGGCGCCGCGAAATACGGCCCCACCAGCGCGCGCCACTCGGCAAACAGGGCGGACCCACGGAAATGCACCGTGTGGTCCTCCAACGTCGCCCATTGCACCAGCATCACATACGCGCCCGGCGTCTCGATCACCCG
>DAIDIQ010000220.1 GCA_027459285.1 Acetobacteraceae bacterium
GGACGGGGCCGACGGGCGCGTGTTGGGCGCGCATATGCTGGGCGAGGAGGCGCCGGAGATTATTCAGGGGATGGCGGTGGCGATAACGGCCGGCGCGACCAAGCGCGATTTCGACCGCACGATCGGCATTCACCCGACCGCAGGCGAGGAGTTCGTGACGCTGCGGCAGATGACGCGCCAAGTGGGCACAGGCACCGCGGCCGCGTAGCGGCCTGGCGTCTGCCGTCGGGACCCGGTCCTTTCCACCCGCACGGACCCAGAGTCACGAAGTTTTTTTGGTTCTTTTTGTTCACAAAAAGAACATGCCTTACCCTTCCCCCGCATCACCCCCTTGGGATTGAAGGGGCGAGCCAGCTTGGCCATATGCGGCGCGGCTTTGCGGTGAATTGAGGGGGCGCGTCATGGGCGAGACGGTGGCGGGTATGGCTGGGGCGGAGGCGCATCAATTTGGGGCCGAGGTGGGCAGGTTGCTCGACCTGGTGGTGCATTCGCTTTATTCCGAGCGTGAGATATTTCTGCGCGAGTTGGTGGCGAACGCGGCGGATGCGACCGACCGGCGGCGCTTTCTGGGGTTGAGTGACGCGACGTTGGCGCCGCCCGAGGGGGCGTGTGTGCGCCTTGTGCCGGACAAGCCGGCGCGCACGCTGACGATCGAGGATGATGGCGTTGGCATGACGCGCGATGAGTTGATTGCCAATCTGGGCACCATTGCGCGGTCTGGCACCAAGGCGTTCGGCGAGACGTTGGCAGCGGCGAAGCCCGAGGACCGGCCGAGCCTGATCGGGCAGTTCGGGGTGGGGTTTTATGCCGCCTTCATGGTGGCGGAGCGGGTGGTGGTGACATCGCGCGCGGTGGGCGCGGACGCGGCCTTTGCCTGGGAATCGACCGGGCAGGGCGCGTTCACCATCAGCCCCGCCGAGCGGGCGCGGCCGGGCACCAGCGTGGTGCTGCACATGAAGCCGGATGCCGAGGAATTTCTGGAGCCGTATCGGCTGGAGACGATCGTGCGCAAATGGGCCGATCACATCACCCTGCCGATCATGGTGGCGCATGACGGCAAGGACATGCCGGCGAACGAGGGCACGGCGCTGTGGCGCCGGCCCAAGGCCGAGGTGAGCGAGGCGCAATACGAGGAATTCTTCCGCCATCTGGGTCATTTTTTCGGCAAGCCGTGGCTGACGCTGCATTGGCGGGCCGAGGGGTCGATGGAATTTTCCGCGCTGCTGTTCGTGCCGGATGCGAAGCCGTTCCAGCCTATCGAGGAGGAACGCAAAAGCCATGTGCGGCTGCACGTACGGCGCATGTTCATTACCAATGAGGCGGAATTGCTGCCGTCCTGGCTGCGCTTCGTGGACGGGGTGGTGGATACCGAGGATCTGCCGCTGAACGTCTCACGCGAGATGTTGCAGGCGACCCCGGTGCTGGCGCGGATACGCCGGGCGGTGACCAGCCGGGTGCTGAGTGAGCTGAAGAGCGCGGCTTCCGACCCGGCGCGGGAATACGAGACATTCTGGGGCAATTTCGGCACGCTGTTGAAGGAGGGCGTGTGGGAGGATGCCGACCACCGCGAGGCGATTGCCAGGCTGATGCGGTTCAGATCGTCCACGCAGGAGGGCTGGGTAAGCCTGGATGATTATCTGGGCCGGATGAAGCCCGGGCAGGAGGCGATTTATTATCTGACCGGCGAGTCGGTCGATGCGCTGCGCGCCTCGGCGCAACTGGAAGGGTTCGCGGCACGCGGGGTGGAGGTGTTGCTGCTGACCGACCCGATCGATGCGTTCTGGCCGGAACGGCTTGGCACGTATGAGCAGAAGCCGCTGCGCAGCGTGGTGCAGGCGGCGGATGATTTGGCCAAATTGCCGGGTGGCGCGGGCGGCGATGAGGCGGCGGCGGATGTGAGCGCGGTGCTGGCGGCGCTGCGGGCGGCGCTGGGCGAAGCGGTGAGTGATGTGCGCGCGACCGCGCGGCTCGTGGACAGCGCCGTGGTGCTGGCGCCGCCGCCGGGGCTTGATTTGCAGATGCAGCGCCTGTTGCGGCGGTCTGGCCGGCCGGGGGCCGACAAGGCGCCGGTGCTGGAGATAAACCCGCGGCACGCGGTGATCACGCGGCTGGCGGCGGCGAGTGCCGCGGGGCGGGATATTGCCGCCGAGGCGCGACTGTTGCTGGACCTGGCGCGGGTGCAGGATGGCGACGCGCCGGTTGACCCGGCCGGGTTTGCCCGCGCGGTGTTGCACCTGATGCGGGACGGGCGGGCGGACGGCTGATGCGCCCCCGCCCGCTGGACTGCCTGGCGCGGGATTGCCTGCCGGACGAGGTGACGGGCACGGTACACGCGGTGCGCCCAGCGGAGGTTGAGCGGTTTTTGGGGGGGCTGGCGCCGGCGGCGGCAAGCCTGGTGCGGGCGGCGGGCTTTGCCGGCCAAGCCGGGCAGGGACCGGTGCTGTATCCGGCCGACGCGGGCCTGGATGCGGTGATCGGGCTGGGCGAGGACCGGTCGGCGTTCGGGTTTGGCGCGCTGGCGGGCGGGTTGCCGGCGCAGGCGTTCCGGCTGGCGCCGGGTGATTATGACCCGGATATGGCGGTGCTGGGCTTTTGCCTGGGCGCCTATGCCTTTGACCGGTTCCGCCCGCGCAAGCGGGCGCCGGCGCGGCTGGTGGTGCCCGCCGATTGCCGGGCCGAGACCGAGGCCCTGGCCGAGACGATCTGGCTGGTGCGGGACTTGATCAACAGCCCGGCGAACCTGCTGGGCCCGCATGAGTTGGCGGCGGCGGCGCGCGCCGTGGCCGAGGCGAATGGTGCCGATTGCACGCTGCTGGAGGGGACGGCACTGGCCGAGGCCTACCCGGCGTTGCACGCGGTGGGTGCCGGTGCCTCGCGCGCGCCGGTGGTGGCGGTGCTGCGCTGGCGGGGCAGCGGCGCCGGGGCGGACGCGCCGTTGCTGAGCCTGTGCGGCAAGGGGGTGGTGTTCGATACCGGCGGGCTGGATTTGAAGCCGTCATCGGCCATGCTGCGGATGAAGAAGGATATGGGCGGGGCCGCGATTATGCTGGGGCTGGCACGCTGCATCATGCAGCGCGACTGGCCGGTGCGGCTGGAATTGCGGCTGGGTTGCGTGGAGAACGCGATTTCGGCGACAGCCATGCGGCCGGGCGATGTTTTGCGCACGCGCGCCGGTGTGAGCGTGGAAGTTGGCAATACGGATGCCGAGGGGCGGCTGGTGCTGGCGGATTTGCTGGCCGAGGCGGGCGCGGAGGCCCCGGATTTGTTGTTGGACTGCGCGACCCTGACCGGGGCCGCGCGGGTGGCGTTGGGGCCTGATCTGCCGGCCCTGTTCTGCAATGACGAGGCGATGGCCGAGGCGCTGCTGGCCGGCGGGCGGGCGGTGGATGACCCGCTGTGGCGGCTGCCGCTGTGGGACGGGTATGATGATTGGCTGGCGAGCCCGGTGGCGGATTGCAACAATGTGTCGAGCAAGCCGATGGCGGGCGCGGTGACGGCAGCCTTGTTTTTGCGCCGGTTTGTGCCGGCGGGCACGCGCTGGGCGCATATCGATGCGTATGCGTGGAATGATTCCACGCGGCCCGGCCGGCCCGAGGGCGGCGAGGCGATGGGGTTGCGGGCGATGCTGGCCGGGTTGCCCGCGCTGCTTGGTTGACCGGCGCGACCATTTTCAAATCGAATTTACTATCCAACATTTCGGTGAAAGACCTATCTCAGGTGAGTATTGCGGATGAGGCCCGCCGAAATCCGATCGTTTCGCGCGCGTTTCCTTTCCGCGTCGCCGCTGGACGAGAGCGGCCCATGATTTTTCCGCCCGCTGCCACGCGTGGGCCGGACCCGCGGTGCGGGCATGCGTGGGTGGGTGATGGAGGGAGAGACGATGGCGGGCCATGCGAACGATCAACTGGTTGAAGTTCTACGGGAAACCGTGGTGGCGCTGGTGAAACGCGATGGACCTGACCTTTCGGCGCGGCAGCTTGGTGTGTTTCTGACCTGCTATCTGCGCGAGGGCGGGCATACGGTGCGCGGCCTGGCGGCGGAGATGAAGGTCTCGAAACCGGCGATTACGCGGGCGCTGGATCGGCTGACCGAGCTTGACCTGGCGCGGCGCAAGGTGGACCCGTTGGACCGCCGCAGCGTTTTGGTGCAGCGCACCCTGAAAGGGGCAAATTTCCTGCGCGACCTGCGCGGCATCATGACCGAGGCGGCGAATGGTGGCCCGGCTTCGGGCAATGGCCGACGGGCGGGTAAGCCGCACCACGAGACGCATCTGCGCGCCGCCAACGGCTGAAGCCGGACGCGGCGGACCGGGGTGGACCGGGTGGGCGAACCATACGCCCCATCCTGATCGGGAATGGACGCGGGCGCGGTGAGTGGCGCCGTGGCTTGGCCTATGGACTTTCGCGCGCGCGTGCGGCGGATTGACCGGCGGGCGGGAAAGGCCGGCGCCGGGCGCGTTTGCATGGTGACATTGAGTGGGTTGAGCGCCGCCTATGCGGCTTGTGTGTGTGTTCTGGTGCTGGCCGATTTGGCGGTGGTGGCCGGCACCCTGGCGCCGTTTGGCCGGCACACACTGGGCGGCGCGGTGTTCGACAGGTTGAATTTGCCCGCGGCCGTGCTGCTGTATTTGATTTACACGAGCGGCCTGGTGTTTTTCAGCGTGTGGCCGGCACTGGCGTTGCGGCGGGCGTGGCTGGCGCCAGTCAGTGGGTTTGGCTATGGCGCGGCGGCCTCGGTGGGGTTTGCGCTGACCAGCCTGAGGCTGCGCGAACCGATACGCCTGGCTGATTTGGCCCGGCACGGCGTGCTGGCGGCGGTGGCGGCGCTGTGCGGGATGATGGCGGCGGACGGCATGATGATGTGAGCGGCGCCCGGCGGGTGAGCGTTATGGAGAAAGTCCGGC
>DAIDIQ010000229.1 GCA_027459285.1 Acetobacteraceae bacterium
CATCGGCCTGTTCGCGCTGGCTCTCCTCCTCGGCGGCATGATCTTCTTCGCCGCCATCGTCGCGCCGCTCATCTTCTCCAAGCTGCCGCCAGATCACGCCAGCCGCTTCGTCCGCGCCCTCTTCCCCCGCTATTACCTCTACGTCTTCGCCACCGCCGCCCTCGCCTCGCTCACGCTGCACGGCTGGCCATCCCTCGCCCTCGCCATCGTCGCCCTTGCCACCGTCTGGCTCCGCCAATGGCTCATGCCCCGCATCAACGCACTCAGCGACGCCGCCCAGGCCGGTGACGCGCGCGCCAGACAGCGCTTCAAACAGGCACATCAACTCTCCGTCCTGGTCAACATCACCCAATTGCTCATCGTCATCGCCGCCCTCGCCAAGCTCGCCCTCACCCAGGCCATCTGAAATAGTCCAGGCCACCCGGCCTCCTCGGCCGGGAATTCTGCGTCGCGGCTTGCCTTCATCCGCTCCGCCCCTTACCGTCCTCGCCTCACAATGCCCCTGTTCGCCGGCTCATCCCTGCCCAGGCGCCTGCCGCCCACCGCCCTGCTGCCGCCCGCCGCCATGGCGGCGGTCGATGCCGCTGCCGCCGCGGCCGGCCAGCCCACCACCACCCTCATGGCCCGCGCCGGCTTCGCCGTGGCCCTGTGCGCCACCCGGCATTTTCCGCCCTGCCGCACCCTCGTGCTGTGCGGTCCTGGCAATAATGGCGGCGATGGCTACGTCGCCGCCGCCCTGCTGCGCGCCCGTGGCTGGCCGGTCCGCATCGCCGCGCTCGCGCCACCTCGCCCAGGCACCGCCGCCGCCCAGGCCGCCGCGGCCTGGCGCGGCCGCACCCTTGCCTTCACGCCCGCTCACGCCGCCGCGGCCGATCTCGTGATCGATGCCGTCTTTGGCGCCGGCCTCAACCAGCCTTTGCCATCCCACGTCGTGCAAATGCTCGCGCCCGCCCGTCGCGTGCTTGCCATAGATGTGCCAAGCGGGCTTGACGGCGCCACCGGCCTGCCCCGTGGGCCCGTGCGCGCGGCCGATCACACCATCACCTTCGCCCGCTACAAGCCAGGCCATTTCCTTCTGCCGGGGAGGGACCTGTGCGGCGCCCTGCACCTCGCCGATATCGGCATCGCCCCCGCCGTGATCGATGCCACACGGCCCGATTGTTTCCTCAATCTGCCCGGTCTCTGGACCCTGCCCAGCCTCGCGCCGTCCGGCCACAAATATAGCCGCGGCCACGTCACCATACTCGGCGGCGCGCTGCTCACTGGCGCCGCCCGCCTTGCCGCCACCGCCGCCCGCGCCGCCGGCGCCGGCCTCGTTTCCATCGCCGCCACCAACGCCGCCATGCTCTACCGCGCCACCTGCGACCCCGGCATCATGGTCGCCGATTCCCCGATCGAGGCATTATTGGCGGATGCCCGCCGCCAGGTCTGGCTATGCGGCCCCGGCCTTGGCGCCGGGCACGCCGCCACCCTGCTGCCACGCCTGATCGAGGCGGGCAAAACCATCGTCGCGGACGCCGATGCGCTCACCGCCTGCGCAAATTCCCCGGAAAGCCTGCGCGGCGTCGCCGTCATTACCCCTCACGCGGCGGAATTCGCCCGCGTCTTTGGCGAACCGACCCCCGACAAACTCACCGCCGCCCGCGCCGCCGCCAGCCGGACCGGCGCCGTCACACTCCTCAAAGGCAGTGATACCCTCATCGTCGCGCCAGACGGTCGCGCCGCCATCAACGCCGCAGCGCCACCCACCCTCGCCACCGCCGGCGCGGGTGACGTTCTGGCCGGCATCATCGCCGGGTTGCTCGGCCAGGGCATGTCGCCATTCGCCGCCGCCGCCGCCGCCGCCTGGCTCCACGGCCGCGCCGCCGCCCATGCCGGCGCGCACATCATGGCCGAGGATATCGCGCCGGAGATCGGTGACGCGTGGGAGGAAGCAAGGGCCTTCTTTTCCTGAGGAAAAAGATGCAAGAAGGCTTAATCGATTCGGGTCTGTCGATTCCCGGTCACTCGAATTCCTCATGCCAGGTCCGTCCGTCCCGTTCAATCAGCGCAATCGCGCTCGTCGGACCCCAGCTTCCCGCCGGATAAAGCCTCGGTGGTTCCGTCGCCGCCTCCCAGCCCTCGAGAATCGGCTCAACCCAGGTCCACGCCGCCTCCACCTCGTCGCGCCGCATGAACAGCGTCTGGTTGCCGCGCACCGCGTCCATCAGCAGCCGCTCATACGCGTCCGGATAGCGTGTGTTGAACGCCTCCTCGAATGAAATATTCAGCCGCGTCGGCCGCAGCCGCATCCCGCCCGGCCCTGGATCCTTCACCATCATTTCCAGCCTGATGCCTTCATCGGGTTGCAGCCGCATGATCAGCCGGTTCGGCTCGAAATCGGTCATCTCGCGCGGAAAAATCGAAAACGGCACCGACCGGAATTGTATCACCACCTCGCTGGTTTTCTCCGCCAGCCGCTTGCCCGTGCGCAGATAAAACGGCACGCCGGCCCACCGCCACGATCGGATTTCCGCCTTGATCGCGACGAACGTCTCGGTCACGCTGTCATGGTCCAGGTCGCGCACATAGCTCGGCACCGATTTGCCGTCGATCGCGCCGGCAGCATATTGCCCGCGCACCGTGGCATGCGCGATATCGTATGGCGCGATCGGCTTCAGGGCCCGCAGCACCTTCAGCTTCTCGTCACGCACCGCGTCCGCGTGCAACGAGATCGGGCTTTCCATCGCCAGCAGGCACACAAGCTGCAGCAAATGGTTCTGCACCATGTCGCGCAACTGGCCCGATTTATCGTAATACCCGGCCCGTCCCTCCACGCCCACGGTCTCCGCCACCGTCACCTGCACATGGTCGATCACGTCCGCGTTCCACAGCCGCTCGAAAATCGAATTGGCAAAGCGCAGCGCCAGCAGATTCTGCACCGTTTCCTTGCCAAGGTAATGGTCGATCCGATAGGTCTGCGCCTCGGTGAATATCTGTCCCACCTCGTCGTTTATCTTCCTGGCCGAGGCCAGGTCGTGCCCGATCGGCTTTTCCAGCACCACCCGGGACTGCGCCGATACCAGCCCATGGCTTTGAATATTGCCGCATATCGCGCCAAACAGATCGGGCGATGTTGCCATGTAGAACACCCGCACCCGCTCCTCGTGCGGCGCCAGACGCGCCACCAGGCCATCCCAGCCCTCGCCGCTCACCCCATCGAGCCGCACATAGAACAGGGTGGCCAGAAACCCCGTCAGCGTCGCCTCGGTCAGGTCGCCATTGGTGATGAACTGCCGCAGCGCCGCCTCCGCCATGGCCCGGAAGCCGGCATCGTCATGCTCGCCGCGCGCCGCGCCGATAATCCGCGCGCCTTCCGGCATCTGCTTGTCACGAAACCGATAATACAGCGCCGGCAGCAGTTTGCGCAGCGTCAGGTCGCCGGTGGCGCCGAACACCACATAATCGAACACATCAACCGGAATGATCTGGGCCATCGGGGGGCAACGCCTTTTTCAGTGCCAATCAGTCAACGCGCAGCACCTGCCCGGCCCCCCTCCGGTCAGTGCGGCAGAAACATCGCCAGGTTCACCGCCCGGCCGGCCAAGCTTGCCGGCAAAGGCAATTTGCCGCAACTGCCGCCGTCCAGCGTGCGCGCCACCATGTCCGCATAGTCGCGCTGTTCCTCGGTCGCGAAGCTGTTTTCCTGGTCCGGCGCCACGATCGCGTGCGTGATGTAACCACGGCCGTCCACCGCGATCATCAGATGCACCCGCACCATGGTCCCGGCCATGGTGTTGCTGCTCGTCATGGTGCAGGTGTCCAGAAAATCGGTCAGCCTGGCCCAGGCTTGCCGTGTCATGGGTGAGCCTTTGGCCGCCCGCGCGCCGCCGCCTTGCGCCGCCATCCGCGCCGGCGCCGGCAGCATCCGGCCGGCCAGCCAGCCCGCCCCACCGCCCAAACCCAGCCCGATGACCAGCGCCATCAGCCAGCTGTTGCTCCGCGCCTTGGCCCGCATCTCGGCGTCACGCAGCAGTGCCTCGGCGTGCCGCGCGCGGGCCAGCGCGGTCTCGCTGCGCTGCCGCCCCTGCCGCGCCTCCGCCAGTTCGAGCCGTTGTTGCTCAATGATATCATGCAGTTGCCGCAGTTCCGGCGCGGTCGGGCTCAGCGCCCCGCGGCCGGTCAGCGCCTCCAGCCATTGCTTGATCGTCCCGGCCGTCACCCCGTCCCGCGCTGCCCGGCGCCGCAGCGCGCCCAGCGCCGCCTGCCCCTCCGCCTCGCTTTCGGCAAGTGTCAGCGCCAGCAGATCCGTCAACAGCTTGGTTGCGCGCGCGTCCATTTCCATGCCCGCCAACCTAAGCCATGAAACGGTTTAGGGAAGCCGCCCCCCGCTTTCACTGCCGCCACAATCCGGCTATGCCCCGCCCATGGTCAGCAGTAACGACATTCGGGCAACCTTCCTTACCTATTTCGCGCGCAACGGGCACCAGGTCGTGCCCTCCGCCCCGCTCGTTCCCCGCAATGACCCCACCCTGCTTTTCACCAATGCCGGCATGGTGCCGTTCAAGAATGTTTTCACCGGCGCCGAGACGCGCCCCTATGTCCGCGCCGCCAGCGCGCAAAAATGCGTCCGCGCCGGCGGCAAGCATAATGACCTCGACAATGTCGGCTACACCGCCCGACATCATACTTTCTTCGAGATGCTCGGCAATTTCAGCTTCGGCGACTATTTCAAGGAACAGGCCATCCACCATGCCTGGACCCTGGTGACGCGTGAATTCGGTCTGCCGGCCGAAAAACTCCTCGTCACCATCTATCACGATGACGACGAAGCCGCCTCTCTCTGGGCACGCATCGCCAACCTGCCGGCGCATCGCATCATCCGCATCGCCACCGCCGACAATTTCTGGCGCATGGGAGATACCGGCCCCTGTGGCCCCTGCTCGGAAATTTTCTACGACCATGGCGAGCATATCCCGGGCGGTCCGCCGGGCAGCGCCGATGAGGACGGAGACCGGTTCATCGAAATCTGGAACCTCGTCTTCATGCAGTTCGAGGAAAATCCACCCGGCACCCGCACCCCCCTGCCGCGCCCCTCCATCGATACCGGCATGGGGCTCGAGCGTATCGCGGCGATCTTGCAGGGCAAGCACGACAATTACGATACCGATACGTTCCGCGCCCTCATCCTCGAAAGCGCCGCCCTCACCGGTCAGGACCCGGACGGTCCGCACCGCGTCAGCCACCGGGTTCTGGCGGACCATGTGCGCTCCTCTGCCTTTCTGATGGCCGATGGCGTGCTTCCCTCGAACGAGGGGCGGGGCTATGTGCTGCGCCGCATCATGCGCCGCGCCATGCGCCACGCCCATCTCATGGGCGCGCGTGACCCCGTCATGGACCGTCTGGTGCCCACCCTCACGCGGCAGATGGGCGCCGCCTATCCGGAACTCATCGCCGCCGAACCCCTCATCCGTGAAACCCTGCGGCTCGAGGAGACGCGCTTCTCGCAATTGCTCTCGCGTGGCATGGGCCTGCTGACCGACGAACTCGCCCGCCTCGGCGAAGGCGACACCCTGCCCGGGGAAATCGCCTTCAAGCTCTATGATACGTTCGGCTTTCCGCTCGACCTCACGCAGGACGCGCTGCGCGAGCAGGGCAGGGGGGTCGATCTCGACGGCTTCGCCGCCGCCATGGCCGAACAGCGCGCCCGCGCCCGCGCCGCCTGGGCCGGCTCAGGCGAAGCCGGCATCGAAACAATCTGGTTCGATCTCGCGCAGAAATTCGGCGCCACGGAATTCCTCGGCTATCACAGCCAGGATGCGGAAGCCGAGATTCTCGCCCTGGTGACCGGCGGCATGGCGGTCGATCATATCGACGAAGGGGAAACCCTAAACCTGGTGCTCAACCAGACCCCGTTCTACGCCGAATCCGGCGGCCAGGTCGGCGATGCCGGCCGCATCACCGGCGCCGATGGCCTGGTCATCGAAATCACCGATACCCAGAAAAAACAGGGCGGCGTCTTCGCCCATGTCGGCCGCGTCCGCGCCGGCACCGCCCGCGTCGGCCACCCGGTCCGCGCCGTGGTCGATGCGCCCCGCCGCGCCCGCATCGCCGCCCACCACTCCGCCACCCACCTGCTGCACGCGGCACTCCGCGAGCGTCTCGGCAGCCACGTGACGCAAAAAGGCAGCCTCAACGCGCCAGACCGGCTGCGCTTCGACGTCTCCCAGCCCCGTCCCATCACCCAGGCCGAGCTCGCTCTGGTGGAAGCCGACGTCAACGCGCAAATTCGCGCCAACACAGACGTCACCACCCGGCTGATGACGCCGGATGAGGCGGTCGCCGAGGGCGCCATGGCGCTGTTCGGCGAAAAATATGGCGATGAGGTGCGGGTCGTCGCCATGGGCACCGAGGGGGCCAACGGCTACCCCTACAGCCTCGAACTCTGCGGCGGCACCCACGTGCCCCGCACCGGTAATATCGGCCTGTTCCGCATCGTCTCGGAAGGCGCTGTCGCCGCCGGCATCCGCCGCATCGAGGCCGTCACCGGCGAGGCTGCCCTGGCCCTCATCGAGCAGAACGACCAGCGCCTGGCCGATATCGCCGCCACGCTGAAAATTCCGGCGGCCGAGGCTCCCGCCCGCGTCACCACCCTGATCGACGAGAAAAAGCGCCTCGAACGTCAGGTCGCGGACCTGCAAATCAAACTCGCCCTGGCCGCGGCCGATACCGATGTCGAAACCATCAACGCCATTCCCCTGATCGCCCGCGTGCTCGAGGATATCCCGGCCAGGGAACTCCGCCCGGTTGCCGAGGCGCTGCGCAAACGCCTCGGCTCCGGCATCGTCGCCCTCGTCAGCACCGCCGAAGGCAAGGCCAGCATCCTCATCGCCATCAGCCCGGATCTCGCCAAA
>DAIDIQ010000243.1 GCA_027459285.1 Acetobacteraceae bacterium
GGGGCACCCCACCCCGCCGCCCGCGCCCGGCTCGGGCGGCGGCTTCGGCCTCTCCCTCGTCCGCGCCATCGTCCATCTGCACGACGCGGGCATCGCCCTGCACAACACCCACCCGGGCCTCCGCGTCACCATCCAGTTCCCGGTTCCGCACCTCTCACCAAAACCGCGCGGATCAGGGAATAAATGAGCCAGGCAATCCGTTCCGTCCGCGCAAACGACCCCGAAAGATGCTCCCGGCCCCGCGTGCATCCCCGCAACACCGCCCGCCTTGTGGCAAAAAAGCCCGCCCACCCCCTTCCCATCAGCCACCGATAGCGAAACCATTCCTCCCGCGCTAACCTCCCTCCAACCCCCCGGAGGCCCCATCATAATGCCGCGACCCGACCACGCCGCCCCCGCCGCACGCGCCCACCGCCGCGTCGTCGTCACCGGCATCGGCACCGTCTCCGGCTTCGGCCTCGGCACCTCCGCCCTCTGGCACGGCATCGCATCCGCCCAATCCGCCGTCCGCCCCATCGCCAACATGCCAACCGGCCACATCGACCGTCTCGGCGGCGAAATCACCGGCTATGCCGAGGCCGAGCATTTCACCCGCGGCGAAGCCGCCATGCTCGACAAGGTCAGCAAAATCGCCGTCGTCTCCGCCCGCCTCGCCGCCGCCAACGCCGGCCTCGCCAGGCCCGATTTCGCCGCCGCCGGCCGCCGCGCCGGCGTCATCTACGGCGCCTCCCCCGGCCAGGAAACACTCGATAACGGCTATCTCGATCTCTACGGCAAACAGGTCCGCCGCCTCCATCCCTTCACCGTGCCGCGCATCCTCCCCGCCGGCCCCGCCGCCGCCATCTCCATCGAATTCGGCGCCCACGGCCCCTGCTTCGGCACCGCCTCCGCCTGCGCCACCAGCACCCACGCCATCGGCCTCGGCCTCGACATGATCCGCGCCGGCCGCCTCGATCTCTGCATCGCCGGCGGCGCCGACGCCTCCATCGTCTACGGCTATGTCCGCGCCTGGGAAGCGCTCCGCCTCCTCGCCAACGACCTGCCGCGCCCCTTCTCCCGAGACCGCACCGGCATCGTCCTCGGCGAAGGCGCCGCCACCCTCATCCTCGAGGCGCGCGACCACGCCATCGCCCGCGGCGCCCCCATCCTCGCCGAAATTCTCGGCTTCGGCACCACGGCGGACGCGGTCGACATGGTCGCGCCAGACGCCGCCAGCGCCGCCGCCGCCATGCAGGACGCGATCGACGACGCCAACCTCACCCCCGCCGACATCCATTACGTCAACGCCCACGGCACCGGCACCCGCGTCAACGACCGCACCGAGGTCGAGGCCCTGAAATCCGTCTTCGGCACCGCCGTGCCCCCCACCTCCTCACTCAAATCCCAACTCGGCCACACCCTCAACGCCGCCGGCGGCATGGAATCCATCGCCACCATCCTCGCCCTGCAGAACCAGGTTCTTCCCTGTACAATGAATTACCGCGAACCCGACCCCGATTGTGACATCGACGTCGTGCCAAATGCGCCCCGCCCCGCCACCATCGAAATCGCCATGATGAACTCCCTCGGCTTCGGCGGCCTCAACGCCATCCTCATCTTCGCCCGTGCCTGAGCGACCGGCCATGACCACCCCGTTCATCAAAATGCACGGCCTCGGCAACGATTTCGCCATTTTCGACGAACGCGCGACCCCTCTCCCCCTCACCCCAGCCCGCATCACCGCGCTCGCCAACCGCCACACCGGCATCGGCTGCGACCAACTCATCCGCCTCCTGCCAGCCGACGACGCTGACGCCACCCTGCACATCAGCAACGCCGACGGCTCACCCGCCGCCGCCTGCGGCAACGCCACGCGCTGCGTCGCCGCCTGGCTGCACGCCCAAACCGGCCAAACAACCCTGCGCCTGCGCACCGCCGCCGGCCTGCTCACCGCCACCATCGAACCAGACGGCCAGGTCACCGTGAACATGGGCGCCCCCCGCCTCCACTGGCGGGAAATTCCCCTCGCGCATGAGGCCGATACCCTCTCCCTGCCCCTCACCGCGGGCCCGCTCGCCAACCCCGCCGCCTGCTCCATGGGCAACCCACACATCACCTTCTTCGTGCAAGACCTCGCCGCCATCAACCTCGCCGCCCTCGGCCCCGGCCTCGAACACCACGAGCTATTCCCCGAACGCGCCAATATCGGCGTCGCGCAAATCCTCGCCCCCGATCATATCCGGCTGCGCGTCTTCGAACGCGGCGCCGGCCTCACCCGCGCTTGCGGCAGCGGCGCCTGCGCCGCCCTCGTCAACGCCGCCCGCCGCGGCCTCACCGCCCGCCACGCCACCATCGACCAGGACGGCGGCACCCTCACCATCACCTGGACCCAAGCCAACACAATCCTCATGACCGGCCCAACAACAGAAGTCTTCTCTGGCTCCATAAATCTCGAACAATTCCCCAACGATTGCACGGACGCTCCAGCCCTCAAACAAAAAAACGAGAAAACAAGCACGTTCTTTTTGTGAACAAAAAGAACCAAAAAAACTTCATCTATACGCCGCAGCCCCCAACCCCGCCCAGGATAAGGCCGTCGGAAACCGGAACCGAAGTAAGAAGGATTAACGGAAAAGAAAATATTCATTGACACAACGCCCGAAACCCGCTATACCCCCACCCATGCCACACCTCCGCCCCCTCCCCGGGCCGGACGCCGCACTCAGTCCCGCCCCCCGCACCGCCGCGCCACGCACCCGCACCCCGGGGGCGCCCTCGGTGCTGGCGCGCATTCTGCTCGAAATCATCATCCTCATCGTCGCCCCCTGCTGCCCCGATGTCGCGGTGCCGCCCTGCGCAACCCTCCTCGCCTTCCTCGC
>DAIDIQ010000257.1 GCA_027459285.1 Acetobacteraceae bacterium
GATCAGCCCCTCCAGCAGCCAACTGAAGGCCCATTGCTGCTGATACACGGCGCGTCGGTTCGAAAGCCGATAATGCCAGGCGATCAGTGGCGTCAGCAGCAACACCGGGCCGATGACGAACAGCATGACCAGGCAGATAACCAGGAATTCATGCCTGGTCGCGGCCGCCACCGGGCCGGAGGCCGCCAGAAAGCCGCGGTGCAGCACCCCGCAACCGCCAATCAGCAGGCATGGCAAGGTAACCGTCGCGCGCGAGACGGAATATTTGCAACACGGCACCGTGGGCAATCGCCTTCAGTGAAGGGGCGAGCAAGCGTGAACGCCCCGAGGGCAGTGACCATGCAATAGTTTCGAGGAAATGTCGTCCTAAAAACTTTTCATACTTTCCGCACGGAGCCAGTACCTGAAAAATACCAGGAATGATCTGCCTTTTCGCAAAGACACCCGAGACACGCTCGCGATGTCGGCGCCACGTTCATTGCCGCGTCTCTGTCGAACCGGCCCCGACTCCGACTCCATCCTCAAGGAATAAACTGGCTCTGCCCGATCCACCCTATGTGGCGGCCCGGGTGCGTCCAACAAGCATAACGCCAAGGGTGACGGACAGCCCGAAGGCGACCAGGCTGAGAACCAGGGTGGTTGTGTGACCAAGACGGATGCCGGCGCCGAGCAGCAGAAAAACCAGCGTTTGTGGCAGGTAGCCGAGCAGGCTGGCGGCGAGAAACGGGAGGGGGGCAAGGCCGAAGGCACCGGCCAGCAGATTGAGCAACAGATTGCTGCCGGTGGGCAACAGCCGCAGCGCGAGGGTGGCCGTGAACGGGTTGCCGGCCAGCAGGGCCTCGAGCCGGCTGAGCCGGCCGCCGAACCAGCGTGGCAGATTGGCTTGCACGAAAGCGCGGCCGGTCAGGCGGGCCCAGGCGAAATCGGCCGCGCAACCCGTAATCTGGGCAGCCATCGCCAGGGCAAGGCCAAGCCATATCCCGTGCGAGAAGCCAGCGGCGAACGCCACCATTTGGCGGGGCAGGCCAATGGCGCACACACAGGCACCCAGCAGAACGAACGCGCCCGGCGAAAGATGCGCGGCGCCATGGGTGAACTGGCCATGGCCGAGCGCGCGCAGCGCAAGCCCGAACGCCGCGAGGCCGGCAAGCAAGGCAAGCGAGCGCAGCAGGCTTGCCGGCAAGCGCCCAGAAAGCCGGCCGGGTTGACTGGAATCAGCCATCCGACAGGATTTCCACGCTGGGCAGGTGCCAGCGGCGTTGCAGCCAATACACCCCGGCAAGGTCGAAAATGCCGGCCCAGAGTCGGTCCAGCGTGCCGTAATTGGAGTGGCCTTGCCGCCGCGGCCGGTGGTTGACCGGCACCGAAACAACCCGGCCGCCAGCCCGTAAATAAAGCGCCGGCAGATAGCGGTGCATATGGTCGAATGCCGGCAGCGCCAGAAAATCGTCGCGGCGGAAAAGTTTCAAACCGCAGCCGGTATCCTGGGTGGCGTCATTCAGAATGCGCGCCCGGACGCGGTTGGCGATGCGGGACGTGAGGCGCTTGACCTGGCCATCCTGGCGTCGGGCGCGGTGCCCGGCAATCAGCAGCGGGCCGGAAAACGCCTCGGCTTCGGCGCGGCGCAGCAAGGTCGGGATGTCGGCCGGGTCGTTCTGGCCATCGCCGTCCAGGGTCGCAATCCATGCCCCGCGGGCCGCGCGAACGCCGGTCAGAATAGCGGCGCTCTGGCCGCAACT
>DAIDIQ010000299.1 GCA_027459285.1 Acetobacteraceae bacterium
GCTCGCGGCAGGGCTCTCAGCCAGGCGGCATAGTCTGCTGGCCCGACGGCGGCGGAAAAATGATTGGCGGTGGGGTAACTGGTGTATCGCGGAACCGACTGCACCTCACTCACGGCCCATCTCCTCCACCTGTCAGCGCCGGGCAATAACGACGCGCACCGTAATGTCGGGTGGGAGGTGGCGGCGTTGATCGAGATCAAGGTCGCCACCAAAGATAGAAATGGCCGCCGACTGGCCCGGAGAAAAGGCCGCGGCTTGTTACGCCAATGCCTGCGCGATCGGGCCGCGCAGTTTTTCCGGCGCGGTTGGCGGGGCGTCGCGTCTCAATACCTGGCCGTCACGACCGATCAGGAATTTGGTGAAGTTCCACTTGATGGCATCGGTCAGCAGGCCGCCTTTTTGTTGGCGCAGCCAGCGATAAAGCGGATCGGCGCCGGGGCCGTTGACATCGATTTTGCGGAATACCGGGAAGCTGATCTGATAGTTCAAGGCGCAGAATTCGGCGATGTCGGCGTCCGAGCCGGGTTCCTGGCGGCCGAACTGGTTGCAGGGGAAGGCCAGCACCGAGAAGCCGTGCGGGGCGAATTCCTGGTGCAGGGCTTGCAGGCCGGCATATTGGGGGGTGAAGCCGCAGCGACTGGCGACATTGACGATGAGCAGCACCTTGCCCGCGAATTGGCGGAGCGGCGTGGGGGTGCCGTCGGCCCCGGCCACGGTGAAATCGGTCGCGCGCAGGGGTGCCGGCGTGGTCATGCGAGGCGGCGCCTGCCAGGCCGCGCCGCGCGTTGCGCCTCGGCAAGCGTGGTTTGTTCCTGGTCGGTCCAGGCGCGGCGGGGCACGGGGCAATACCAGTCATCCGCGTCCGGGGTACTTTCCAGCCAGGAGGCGGGGGCGCCGAGGGACGCGGCGGCGTTGCCCAGGCCCCGGGCCAGACCGCCCTGCCCTATCGGCATCAGGGCCACGGTCGGCATGGTCTGGGCCACCTCACCCCAGGCGCCGCAGGCAACGAGGCAGGCGCCCTGCGCGGCCGCGTCGGCCACCTCAGGCGCATCCAGCCGCTCGACGCTCAGCCAGGTTTTGCCGAGCGCGCGCAATTGCTGGCGGAGATAGGGCAGGCTGGCATCGGGACCGGCGAGCACGAAGTGGCTGAAGGCACCGGCCAGCGCGTCCAACATGGGCTGCGCGGCGAGCACGGCGCCGAAGCGGGCCGGTTCGGCCGCTGCCACGTGCGGCGCGGCAGGCAGGGCAACGCGGCGCAGCGGACGGGCACGCACAAAGGCAAGCAGCGCGTCACGCACCGCATCGGCGCGGGCGGGTTGGCCGGAGCCGGCCAGCACGCAGTCACATTCGGGGCTGAGGGGGGCAAGGCTCGGGTCACTCAAGACCCGGAAAACCGGCACGTCCAGATACTGGCCGAGCAGGCGCATGGCCGCGCCGTGGCTGGCGGGAGGCAGGGTGCGCCCGGCGGCGAGGCTGATGGGCAGGGCGTCGTGATGCCGGGTATAGGCCTGGGCGCGCAACACCAGCCGGTCAGCGGCGTGATGGCGGACCATGGCGTGGCTGAGCACCGGCGTGACGGCGCGACTGGCGCCGAGCCAGGGCAGCGCGTCATCGGCGAGGATAAGGCTCGCCTCCCGCAACCGCGCCAGCGCGGCATCGATCGCGGCGAAGGCGGGGGCGGTCGCGTCCGGCGCGAACCAGTCCCGGAAAATCAGGTCGGACAGGAGAATTGGCGCTGGCGGCAGGCAGGCGGCTTCGATGACCACCTTGGCGCCGAGTTCCGCTTCGAGCGGCGCGGCCAGCGCCTCGGTCAGACGGCGCGTGAGGCGGTGATCGGCCAGGCACAGGATGCGAATGCCCGTCTCCGCCGTGGTGAGGGTGGTTTGGCGGGCGGCGGCGGCCTGGCGCCAGCGGGCAAGCGTCGCGGGCGCATCCGCCGCGCCGTCGGCGGCGCGGCGGATGAAGCGGGGCGGCACGAAGGCGATGTCAGCGGGGCAGCCGGCGGTTGCCAGTTGCGCGCCGAGCGACGGGGCATCGTCACGGAAGAAAAAATCCTCCGCCTCGATCAACAGCCTGGCCCGATGGTCGGCGAATTCGGCTGGCCCGAGCCAGGCCGCATGCGGGCGGAATTGCGGCAGGATGTCGGCCCAGCCTGGCGGCGGGGACGGGTCGGGCCGCGCGCCCGCGCGCTCGGGCGCAGGCGGCGCATGGGCTGGCAGGTCCGGCGTGGGTGGGTTCGACGCCATCACCATCTCGGGCCCGTCTTTCTGCTTGCGGCGGAACAAGCGACGTAGCGACAGACCTGGCCCGGATTTTTCACTCATGACGGGCCAAGAGCTAGGCTGCCGGCAGGGGCCGCGTCAATTCAGAACCGCGCTGGCGGCGCGCGCTGAAGGCGAAACTGAAGACGGACTTTTCACCCAGCAGCATGACCCGGCCACCGCGCGGGAACAGGCTGGCGATGGCGGGATCATTGGCATCGAGCCCGCCTGTATAGGTGCCGAAAGCGGGCAGCACGATGCGCCTGGCATCGACGACGAAGCAGGGGCGGGTCACGCTGGTGCCGCGCAGCGCGATCGTCGCCTTGGGGTGCAGATGGCCGCAAATTTCCGGCGCGTCCGGCGTGGTGGCGCCGGGCAGATGGCGGAACACCAGCCCCGCCTCGGTGTGATGGGGGACGCCGATGCCGGGCATGCGGGATGGCGGATCAGGGTCGTGGTTGCCTTGCACCCACAGCGTGCGCAGGCCGGAGGTGATGCGGGCGAGCAAGGCCGCATCCGCCGCCAGCATGCGGCCGTGGCCGAGACGGTCATGGAAACTGTCGCCAAGCAGAATGAGGGTTGCCGGCCGATAAAGACGGAGCAGCGCCCACAGGCGGCGCAAACTGGCCTGGGTATCGAGCGGCGGCACCAAATGCCCGGCACAGGCGGCGGCACTGCCCTTTTCCAGGTGCAGATCAGCGACCGCGAGCAGGCGCCGGTCCGGCCAGATCAGCGCGCCCGCGGGGTCCAGCAACAGGCGGTGGCCGGCAAGGTGCCAGATGGCGGCGTGGGTCATGGCGCCATTGCCTCGGCGGCGAGGGCCTCGGCTTCGGCCAGCAAGGCTTCCTCACTGGCTTCGGTGCGCACGCTTTCCTTGCCGACTTCCAGCAGCACCGGCACGGCGAGCGGCGAGACGCGGTCCAGCCTGACCACGCGCAGATTGCCGCGCACCCGGCTGAGCATGGCGGCAAGACGGCCGATATCGGTCAGCCCCGCCGCGGCGTCGGCGCGGGTGGCGCGCAGCAGCACATGGTCCGGCTGGTGGCGGCGCAGCACATCATAGATCAGGTCGGTATTGATGCTCACCTGCCGTCCGTTGCGGCGCAGCCCTGGCAGATCACGCTGCACCAGCCCGGCGATGACGGCGACCTGCCGGAAGCCGCGCCGCAGCAGGGAAGACTCCGCCATCCACGCCTCGAGATCATCGCCCAGCATGTCCTGGTCGAACAAGGTGTCGAACTGGTCTGGCGGACGGGCGGACCAGACGCCCAGCACGTAATCGGTCGCGACGAAGCCGAGTGGCATCTGGCCGAGCCGTTCCATGCGGCGCGTGAGCAACATGCCAAGCGTCTGGTGGGCGTTGCGCCCCTCAAAGGCATAGGCGATCAAATAATACCGCCCGCCACGGGGGAAAATCTCGATCAGCAGATCGTCCGGGCCCGGCATCGCGGAGCGGGCGGCCTGCACGGCAAGCCAGTCACGCACGCGGGCCGGCAGCACGTGCCAGCTTGCGGGATCATGCAGGATGGCGCGCACGCGGGCGGCGAGATAGGTGGAGAGCGGCAGGCGGCCGCCGGCATAGGCGGGCACCCTGGGCTCGCCGGTGCCGCCATCCTCGGCCTCGACCCAGTTTTCGCGCAGGCCGCGAAAGCGTAACAGGCGGCCGGCGAACAGAAACGTGTCGCCGGGGCGGAGCATATTGGCGAAATACGCCTCGACCTCACCCAAAACCAGGCCACCGCCGCGACCGCGGCCAAGCCGCACCTTCAATAGCGGGGCTTCGACGATGGTGCCGATATTCATGCGGTGCAGGCGGGCGGTCCGGGCATCACGCACATGCACCCGGCCCTCGCTGTCGCGGAACAGCTTGCGATAGCGTTCATAGCCGGAAAGGGCATAGCCGCCGGTTTCGACGAAATCGAGCACATCGTCGAAATCCCGCCGGGTCAACGCCGCATAGGGCGCGGCGCGGCGAACCTCGTTGAACACATCATCCGGCAGGAAGGGGGCGCTGAGGGCAAGAGTGAGCAGATGCTGGGCCAGCACATCCAGCCCGCCGGGGCGCGGCGCCTCGCCGTCCAGATCGCCGGCGGCAACGCCGGCCATGGCGGCTTCGCATTCCAGCACCTCGAAGCGGTTGGCGGGCACGAGAATGGCGCGGGAAGGCTGGTCCAGCCGATGATTGGCGCGGCCGATGCGTTGCAGCAGGCGGCTGACCCCCTTGGGGGCGCCGACCTGGATGACCTGGTCGACATCGCCCCAATCGAGCCCGAGATCGAGCGAGGCGGTGGCGACGACGGCGCGCAGCCGGCCTTCGGCCATGGCGGCTTCCACGCGGCGGCGCAGATCGGGCTCGAGGCTGCCGTGATGCAGCGCGATCGGCAGCGTTGCCTCGTTCAAGCGCCAGAGGGCCTGGAACATGAGTTCGGCCTGGGCACGGGTATTGACGAACACGATGGTGAGGCGGGCGGCGGCGATGCGGGCGAGAATTTCCGGCGCGCCATCGAGCCCCATATGCCCGCCCCAGGGCAGGCGCCCCTCCGGCAGCATCAGCGAAATCTCCGGCGCCGCCCCACCCCGGCTCTCGATCAGGTCCGTGCCGTCGGGCGTGCCATCAGGGCCGATGAAGGCGCGCAGCGCGGGAATATGCGCGGCCGTTGCCGAAAGCCCCACCCGCACCGAGGCCGGTGCCAGGCTGCCGAGCCGGGCGAGGCACAGCGCCAACTGGTCGCCGCGCTTGGTGCCGGCCAGCGCATGCACCTCGTCGATCACGATATGCCGCAGCCCGGCGAATTTCGCCGCCGCCTCCGGGTCGCTGAGCAGCAGAGAGAGGCTTTCCGGCGTGGTCAGCAACAGGTTGGGCAACGCGGCGCGCTGGGCCGCGCGCTCGCGCGCCGCGGTGTCACCGGTGCGGCTGCCGAGCGTCAGTGGCAGATCGAGCGCCGTGATCGGCGCCTCGAGGCCGCGGGCGATATCGGTGGCGAGCGCCTTCAGTGGACTGACATAAAGTGAAACGAGCCCGTGGGGCGGCGCGGCGGCGGCATCGACCAGGGTCGGCAGAAAGCCGGCGAGGGTCTTGCCGCCACCGGTCGGCGCGATGACCAGACAGCTTCGCCCCGCCCGACACGCGGTGAGCACCGCGAGTTGGAAGGCGCGCGGCGTCCAGCCGCGGGCGGCGAACCAGGCGTGAAAGCGCGCGGGCAGCCCGTCTTGCATGGCGGCCACTGTGCCCGTTCCGCATGGCTCCGCCAACGCGCCTGCCGGAAACGCGGCGTGTTCGCGAATCGTGACGAATTTTGCTGGCGCGGCACCGGCTTCAGGGTTTCTAACCGTGTGGCGCAGGGGTGATGCACCCTGCCTCGTGGCTTAGGCGCCAAGATAACTGCTCAAAATCACCCAATTCGATGTCAATTTGATGACAATCGTGTTTCACTTGGATGAAACCCGTGTAAAACCGGGGGTATCGCGCAGTAAATAAGAATTTATAGGGAATAGACACCGGCTTTACTTTCGCGCCGCCCGGTTTTCCGACAAACCCCCGCCGTCCGCGCCCCCGTGCGCGCAACAGACGGACGGTACCGCATGCTTATTCCTTCTGCCCCGCGCGCCCTGCGCCGCCTTGCTTTCTCGGCCCTGCTGCTCACCGGCACGGCGCCGCTGGCACTCGCTCAGCAGGCGGTCAATGCCGGCGAGGTTTCGGCCAATGCCGGGGCGACCGGCGAAATTACCGGAACCAAGAACCCGACCCACAAGCAGGTGTTCGATACCGGCGAGACCATCCGCGTGCTGACGCCGGCCGAAGTCCAGGGCATCGGCCCAGCCGCCGGCGGCGCGCAGAGTTTCGGCCTCACGCCAGGTGCCTACGTCAATGGCTATGGCAATACCGGCGCCACGAAATATTCGATCGCGCTCGATGGCATCGGCCAGGGCTGGGGCGGCTATGGCGGCTATAGCGGCGGCGCCTCGCTCCAGATCACGCTCGACGGCGTGCCGATCGTCGATCCGATTTCGGGCCTGTGGGCATCGGCGAGCATTCCGGATTTCAGCCTGTTCCAAGGCCAGTCGGTCACCTACGGGCCGGGCAACGCGCAGAACCGATGGTACAATAATATCGGCGGCAATGTCGAATTCACGCCGATCCAGCCCACCACCAAGCCCGGCGGCTTCATCAATTTCACCTATGGCAGCTATGACGAGCAGATGGTCGATTTCGGCCTGAATTCCGGCGAGCATAATGGCTGGTCGAGCTTCATCGGTGGCAGCTTCGGCATGTCCAACTCCTACCGGGTCGGGCCGGACGGTTTCAACAATCCGTCGAACGATTATGAAATCTACACCAAAACCGTGAAGCGCTTCAGCCACGGCGATATCAGCTTCGGCGGCTATTTCGCGCGCAGCGCCGGCTATCGCCCGCAGGTCATCCCGACCGAGCCCAACCCCTACATCACCGTCAATGGCCAATATCCCAACGGCACGCCGGTGCCGGGCACGGAATATAGTCAAAAAAGCTGCGGCTTCTACTGCACGCCGCCCTTCACGAACTACGAGAAGTGGGACGTGAATCAGCTTTGGACCATCTATTCCAGGTTGAACCTCAACATCAGCGATACGCTGAGCTTCCACGATCTTGCCTATTATGTGCGCGAGGACCGACTCCATTCGCGGCATTACGATGTCTACCCGATGGATGCGGCGAACCAGTATGAATATAACAACCCACATGAATATTGGTACGGCGACAAAGGCTGGTTCGAGAAGAAACTCGGCAGCATGAACACGCTCTCGTTCGGCGGTTATGCGCAACAGGCGGAATACACGACCCAGAACGCCTTCTACAACATCAACCCGCCCTATTTCGGCAGCCGCACCGCGCCCAATGCCAAATATCGCAGCGGCCAGTTCAACCAGTTCGACGGCGCGGTGTTCCTGCAGGATGATTTCGCGCCCCTGCCCAATCTGCACATCACGCCAGGCATACGCTACGTCGCCTTCGACACCAGCTACAACGACAACGCCGCGGTCCAGTTCCCGAACGCAACCGGCACCAATCAGGGCGCAGGCCTGTTCGGGGCCGCCGGGCGCAGCTTCAGCAAGCCGGAGTTCTCGGTTGAAGTGAATTACCAGCCGCTGAGCTGGCTGGCACTCTATGGCAGCTACGAGGAAGCGTACAAAACACCGCAGGTGGGCGGCGGCGGCGGGCTCTATCAGGCAATTCCAGCCTCGTATGTCGGCCTCGCCTACGCAACCGATTACCAGATCGGCTTCAAGGCCCTGTTCAACGATCCGGCGCTGCTGCTCAATCATTTCGATTTCGGCGCCAATTACTTCTACCTGCGCTACGCCGACCAGACCATCGACACCGCGCTCGCCAACGGCAATTCCGTCACCTCGTTCGGCACCTCCGACTATCAGGGCGCGAACATCTATGTCGACGACAACCCGACGCCGCAGCTTCATCTGTTCGCCAACGCCAGCATCGTGAACGCGGTCTATTCCAACTACACCACCGGCAACCTCGCCGCGCCGACGCTCTATAACAACCTCAACGTGCCTTACGTCCCGGACGCGACACTCAATGTCGGCGCGGATTACAAAATCCCCGTCGGCACCACGGTGATCGATCCCTATCTGCTGTTCCAGTATACGGGCACGCAGTATATCTTCGACAACGTCACCGCCGCGCCAAGTAACCAGCAGCTCGGCTCGTACAACACGCTCAATCTCGGCTTCAATACCTCGACCCCGGTGCACCTGATGGGCCATAATCAGACGTTGAAAGTGTCATTCAACGTGCTGAACGCGACCAATAACCGGTATAATTCCTATCTGTTTCTCAGCAGCGGTGGCTATTTCGGCACGGCCGGCAATGCCCCCGCCCCATACGATCAAGGCTACCAGCTCGCCTATCCGGGCGCGCCGCTCACCTTCTATGGCTCGGTCGGGCTGTCTTTCTGAGCGACCGGTGGACGGGGGTATTGCCCCCGTCCATCGTGACATAACTTTGTCATGAAACTGTCATCCGATTGCGGTGGCATTGCCGCTATCAGCGCCCCGCAACTTTCCTCGAGTGGTCGCCCCAAGTGCATTCCATAATCCGGATCGCGAATTATTCCGATGGCGTATTATACGCCCTGGCCGCCCTGCAACTCGTCGAACTCGCGGTCATTCTCGACCGCGCCTGGTTCCTGCGTCGCACCATGCTGTTCGGCAAGAAGCTGATCGACCGGGTGGCGGCGCATGGCAGCATCAGTCCGGCCCAACTGCGCGGCCTCGCCGGCGATGCCGGAGACTTGCCCGAAGCCGGTATCCTGACCGCCGCGGGCGAGGTCGATTGGCACGATGCCGCCAGGCTCGATGCGCGCATGGAAGAATCCATCATGCTGACCGCGCCGACGCTCGACCGTCGGCTGTGGGTGCTCGATACCACCGTCACTCTGGCGCCCCTGCTCGGCCTGTTCGGCACCATTCTCGGCATGTTCCGCGCCTTTTCGGTGCTGGGCAAGCCCGGCACCGCGCCCACCGCGGTCACCGGCGGCGTTGCCATTGCGCTGGTCACCACGGCGGCCGGCATTTTCGTCGCCATGGTCGGGCTGCTCGCCTATAACGGCCTCGCCAACGCGGTGCGCCAGGTGGTGCATCAGATGGATACCCTGCGCACGCTGCTGATGAACCGCCTCGCGGCGCCGGTCGGCCGCGCCACCATCGCCGCGGAGTAACCCCGCGTGAAATCGCGCATGCGTTATTTCGAGCATCGTCGCGGCCGCGTCGAGATCATCCCGATGATCGACGTGATGCTGTTCCTGCTCGTATTCTTCGTGATCGTCACCCTGCAGATGATCCCCGATGCCGGGGTTTCCCTGCAATTGCCGGATGCCCATGCCGTGCAGCAATTGCAGAAGCCGGAAGTGGTCATCAACGTGCTGCGGGACGGCAGCATGCAGGTCAAGGGCGCCACCCTCGATCAGGCGCATCTGACCGCCCTGCTGCGCGCCACCAGCAGTGACCCGAAAAACATCCAGGTCACCATCGCCGCCGCCAAAAATACACCGTTCCAGAATTTCGTGCACGCGATGGATGCGTGCCGCGACGCGGGCGTCACCGATATCGGTATTGCCGCGCAGCCGATCGCCGGCGCGGATGGTCAATGAGCGTTTCCGCGCCGATGGCAGTCCCGCCAGCGCCTGACCGGTTCGGCCGTGCCCTGCTCGTCGCCTTTCTGCTCGAGGCACTCGGCATCGCCCTGCTGGTGAGTTTCGCCCATCCCGCGCCCCAGCCCGCGCCGGTTGCGCGCGTGCGGGTGCATCTGGCGCCGGCGCCCGCGCCACCCAAGCCCCTGCCGCCGCCACCGCCCCCACCGCCGCCGCCGAGCGTGCCGCAACCGCCGAGCCCGGTCATGCCCACGCTCGCGCCGCCACCGGCCATGCCCCCTGCCCTGCCGCGCGCGCCGCGCGGCGTGCTGAAGCCGCCCAAGCACGAGGCGCCCGTGCCCGCCAGGCCCGATCAGCCACCGCCGCCGCCGCCACAGCCGCCGCCGCCGCCCGCGCCCAGCGCGGCCGCCCAGGCCAGCGCCACCGAGCTTTACGCCGCCATGTTGCGCAGCCGCGTGCAGGCCAACCTGGTGGTGCCGGAAACGCTGCGCATGCTCGGCATCGATGGCACCACCGTCCTGACCCTGACCGTCGCCCCGGACGGTCAGTTACTGGCCGCCACGATCGCGAAATCGTCCGGCAGCAGCGCCATCGACAAGGCGGCGCTCGCCACCGCGCGCGCCACCCGCCTGCCCCCCTTCACCGCCAAAATGCCTCACCACCCGCTGAATTTCCGCCTGCTCGTCCACCTGGCCACCGACTAGGACCCAAGTTTTCAAAGTTTTTTTGGTTCTTTTTGTTCACAAAAAGAACATATCTTTCCCATGCTCATGCTGATGTCCCTGTCCGGGAAACCGTGCCGTGCAACGTGCCATCCGCTAATGGCCGTTGCATCCGGCAAGCCTCCGCCCAGGGCAGCGTCAGCCAGTCGGCATATTCCTTCTCCCCGGTCAGAATAACCGGCATCGCCTTGGGGTGAATGCGTGCCACCTCCGCGTTCGCGCTGGTGGTGAGAAAGCCGAACAGGTCGGTGCTGACCGGCCCTTCCTTCAGTCTGCGCGTGCCCGACCAGTGGGTCCAGACCCCGGCGAAGCATGCCAGTGGCCGCTCCGGCCCGAGCGTGAACCAGGCAACCGTGCCGGCGCCCGCCGGTTCGGCGAAAGCGTCGAACGGCACCAGGCAGCGGTGGCCGGGCGTGAGATAGGGCCGCCAATGCGGGCTCGTGGTGTTGCGAATGTTGGTGAGACCCCGGTCGGTTTGCTTGCCGCGAAGCGCGAAGGCGGGAGATGGCATGCCCCAGCGGGCGCGGACCAGGTGCCGCCCGCCATCTGGCGCGAGGCGGAGGATGGGGGCTGACTGATCCGGGTAGATGGCGGAAAGGGTTGGCAGGTTGCCCAGCGCATCCCGCACGGCGCGCAGCAGCACGCGAATGGCGTCCTGGCTTTTGGTGAGCGCGTAGAGGTTGCACATCGATCGCGCCTTATTTCTGCCGGGCCGCGAAAGCCGCGTCGATGCTGGCAATGGCGCGTTGCATTTCGTGCGACAGGGTCATGGATCTGGCAAGCGCGCGGCCGGCGGCGCCGATGCGTTTGGCCTTGTCGTCGTTGGCGCGAAGCCAATCGACTTTTTCCGGCAGGTCATGCAGGTCCGCGGCGACCGGCACGTGGTTCTGCCAGGGAATAAGCCGGTCGTAATACCATTGCCGAAAGCCGGTCGGAGAGGCGATTTTCAGCACCGGGCTGCCGGTATAGAGGCGGACGAACAGACCCATCCAGGCGTTGCTGTTGCCGTCTATATCAATCTGGTAGCGCCACTGGCCGAAATTCGCCATGGGCACGAAATCGGCGGTCAGGGCCCCGGCGCGCGCCGCCTCCGCCGCCTGGCCGGTGAGGGGATGGACGGCGCTGAGGCCGACATCGAATGTATCGGGGTGTTGGCGGGCCTGTTGGCAGAGCAGGATGCGCGGCAGGGATTGCCAGGATTGCGCGGGGCTGCCCTGGCAGTCGAGCCAGCCGGTGGCGCTGCCGCGCCAGAAGGCCTTCGGGTGGCGTTTGGACCAGGGCGGCAGGGCGGCGTCGATGACATCACGTTCCGCCACATAACCCTTGGAGCCGAGAAATATCGGGTCTGGCAGAAGGAAGAATTCGGGTCGGTGGTCGCAGAAGGCAAGCCCCGCCTGATCGCCCACATCCTCGAGGTTGAGCCAGAGCTCGCCCCGCAATTTGGGGCGCTTTTTCATGTAGGCGGCAAGCAAGGGCAGGGTGAAGGCGAGGTGCTTGCTGACGGTGTTGAGATAGGGGTGCGTAAGCAGCCCGGGGGCAACGCGAAACCGCATGGCGCCATCATGCAGGCGCCAGCGGACGGTGCCGTAGGGGCGCTGGTCTGGTCCGTCTGGCGTCACCTGGGTGGCAATATTGGTGGCGTGACTGAACAGCGTGCCGAGGGCCGGCAGATCCTTTACCCAGAAGCCGAGCTGCGCGGCGGCGGCAAGATCCTCTGGCAGGGCGGAATGGCCCGGCCAACGCGCCGCGATGGTGTGGAACAGACCGGCGGCGATGGCGTCGAGCCCGGCGAGTTGCAGAATGGTGGCGCCATAGAGCGCCCAGAGCGGATCATCCTCGGCCAATTGCGCCAATTTATGGCGGGCGAGGCCGAGACGCGCCCCGTCCCCCGCCGCCTTTGGGCGCAGCATGGCGGCAAGACCGAGCAGATGCGGGCGGGCAAGCACGAAACCGGGGCCTTTACGCTGCGGACCGTGCAGTGGTGACGCGTTTTGTCGGCGAAAGACAAGGGTTCGTTTCTTGAAAATGCCAGCCCCAAAAACTTTGTGCCCTGGCATTGGCATGAGAGCCTGGGCGGTCGGCGGTCACGGCCGGGCGCCACGCGTGATCGAGGGCTTTCGGCTCTTCCCATCCGCAAAAGGCGGCCATGCCCGCCCGTCTTTTGCTCATGCGGGCGGCGAATGCGCCCAAACGAATGATCTGCGTCAAGGCACGGGCGCGCCGCGCGGACCATAGATC
Source organism: Acetobacteraceae bacterium (assembly GCA_027459285.1). Lineage (GTDB taxonomy): Bacteria > Pseudomonadota > Alphaproteobacteria > Acetobacterales > Acetobacteraceae > JAJXVA01. Next base: position 12,370 of record DAIDIQ010000299.1, read on the forward strand.
ATGCGAACGGAGGCGGACATGGACGGTGTGGTGGGTTTACCGGTGAACACGCCCGAGGCTGCGCGGGCCGATTTGCTGGCCGACAGGTGCCGGTTCGACCGGATCTGGCACGCGCAGGAGGCGCGGCTGACATCGGGGCTTTCGCCGGCCGCGTTCTGGCTGGCCTGCGCGGATTGGTGGGTGCATCTGGCCAATGCCCCGGCGCGACGGAGTGAGTTGC
>DAIDIQ010000004.1 GCA_027459285.1 Acetobacteraceae bacterium
CTTCTGCGGCCTCACCGGCATCGTCTGGCTGCACCGCAAAATGCAGGATGCCTTCTTCCTCGTCGTCGGTTCGCGCACCTGCGCCCATCTCCTGCAATCCGCCGCCGGCGTCATGATTTTCGCCGAGCCCCGCTTCGCCACCGCCATCATCGGCGAACGTGATCTCGCGGGCCTCGCCGATGCCAATGCCGAACTCGACCGCATCGTCGCCGAATTGCTGGTCCGCCGCCCCGATATCCGGGTGTTGTTTCTCGTCGGCTCCTGCCCCTCCGAGGTCATCAAGCTCGATCTCGCGCGCGCCGCCCAACGCCTCAGCGCCAGCAACCCCGCCGTGCGGGTGCTCAATTATTCCGGCAGCGGTATCGAAACGACTTTCACCGAGGGCGAGGATGCCTGCCTTGCCGCCCTGGTGCCGGAATTGCCGGTGGCGGCTGACGGGGTGGATTTGCTGGTGGTCGGCGCGCTCGCCGATATCGTCGAGGACCAGTTCCGCCGCCTGCTGGGTGTGATGGGCGTGGAGCGGGTGGGGTTTCTGCCCGCGCGCCGCGCCGCCCTGCCGCCGGCGATCGGTCCGCACACGCGCTTCATTCTGGCCCAGCCCTTTCTGGCGGAGACCGCCCGGTTGCTGAGCGGGCGCGGCCTCGCGCGCATCCCGGCGCCCATGCCGCTCGGCGCCGAGGGCACGATGGGCTGGCTTGCCGCCATCCGCCAATCGCTCGGCCTGTCCGAGCAGCGCCTTGCCGAGGCGACCGAATTGCCGCGTCGGCGCGCCGAAACCGTGCTGAAGCGCCACCGTGAGCGGTTGGCCGGCACGCGCATCTTCTTTTTTCCCGACAGTCAGCTGGAAATTCCGCTGGCGCGGTTCGTTGCCAACGAGCTTGGCATGCAGCTGGTCGAGGTCGGCACGCCCTATCTGCACCGCGCCCTGATCGCCGAGGATCTGGCCAGGCTGCCGCGGGCCGCGCGGTTGAGCGAGGGCCAGGATGTGGAGTTGCAGCTCGATCGCTGCCGCGCCGACCGGCCCGATCTGGTGGTGTGCGGGCTTGGCCTCGCCAACCCGCTCGAGGCAGAGGGCATGGTGACCAAATGGTCGATCGAGCTGGTGTTTTCCCCGATCCAGGGATTCGAGCAGGCGGCCGATCTGGCCGAATTATTCTCCCGGCCGCTGCGCCGGCGCGCCTTGTTGGCGAGCTAGCGCCATGCAACTCGCACTCTGGACCTATGAGGGGCCACCGCATGTCGGGGCCATGCGCGTCGCGGCCGCGATGCGCGGTGTGCATTACGTGCTGCATGCGCCGCAGGGCGACACCTATGCCGACCTGTTGTTCACCATGATCGAACGCAGCAAGACCCGCCCGCCGGTAACCTATACCACCTTTCAGGCGCGCGACCTCGGCGCCGATACCGCGACCTTGTTCCGCGACCAGGTGCGCGACGCCGCCGAGCGCTTCAAGCCCGAGGCGATGCTGGTCGGCGCGTCCTGCACCGCGGAGCTCATTCAGGATGATCCGGGCGGGCTCGCCCGCTCGGTCGGGCTTGCCATACCGGTCATCGCGCTCGAACTGCCGGCTTACCAGCGCAAGGAAAACTGGGGCGCGTCGGAAACCTTCTATCAGATCGTGCGCCAGCTTGCCGCCGTGGGCGACGCGCCGGCCGAAAGCGCGCCCGGGCCGAGCTGTAATATTCTCGGCCCGACGGCGCTCGGCTTCCGCAACCGGGATGATCTGGCCGAAATCACCCGCCTGATCGGCCGGCTCGGCATCCGCGTCAATGTCACCGCCCCGCTCGGTGCGTCGCCCGCCGATATCGCGCGACTGCCGTTCGCCGATTTCAACGTGGTGTTGTATCCGGAAATTGCCCGCCAGGCGGCCGATTTTCTGCAACGCAGCGCCGGCCAGCCCTGCACCCGCATTATTCCGATCGGGCATGCGGCGACCGAGGCGTTCGTGCGCGAGGTGGCCGATCTGGCCGGGGTCGATCCCGCGCCGGCGCTGGCCCCGGCCGAGGCGCGGTCGCCCTGGTATGCGCGCTCGGTCGACAGCAATTACCTGACCGGAAAACGTGTTTTCGTGTTCGGGGATGCGACCCACGCCATCGCCTGTGCCCGCGTGGCCGCCCGGGAACTCGGGTTTCAGGTGGTCGGGCTCGGCACGTATTCACGCGAGTTCGCGCGCGAGGTGCGCAAGGAGGCCGAGCTTTACGGCCAGGAAGCGCTGATCGCCGATGACTATCTGGAAGTCGAGGCCGCCATTACCCGTGCCGCGCCGGAGATCGTGCTCGGCACGCAGATGGAGCGGCATATCGCGAAGAAGCTGAACATTCCCTGCGCGGTCATCTCCGCGCCGGTGCATGTGCAGGACTTTCCCGCCCGGTATTCACCGGTCATGGGGTATGAGGGCGCGAACGTGCTGTTCGATTCCTTCGTGCACCCGTTGATGATGGGGCTCGAGGAACATCTGCTGCATATGTTCCGCGAGGATTTCGAATTCACGACCGATGCGTCGCCCTCGCATCTGGGGGGTGCCGGCCTCGCGGTCGCCGATGCCGCGGGCCTGGCCGCGCAGGCCCCGGCCGACAGCGAAGCCAGCCTCGCCGGCCCCGCCTGGGCGGATGACGCGGAGCAGGAGGTGCGCAAGATTCCCTTTTTCGTCCGCAGCAAGGCCCGTCGCAACACCGAGAAATATGCGGAAATGCACGGCATTGCCCGCATAACCCTCGATACATTGTATGAGGCGAGGGCCTATTATGCGCGATGATCTCGGCGAGGGGCGCCCGCCGCCGCTCAGCATCGCCTTCGTCACCATGGATAGCCACCTGGCCAGCACGCTCGCGCGGGTCGAGCAGCGGCTGATCACGGAAATTCCTGGTCTGTGTATATCGGTGCACGCCGCCGATGAATGGGCGCACGACCCGGCGGTGCTGGCGCGTTGCCGCCATGATATCGCGACCGCCGATATCGTCATTGCCACCATGCTGTTTCTGGAAGACCATATCCGCGACGTCGCCGATGCGCTGCGCGCCAAGCGCGAAAACTGTGATGCCATGCTGTGCTGCGTCGCCGCCGCCGAGATCACGAAGCTGACCCGGATGGGCCGGCTCGACATGACCGCCGAGCCGACCGGGCCGGTGGCGCTGCTGAAAAAGCTGCGTGGCCAGGGAAAGCGTGGCAAAGGCAGCGGCGAGGCGCAGATGCGCCTGTTGCGCCGTCTGCCCAAGGTCATGCGCTTCGTGCCCGGCGTCGGGCAGGACCTGCGCGCCTATTTTCTTGGCATGCAATACTGGCTGGCCGGGTCCGAGGAAAACCTCGCCAACATGGTGCGCCTGCTGGTCGATCGCTACGTGCCGCCCACGCGCCGCCCGGCCATCAGCAAGCGCGCTATTGCCGAACCGGTGGAATATCCGGAATGCGGCCTGTATCATCCGGCGCTGCCCGATCGGATAGCAACCGATGCCCGGCTGCTGAAGCGGATCGAGGGGGCGGTCGGCACGGTCGGGCTGCTGGTGTTGCGGTCCTATGTCATCGCCGGCAATGCGGCGCATTACGATGGCGTGATCGCGGCACTCGAGGCGCGGGGGCTCGCCGTCATTCCCGCCTTCGCGAGCGGGCTCGACGCGCGCCCGGCGATTTCCGCCTATTTCCAACGCGATGGCAAAACCCTGGTCGATGCCGTGGTCAGCCTGACCGGGTTTTCCCTGGTCGGCGGACCCGCCTATAACGATGCCCGCGCCGCGCAGGAGACCCTGGCCTCGCTCGATGTGCCTTATATCGCCGCCGGCTCGGTCGAATTTCAGACCATCGAGCAATGGCAGCGCGACCCGCGCGGCCTGACGCCGGTCGAGGCGACGATGATGGTGGCGATTCCCGAACTCGATGGCGGCATTCTGCCAACCATGATCGGCGGTCGCTCGAGCGCCACCCATTCGCGTGACATGGTGTCGGCGACGGAACGGGCGGGGCGGCTCGCTGACCGCGTGTCGCGCCTGGTGCAGTTGCGCCGCAGCGACGTTGCCGACCGCAAGCTCGCGATCGTGCTGTTCAATTTCCCGCCCAATGCCGGCGCCACCGGCACCGCCGCCTATCTCGATGTGTTCGCCTCGCTCGACCATGTGCTGCGCAATCTGCGCGCGCGCGGCTATGTGGTCGATGCGCCGAGCGGCGCGGATGCGTTGCGCGCCGCCGTGACCGGCGGCAATGCCGCGCTGTACGGCGCCGAGGCCAATGTCGCCGCGCATGTCGGCACCGAGGCGCATATTCGCGCCGAACGCTATTTGCCGGAGATCGAGGCGCAATGGGGGGCCGCGCCGGGCAAACAATGGGTCGATGCCAACGGCATCCAGATTCTCGGCCGGCAATTCGGCAATGTGTTCGTCGGCATCCAGCCCGGCTTCGGCTATGAGGGTGACCCGATGCGGCTGATGTTCGAGCACGGTTTCGCCCCCACCCATGCCTTCTCGGCTTTTTATCGCTGGATCGAACAGGGGTTCGGCGCGCACGCGCTGCTGCATTTCGGCACGCATGGCGCGCTCGAATTCATGCCCGGCAAGCAGGCCGGCCTGACCGAGGCCTGCTGGCCGGACCGGTTGATCGGCACGTTGCCCAATTTCTATCTCTATGCCGCGAATAACCCGTCCGAGGGGATGCTGGCGAAGCGCCGCGCCGGCGCGACCTTGATCAGTTATCTGACGCCACCCATCGCCATCGCCGGTCTCTACAAGGGCCTGGCCGACCTCAAATCCACGCTCGACCGGCTGCGTGCCCTGCCGCCCGACGCGGCCGAGGCCGAACGCGCCCACCTGACCGAATTGGCGCAGGCGCAGGCCGCCATGGTGGAACTGACCGCGGCCGAGCCGCCCTGGGGCGAGGCGGCGGCGGTGGAAATTCCGCGGGTTGCGGCCGCGTTGCTCGAGCTTGAATACACACTCATTCCGCACGGTCTGCACATCATCGGCGAACCCCCCGGTGACGCCGCCCGTGCCGATATGCTGCGCGAGGCCGGCATCGGCCCTGGCCCGCGCCATGCCGCGTTGAATGCCCTGCTGGCCGAGGATACGGAAATTCCCGCGCTGATCCGCGCGCTGGATGCGCGCTACGTGCGGCCCGCCCCGGGCGGGGATTTTCTGCGCACCCCGGATATCGTGCCGACCGGGCGCAATCTGCACGGGTTCGACCCGTTCCTGATCCCGAGCGCCTTCGCGATCGAGGATGGCGCCCGCCAGGCCGACCGCCTGCTTGCCCGGCACGCCGAGGATGGCGGCACGCTGCCGGAAACCATCGCCTTCGTGCTGTGGGGCACCGATAATCTGAAAAGCGAGGGCGGCCCGATCGCGCAGGTTTTGTGGCTGCTGGGTTGCCGCCCTGCCTATGACGGGTACGGGCGCCTGACCGGCCCCGCGCTCGTGCCGCTCGATGAGCTGAAGCGCCCGCGCATCGATGTGGTGGTTACCTTGTCGGGGATTTTCCGTGATCTGCTGCCGCTGCAGACGAAATTACTGGCCGAGGCCGCCGAGCTCGCCGCCTGTGCCGATGAGCCGCCGGAGATGAACGCGGTGCGCCGGCACGCGCTCGCCTATCAGGCGAGCCATGGCGGCACCCTGGCCGATGCCAGCCTGCGTGTCTTCGGGAACGCCGAAAGCGCCTATGGCGCCAACGTCAACCAGTTGCTCGATGCCGGCACCTGGGACAACGAGGATGAGCTGGCTGAAGCCTATATGCGCCGCAAGGGCTTCGCCTACGGCGCCGATGGCAAGCCGCGCCGGCAGGACGCGCTGCTGACCAGTATTCTCGGTCAGGTGGACGTGACCTATCAGAACCTCGATTCGGTCGAACTCGGCGTCACCACGATCGACCATTATTTCGATACGCTGGGCGGCATCACCCGGGCGGTTGCCCGCCAGCGCGGCAGCGCCGCCTCGGTTTACATCGGCGATCAGACCCGTGGCGGCGGCGCGGTGCGCACGCTCGCCGAGCAGGTGGTGCTGGAAACCCGCACCCGCTCGCTCAACCCGAACTGGTATGAGCCGCTGCTCGCGCATGGTTACGAGGGCGTGCGCCAGATCGAGGCGCAGGTCACCAACACGCTCGGCTGGTCGGCCACCACCGGGCAGGTGGCGCCGTGGGTCTATCAGCGCATCAGCGAGACCTTCATGCTCGATCCCGCCATGCGCGACCGGCTGGCACGGTTGAACCCGACCGCCTCGGTGCGCATCGCCAACCGGCTGCTGGAAGCCAGCAGCCGCAATTACTGGACACCAGACCAGACAACGCTCGACGCGCTGCGCGAAGCCGGGGACGAGCTCGAGGACCGGCTTGAAGGTGTCGCTGTGGGAGAGACGGTATGACCATCGAAACACGCCCGGTTCCTGGGCCGCGTAATTTACTGTCGGGCGCGGTCGGGCGTCCGGCCGCGGTCTCGGACGGTGCGGGCAGCGTGCAGGTGCGCATGGACGTGACGGTGCCGCTGGGTGTGGCCAAGATATTCGCGGTCTATGGCAAGGGTGGCATCGGCAAAAGCACCACCTCGTCCAATCTTTCCGCGGCCTTCAGCAAGCTCGGGCATCGCGTGCTCCAGATCGGCTGCGATCCCAAGCACGATTCCACCTTCACCCTCACCAAATGCCTCGTGCCGACCGTGATCGACGTGCTGGAGAGCGTGAACTTTCATGCCGAGGAATTACGCGTCGAGGATTTCGTCTATCGCGGCTATAATGGCGTGATGTGCGTGGAGGCCGGCGGCCCGCCCGCCGGCACCGGCTGCGGCGGCTATGTGGTCGGGCAAACCGTCAAGCTGCTCAAGGAACATCACCTGCTCGAGGATACCGATGTGGTGATTTTCGACGTGCTGGGTGATGTGGTGTGCGGCGGTTTTGCCGCCCCGTTGCAGCACGCGGCGCGCGCCCTGGTGGTGACGGCCAATGATTTCGACAGTATTTTCGCCATGAACCGCATTCTTGCCGCCATCCAGGCGAAATCCCGCAATTACGAGGTCCGGCTCGGCGGGGTCATCGTCAATCGCAGCGAGGCCACCGACCAGGTCGATAAATTCAACCAGGCGACCGGCCTCGCCAATCTCGCGCATTTCCCGAACCTCGATGCCATCCGCCGCTCACGCCTGAAGAAATGCACCGTGTTCGAGATGGATGACGCGCCGGGCCTCGATGCGGTGCGCCAGACCTATCTCGATCTTGCCGCCGCACTCTGGGATGGGGTCGATCCGCTGCCGGCGGTGCCGCTGCGCGACCGGGATATTTTCGATCTTTTGGGGTTCGATTGATGTCCGCGACAACATTTGAACAGCGCCGCACCGAGCTCGAGGCGTATTTCGACCGCACCGCCGCCGCCGCCTGGGCGCGTCTGACCTCGGCCGAGCCGCTCGGGCGCATTCGCGCCACCGTGCGCGCCGGGCGCGAGCGCATGCGCGCCACCCTGCTGGGCATGCTGCCCGAGCAGCTTGACGGGTGCCGCCTGCTCGATGCCGGCAGCGGCACCGGCGCGCTGTCGGTGGCCCTGGCCGACCGGGGCGCGGAAGTGACGGCGGCTGAGCATTCGCCCACCCTCTCCACCCTCGCGCGTGAGCGGGCGGGCGCCGCGCGCCGCGGCTGCATCCGCTTTTTCGTCGGCGACATGACCGATCCCGCCACCGGGCGCTTCACGCACATCGTCGCCATGGACTCGCTCATTCACTACGCGCCCGAGGATATGGTGCGAACCCTGGTTGGCTTCGCCGCCCGCACCGATACCTCGATCCTGTTCACCTTCGCGCCGCGCACCAGGCTGCTGGCGATGTTCTATTGGGCAGGCAAGCTGTTTCCGCGCGGCGATCGGTCTCCCGCGATCGTGCCGGTCGCCGAGGCCAGGCTGCGCCGCATGATCGCGGCCGACCCCAGGCTCGCCGCCTGGCGGGTTGCCCGCACCGTGCGCATCGGCTCGGGGTTCTACACCTCCCAGGCCATGGAGTTGCTGCACCAATGAGCGGCCGCCTCGCCCGCATCAACGCGCATTTCGCCGGTGGCTGGCAGACCATGTCCACCCGCTTTCTGCCGTTCGCCGATGCCGCCAGCGAGGCCTTGCCGCTGCCCCGGCTGCTGCGCCTGTCGCTGTTTCAGGTCTCGGTCGGCATGGCGGCGGTGCTGCTGATCGGCACGTTGAACCGGGTGATGATCGTCGAACTGCATGTGCCCGCCTGGCTGGTGGCGCTCATGGTCAGCCTGCCGCTGATCGCCGCCCCCTTCCGTGCCATTGTCGGCTTCCGCTCGGACCATCACACCTCGTTGCTCGGCTGGCGGCGCGTGCCGTTTTTGTGGTTCGGCGCCATGCTGCAATTCGGCGGCCTCGCCATCATGCCGTTCGCGCTTATTCTGCTGTCGGGGGACAGCAACGCGCCGCCCATTGCCGGGCGCATCGCGGCGGCGCTTGCCTTTCTGCTCGTGGGTGCCGGCCTGCACACGGTGCAGACCGTGGGCCTTGCCTTGGCGACCGACCTGGCGCCGCCCAAAACCCGCCCACGCGTGGTGGCGCTGCTGTGCATGATGCTGCTGATCGGCATGGTCGCGAGCGCGCTGATTTTCGGTGCCTTGCTGCGTGATTTCTCGGAGATTCGCCTGATCCAGGTGGTGCAGGGGGCCGGGCTGTTCTCGTTCGCGCTCAATATCGTGGCGCTCTGGAAGCAGGAGCCGCGCGACCCGCAGGCCACCCGCCCCGGGCGTGACCGGCCGGGCTTTGCCGCCGCCTGGGCCGATTTCTCGGCCGAGGGTCAGGCGGTGCGCCGCCTGGTGGCGCTCGGCCTCGGCACCATCGCCTTCTCCATGCAGGATGTGCTGCTGGAACCCTATGGCGGCCAGGTGCTGCACCTCACGGTCGGGCAAACCACCGCGCTCAGCGCCTTGTTGGCCTGCGGCGGGCTGTGCGGCTTTGGCCTGGGCGCCCGCAATCTTGGCCGTGGCGCCGATCCGTATCGGCTGGCCGGATATGCGACGCTGGTTGGCCTGCCTGCCTTCACGGCCGTGCTGCTGGCCGCGCCGTTCGGCTCGGTTGCCGTGTTCTGCCTCGGCGTCGCGCTGATCGGCTTTGGCGCCGGGCTGTTCGCCCACTGCACGCTCACGGCCGCGATGAATGGCGCGCGGTCCGGGCAGATCGGGCTCGCGCTCGGCCTGTGGGGCGCGGTGCAGGCTTCCGCCGCCGGTGCCGCGGTCGCCAGCGGCGGCCTGCTGCGCGATGGTATCGGCGCGCTTGCCACGTCCGGCCGTCTCGGGCCGGTGCTGAACAAGGCCGCCACGGGCTATGAGTGTGTCTACGCCGTCGAGATTCTGCTGATGTTCGCGACCCTGGTCGCGGTCGGGCCCTTGGTCCGCCGCCTGGGGAATGCCCGAGCGGATGCCCAAGGGGATGCCCAGGGGGATGCCCCGGCTGCCGCTCTCCCGACACTTCTGCTGCCAGCGCGCAGCCTAACCCATCCCGTTTGAAGGAGGAATGCACCATGCATCAGGCAGGGGCCATTACCGGCTATATCGATGTCGCCCAGCTTGCGCTTTACGCGTTCTGGATATTCTTCGCCGGCCTCATTCTCTATCTCCATCTCGAGGATAAGCGCGAGGGCTTTCCCATGGTGACCGATCGCGGTCAGCTCACGATGGGCTTTCCGAACCCGCCCAAGCCGAAATCCTTCCTGCTGCCGCACGGTGAGACGGTGTTTGCCCCGCGCCATGAATTGCCGGCCCCGCTCACGGGCGGCGTGCCCACCAGCGGCTCGCCCGGCGCGCCGCTGGTGCCCACCGGCAACCCGCTGCTGTCCGGCATCGGCCCGGCCGCCTATGCCAACCGGCCCGATGCGCCGGAAACCACCTATGACACCGGCCTGCCGCTGGTCGCGCCGCTGCGCGCCGCCACCGAAATCACCCTGTCCGAGGAGGACCCCGATCCGCGCGGCATGGAGGTGCTGGGCGCGGACGGGCATGTTGCCGGTGACGTCACGGAATTGTGGGTGGACCGGTCGGAAAATATTTTCCGCTACCTGGAAATGCGGCTGGCCGATGGCAGCCGCAGCGTGCTGGTGCCGCTGCCCTTCGCGCAGTTCATGCCGCGCCGGCAAATCCGCGTCAACGCCATCACCGCGGCGCAATTCGCCGATGTGCCGGCAACCAAACAGGCCGATAGCATCACCTTGCTCGAGGAAGACAAGATCGCCGCCTATTTCGGTGGCGGCACCTTGTTCGCCATGACCGGCCGCGCGGAACCGCTGCTATGAAACGCCTTCCGTCCGCCGCGCATGAATTGCCGCAGGATTTACCGCAAGGCGAGCATGTTCTGTGGCAGGGGGCGCCCGGCTTCTGGCCGCTGCTGAAATCGCTGCATGGGCGCTGGCTGCTGGCCTATTTCGGCGCCCTGCTGGTCGCGGTCGCGGTGCACCGGGCGCTGTTCATGCCGGCAACACTCGCTTCCGCCATGCTGCGCTTCACCGCCTTGTCGCTCGTCGTCATTGGCCTGCACGCGGGGTATGTGCTGCTGGTCTGTCGCACCACCAGCTATACCATCACCACCCGCCGCTTCGTGCTGCAAGCCGGCATCGCGCTGCCGGTCAGCGTCAATATTCCCTGGTCGAAGGTGCAAACCGCCCGGCTGCGCGCGGCGAAGGATGGTTCGGGTAATATCGTGCTGGCCGTGGCCCCCGCCGCCAATGCCCGCGAGAGGCCGAGCACCATCCTGCTCTGGCCGCATACCGTCGGCGGCAAGGAGGGCGCCCTGCCCATGCTGCGCGCCGTGCCGAACGTGCAGCGCGTGGCCAAATTGCTGCGCCGCCAGCTTGAGGCAACCGAGGCCGAGCCCGCGACGCCCGCGAGCGCCCCCCCGCAAGCCGCCCGCGGGCTTGACGCGGCGCCACGCCCGGCGCTGGGCCAGGCGCCGGGCCGGATGGCGGTGATATGAGCCGCGCCGTGCCGGCCAACACGCCCGCGCCGACCTTTCCCAGATCGGTGCTGATCGGCGCCGGACTGCTCATGCTGGCCAGCATCGCGCTTGCCGTGCTCGGCCGCATCCGCCACGCCACCGACATTCCGGCCAGCACGCCGGTGGTGGTGCGGCAATTGCTGTTCGCCGACATGCCGAACGGCGATGTCCGCATCACGGATGCGCAAACCGGCAAGGTGGTCAAAATTATTGTCGGCCAGGCCGGCTTTCTGCGCGGCACCATGCGCGGCCTGGCGCAGGCGCGTGAGCATGATGGGGCTGGCCCCGCCACGCCGTTTCGGCTTACGCTCTGGCAAGACCATCGCCTCACGCTCGATGACCCGGTGACGCGCCGGCATATCGAGCTCGAAGCCTTCGGCCCGACCAACGAAGCCGCTTTCGCGGCGCTGCTACCGCCGCAAGCCATGGCACACGGGGAAAACCATGAGCAAACGCCTTGAGATCGTCTGTGATGTCGATATCGAGCAGACAGCCGAAAGCTTTCATGCCTATGCCGTGCCGGATGGCATAGATATCCGGCCTGGCGACCAGGTCATTCTGCATGATCCGCCATCGGTCGCGTTCGGCCAGCATGTGGTGTGCCGCTGCCGGGCCACCGTGCTGCGCGCCGGCCCGCTGGACCGTGCGCTGATCCGGCTTGCCTCGATCCTGGAACTCACCGGCCTGTACGAGGTCGGGTTCGACGCGAAGGAGGCTTTCGCATGAACGCCGTATCACCCGCCCCGGTTGCCGACAGCACCGCCAGCACCGCGGTGGCACTGCAGAACACGCTGCTGACGCCGCGTTTCTATACCACCGATTTTCCCGCCATGGACCGGCTCGATGTCTCGGGCGTGCGCGGCGAGTGGGATGCGCTGATCGCCGATCTGCGTGCCGATAATAATCGCGGCCACTTCATCCGCGACGCGAGGTTCGACAGTTTCGACGCATCGAAGCTGACGCCCGAACTTCGCGCCGAATTGCTGGAATTCCTGATCAGCTCGGTCACCGCCGAATTCTCGGGCTGTGTGCTTTATGCCGAGATCAAGAAGCGCATCAAGAACAAGGATGTGCATGACCTGTTCGCGTTCATGGCGCGTGACGAGGCACGGCATGCCGGCTTCATCAACGACACGCTGAAGGATTTCGGCGTCGGCGTCGATCTCGGCTTTCTCACCCGCGCCAAGAAATACACCTTCTTCAAGCCGAAATTCATTTTCTATGCCACGTATCTGTCGGAAAAAATCGGCTATGCCAGGTACATCACCATCTTCCGGCATCTGCAGCGCAACCCGCAGAACATGATCCACCCGATTTTCAATTGGTTCGAGAATTGGTGCAACGATGAATTCCGCCATGGCGAGGCGTTTGCCCTGCTGATGCGCGCCGACCCGAAAATCCTGTCCGGCGTCAACAAGCTCTGGATCCGCTTCTTCGTGCTCGCGGTGTTCGCCACCATGTATGTGCGTGACCATGCGCGCCCGGTGTTTCACGCGGCACTCGGCATCGACCCGACCGAGTATGACCGTCGCGTGCTGGCGCTGACCAGCCTGATCAGCCAGCAGGTATTTCCGCTCGCGCTCGATCTCGACCATCCACGCATGGTGCGCGGCTTCGACCGGCTGTTCGCGCTCACCACGGCCATGGGGGCGGCGCGGGCGCGGGGCGGGCTCGGTGGCGGGCTTGCCATGCTCGGCCTGCGTGCCCGGGCCGCCGTCACTTTCCTCGGCATGTATCTGGTGCCGGTGAAGGCCAACACATTGCCCGCCTCCGCCCGGCTCGAGCCGGTGTGGTAGCCCGGCCGTGGCGCCATTCGGCTGGGTCGTCGTCTATGCGGTGTTTTTGTGGTGGGTGGCCACCGGCGTAATCTTGCTGCTGAACCACCTTCCGGCGCGCACCTTCCGCCTCAGCCTCGGCAGCGCGACGCTGGTGCTGGGCGCGGCGCTGCTGGGCATCGCGCAGGCCGCGCGCCTGCCCACGGTGGGTGCCGCCTATCTGGGCTTCACCTGCGCGCTGGCCGCCTGGGGCTGGCAGGAAATGAGTTTTTTCATGGGCGTGGTCACCGGTCCTCGCCGCGTGGCCGACCCTTCGGCCAGGGGCTTGCGGCGTTTCTGGCAAGCCATCGAAACCCTGCTTTACCACGAAGCCGCCATCGCCGCGGTGGGTGTCGTCATTCTGCTGCTTTCCGTCGGGCGCCCCAACCAGGTGGCCAGCCTCACCTATCTGTCGCTGTGGGTCATGCGCATCAGCGCGAAGCTCAATGTGTATCTCGGCGTGCGCAATTTGAACGAAAACTGGGTGCCGCGCCGCTTGGCCTATCTCAAGGCCTACATGGTAAAACGGCCCATGAACCCGCTGCTGCCGGTATCGGTCACGCTCGGCACGCTCGCCGCCGCCTCGTTCATCGGCCGCGCGCTCGGCCCGCACGCCAGCCAGATCGGCATCGTCACCAACGGCTTCGTCGGTGTGATTCTGGCGCTCGGCGTGTTCGAGCATCTGTTCATGGTGCTGCCGCTCGATCTGGCGCGGGTCTGGGGCGGTTTCGCGCCAACCTGCCCTGTCGCCAAGGATCTCCCGCCCGCCGCCACCTGCCCTCATATACCGGCCGCCTTGCCATTGCTGCCACCGGCCCTGGAACGGAGCTAGACCCAGATGGACTATCAGAACTTCTTCGGCACTCAGCTCGATACCCTGCGTGATGAAGGCCGCTACCGCGTGTTCATCGACCTCGAGCGGCAGCGCGGCCGCTTCCCGGTCGCCACCCGCGCCGGCCATTCCAACCGCGCCGTCACGGTCTGGTGCTCGAACGATTATCTCGGCATGGGCCAGCACCCCGCCGTGCTCGCCGCCATGCACCAGGCGATCGACCAGTGCGGGGCCGGGGCGGGAGGCACGCGCAACATCGCCGGATCGAGCCACTTCCATGTCGCGCTCGAACGCGAACTGGCCGATCTGCACCGCACCGAAAGCGCGCTGCTGTTCACCTCCGGCTATGTCTCCAACTGGGCCAGCCTCACCACGCTCGCCTCGCGCATTCCCGGCTGCGTCGTGTTCTCGGACGCGGGCAACCACGCGAGCATGATCGAGGGCATTCGCCATTCCCGGGCGCCCACGCGCATTTTCAAGCATAACGACCCCGAGGACCTCGACCGGCTGATGGCCGAATACCCGCGCGAGGTGCCGAAAATGGTGGTGTTCGAATCCATTTATTCCATGGAGGGCGACATTGCCCCGGTGCGGGAAATCTGCGACGTCGCGGACAAGCACAATGCCATGACCTATCTCGATGAGGTGCACGCGGTCGGCCTTTACGGCCCGCGCGGCGGCGGCATCGCCGAACGCGAAGGCATCATGCACCGCATCACGGTCATCGAGGCGACGCTGGCCAAGGGCTTCGGCATCATCGGCGGCTATATCGCGGGCTCGGCGGCGATGTGCGATTTCGTGCGCAGCTTCGCCTCCGGCTTCATCTTCACCACCGCCCTCCCGCCCGCCATCGCCGCCGGCGCCATCGCCTCCATCCGCCACCTGAAAACGAGCCAAGTGGAACGCGACCTGCACCAACGCCGCGTCGCCCAACTCCGCGCCGCGCTGGACGCGGCCGGCGTGCCACACCGCATGAGCGACGGGCATATCGTCCCCGTGATGGTGGGTGACCCGGATATCTGCAAGAAAATCAGCGACATGCTGCTGGATGAGTACGCAATCTACCTCCAGCCCATCAACTACCCCACCGTCCCCCGCGGCACCGAACGCCTGCGCATCACGCCTTCACCGATGCACAGCGAGGCCGACATCGACCATCTGGTCCGCTCGCTGGCCGCCGTCTGGCAACGCTTCAACCTCAAACGGGCCGCCTGAGCCGCGCGCAAAAGCAAGGGGAAAGCGCGGTCTTTTTGTGAACAAAAGACCCAAAAAACCTCACAACCCACCCTCTCGCGGGGGCCACCCCCCACCCGTCATTGCGAGGCGCCCCTCGGGCGCCGAAGCAATCCAGGGGCGACACACGCAAACCAAACAAGCACGTTCTTTTTGTGAACAAAAAGAACCAAAAAAACTTCATAATTTCAATCGAGTAAGGCAAGCAAGCGAACCCTCCTCGCCGTTGCCATTCCCGCGCGCTGCTGGCTTGCCATAACCATCGGAAGCACCGTCCACACCCCGGGACGATTTTGCCAACTTGCAAAGCCCGTAGCTGGTAGCTCGCCCAGCTAGTCCAAAATCAAAAAATCCACAAAAATCCGTTGAAAGCATGAGCAGGGATGGTATAGTCTCCAGCCATGCTGTATTGGATCGAGATCGAAAACTTCTACTCAATCAAGGAAAAGCAGGTGCTCGACCTGCGCATCCCCGACAGCGTACCGGACGACGAAGCCCGCTTCGCGCCTATCTTTCCCGGCAGCAAGGAACGCGTCGCCAAAGTCGTTGGCATCTTTGGCCCTAACGGTTCCGGCAAGTCCAACATACTGAAAACACTTCCTTTTCTTATCTGGTTTCTCAGTCACAGCTTTCACCACGAAGGAGATGTGCCGTGCGAGGCGTTCAACGACAGAGAAAGCGGCCACAAACCGATTTTGCTGGCCGCCGAATGGGGCGGTCGCACTGGCCGGACGGACGCCGAAGGTAAACAGGAGGTTGGCGCATTCCGGTATGAGCTTCTCCTTCACACGGAAAAATGGCGTGTCGACGGTGTTCTTAACGAAACCATGCGTTTCCGCCGCAACGGTCGTGGCAAATGGACCCGCGTGTTCGAGCGTTCAAAGGAAGGCCATCTCGCCGGTTCTGAACTGTATTCCCTGTCAGGCTTCACGTCAGTCATTGGCAAGATCCGACCGAATGCGAGTTGTATTGCCACCTTGGCCCAGTTCGAGCACGAGCCCTCGAAGAAGTTTCTCGCCGTTCTTAAGCAGATTAGCTCCAATATTCTGCTTCAGCGCATTGACCCGCCAGACCAGCACGCGATCAGCTTCTTGGCACAAAATCAGGATGTTGCGGCCTCGCTGAACGATCTATTAAAACGCGTCGATTTTGGTATTGAGCGAATGGAGTTTCGTCCCGTCAACGGCAACCCCGTGCCAATGTTTCATCACAGAAATCTGCACGTCCCAATGCCCTGGCCTCTGGAAAGTGACGGCACAAGATCTTTCATCCGCATCTTCCCTTGGATATATCAGGCTCTGCAAAACGGCAGCCTCGCCGTCATCGACGAAATCGACCGCTCCCTGCACACCGAACTCGTTGCCGAAATCATCGGTTGGTTTCACGATCCAGACCGCAATCCCCACGGCGCCCAACTCCTCTTTTCCTGCCACCAAAGCGCCTTGCTCGAAGACATGGTCAAGGAAGAAGTCGTCCTGACCGAAAAAGACAGCCAGGGCCGCACTCGCTTCTATAGTTTGATGGAAGTCAAAGGTGTCCGTCGAGATGATAGCCTTTACCGCAAATATCGTGCCGGTGCCTACGGCGCGCTCCCCATTATCGGATGACCCGCCATAACAGACCACAACGGAAAGTCGTATTTCTTGGCTGCGAGGGTGCGTCCGAGCATGCCTACGGACAGCTCCTTAATAAACTCCTCCGAGACCGAAGCCTGGCCCATCGTCTCGAGGTGCGGAAGCTGAATCCGGGTGCGGGTAGCCCCGAGGCGATGGTCACGCAGGCAATCAAACGTATCGCCGAGTTTGAAAGAAACCGGGACCGACTCGTCGCGCGCTGGCTTTTGATCGACCAGGACGTCGTCACCAGCAATCCTGCCCGAAAAGCCCAAATTGATGCCAATGCCCAGAGCCAAAGAATCCAAATCATCTGGCAAAACCCCTGCCACGAAGCCATGCTATTGCGGCATCTTCCAAACGCGCCACGAACGACGCTAACAACTGCGGCGCATGCGGGTCGTGCGATTCAGCGTGTCTGGCCCGGCTATCAAAAAGGAATGGACAGCACCCAGCTTGTAGCCAGGCTCGACCAAGCTGCCCTCCAACGCGCCGCCTCAGTCGAACCGATACTTTGTTCCTTGCTACAGTCCCTCGGCCTGATCTGATCCATAGATGATGATGGTTGATGGTATCCAATGTGGCGTCATGCCGTAGTCGAGCGAGCCAATGATAGGCCGTACGCCAGGGAGATAAGCCCTCTGGCAGTAGCTGCCAGGTCAACCAGCCACGCCAGCGCTACCCACGCGCAGCGCGCTAATTGGAAACTCGCCGGCACTGGTTTCGGCATCTATAGGCTGGGTTTGGACGAAGATTTGAACACCGAGGACCTGCCCTTCTTCATCATGGCTGCGCCAGGCTCGGGAATCTGGAAATTTCAGGAATCAGGGAGAAACCATGGAAGTAAGGACGTTCTTTTTGTGAACAAAAAGAACCAAAAAAACTTCGGGAATGATTTTTTCGCGTGGGTTTGTTCTGGTCTTTCTGG
>DAIDIQ010000016.1 GCA_027459285.1 Acetobacteraceae bacterium
CCCCTGGTCAAAACCGCCATCGCCGGCGAGGACGCGAACTGGGGCCGCATCGTCATGGCGGTCGGCAAGGCCGGCGAACCCGCCGACCGGGACCGGCTGTGCATCGCCATCGGCGGCGTCACCATCGCGCGCGATGGCGCCCCGGTCGAAGGCTATGACGAGGCCCCGGTGGTCGCGCACATGCACGGCCGGGAAATCACCATCGCGGTCGATCTGCGGCTTGGCCGCGGCCGCGCCACGGTTTGGACCTGCGATCTGACGCATGGCTATATCGACATCAACGGCGCCTACCGAAGCTGACGGCTTCACCCCGCTGGTGACCGAGCGGCTGTGCCTGCGGCCGTTCGCGCCCGAGGATGCGCGCCCGCTGCAACGCCAGATCAGCGAATGGGACATCGTGCGCAATCTCGCCGCCGTGCCCTATCCCTATGAACGCGAGCACGCCGAGGCCTGGATCGCCTCGACCCGGGCCGAATTGCGCGCCGGCACCGCCTATCACCTCGCCATCGCGCACCCCGGCCAGCCATCCCTCATCGGCGGTGTCGGGCTGCGCCTCGGCCCCGATCCGCGCCAGGGCCAGTTGGGCTACTGGATCGGCCGCCAGCATTGGCGGCACGGTTACGCGACCGAAGCGGCACGCCGCCTTGCGCATTGGGCGCTGGCCAATCTCGATCTCGACACGCTGGCGGCCAATGTCGCGGCCGATAACGCGGCCTCCGTCGCGGTGCTGCGGCGCATCGGCTTTCGCGTCACCGGGCAAGGCACGCAGGATTTCGCCTCCCGCGGCGGCAAAACCGAGGTGATCATGCTTGCCGCCAACCGGCACGATATCTTTGGCCCGGCCATCGCCGCCGAGGCCGGCACCACGCCCATCGTGCTGGTCGCCGCCTGCGGCCTGATCGATGCCGACGGCCGCGTTCTCCTCGCCCGCCGCCCGGAAGGCAAGAAACTCGCCGGCCTCTGGGAATTTCCGGGCGGCAAGGTCGATCCCGGCGAAACCCCCGAGGCGGCGCTGATCCGCGAACTCCAGGAAGAACTCGGCATCGATGTCAGCGCCGCCTGCCTCGCCCCGTTCGCCTTCGCCTCGCACGGCTACGGCACGTTCCACCTGCTGATGCCACTCTATCTGTGCCGGCGCTGGCGCGGCACGCCACAAGGCCGCGAGGGCCAGACCCTGGCCTGGGTGCGGCCGAACCGGCTGCACACCTACAAGATGCCGCCGGCGGACGAGCCGTTGATACCGTTATTGAGGGATTTTCTTTAGGGAAGGAAGAATGTTCTTTTTGTGAACAAAAAGAACCAAAAAAACTTCGTGACTGGCGCGCCGTGCGTCACCACGCACGCCCCGAGTCAAAAGTTTTTTGCGCGACTTTTTTTCAAAAAAGTCGCATCTTGCCTTCCTCAAGGAATTCACGGAACCCGCCATGTCCGCCCCGCTCACCGCCGGTCTCATCGTCATCGGCAACGAGGTTCTCTCCGGCCGCACCCAGGATGCGAACATCCGCTTTCTCGCCCAGGGTCTTGGCGCGCTCGGTCTGCCGCTGCGCGAGGTGCGCATCATCCCTGATGTCGCGCCCACCATCATCGCCACCGTCAACGACATGCGGGCCCGGCACACCCATGTGTTCACCACCGGCGGCATCGGCCCGACGCATGACGACATCACCAGCGAATGCGTGGCCGCGGCGTTTGGCGTGCCGTGGGAACCGCACCCCGAGGCGATGGCCATGCTCGGCGCGCATTATGCCGAAGGCGCCTTCAATGCCGCCCGCCGCCGCATGGCCACCATGCCGCGCGGCGCCACGCTGATCGAGAACGAGGTCAGCCCGGCGCCCGGCTTCACCATCGGCAATGTGCATGTCATGGCCGGCGTGCCGCGCATCATGCAATCGATGTTCCGCACCCTCGAACAGCGCCTGCCGCGTGGCCTGCCGGTGGTCTCGCGCGCCGTGCATGCCATGCCCATGCTGGAGGGCAGCATCGCCGAGGGTCTGGCGGCCATCCAGTCCCGCTTTCCCGCGCTCGACCTCGGCAGTTACCCGTTCGAGCGCGATGGGCGCTATGGCGTATCCCTGGTCGCCAAGGGCACCGACGAGGCGGCGGTGGAGGCCGCCATCGGCGAAGCCCGCGCCGTCATCCTCGCCGCCGGCTACACCCCCATCGACGGCGAACCGGTATGATATGTGAAACGCGCCTGACGGCGCGCAGTCCGGCACCGGCCCGCACCCCCGCCCGGCCACCCACGAGCGTACACTGCCATGGGTGGCCGGGCGGGGGTGCGGGCCGGTGC
>DAIDIQ010000262.1 GCA_027459285.1 Acetobacteraceae bacterium
ACCTGCACGGTGATGATCGAGGGTTGCTCGGTCAGCGCCTTGGTCGGCGCGGTCTGGCTGGCGGCCGAGGTCGAGGCGTCGGTGGCGGCACCGGCGGCCGAGGCGGCGGCGGAGGCGGCGGCGGTGTTGGTGGCGACAACCGCGGTATTGCCGGTGGTTTTTCCGCCAACCTGAATATTGGCGGCATTGACCACGGTGGCGGCGGCGATGTTGAGGTTGCCGGAGACGCGAATCCCCGCCTCGCCCGCATCGACCGTGCCGAGTGGCGCCACCAGCGTGACGTTGCCGGGGGTGATGCCGGCGATGGGGGCGAGGGTTGCGATGCCGGCACCCGAGGACGGGGTGGGCGGTGAGAGCGAGATATCGCCGTACGTATCGTAGCTGATCAGTGCTGGCGGAATGATGACGGTGGTTTTGGCGCCCTGGCCGGCGTTGATGTTGCCGTCTGCCGACCAGATGAGGATGCTGCCGCCGAAGGTGGTGAAAATACGGCTTTGGCCAAGCAGCACGTTGCCAAGCGCGTAGATATTGATGTTGCCGTTGCCCTGCGTGATGACGCCGGAGCTGGCACCCGGAATGGGGCCGCCGGTGGTGCCGAAGGTGGTGGCGCCGCCGGGCGAGAAGATCTGGATATTGCCGCCGAACAAGGTGGTGATGCCGGCATCGAAATCGACCGGGGTGCCGGCAATGGTCAGCGTGCCGCTGTCCATGGTCAGGCTGCCGGAATAGCTGTTGCCGGCGGGAAACAGGGTGGCGATGGCCTGGCGACCCCGGTCATAACTTTTATAGAACAGGCTGGCCGGGTTCGATTCCTGTGAGGCGGAAGCCAGCAGCTCATCGAAGAATATCTGCTGCACGAAAATCGCCTGCTGGGATGTCGGCAGGGTCAGGAAATATGCGAGCGCGCCGGATTGCGGGCCGGTATAGCCGGCATTCGCCTGAAGCCAGGCATAAAGCTGGCTCTGGTAGGTTTGCTGAACCTTGCCCTGGTTGGGCGGCGAACTCAACGGAATGGCGAGATCGGCCTGGTTGGCCGGGTTGAAATAGAGGTTGGCGAAGGCGGTATAATCCGGCCCGGAGGCGCCAGCCCCGTCGATAATGGTCAGGTTCGCGCCGGTATCGCGGTTGCTGGCACTGACATTATAGATCGGCCCGATGCTTTTGATGTCCCCGAACGCCAGGCTGCCCTTGCCGGAAACGGCGCCGGTTTCGATGATGTTGCGGCCAGCGGTAACGCTGAGCGTGCCGGGGCCGGCGATATAGAAATATGAGCCGAGAATATCGCCGCCGGCAAAAACGCTCGAGACGTTGTCGGACGAAAGATTGAGCAGCAGGTTGCCCGACGAGATGGCGTTGTCCGCGGTGATGGGCCGCTGGTTCGGCTCGTTGGCGAAGGCGGTGCCGGCATACCCCGATGCTTCCGTGGCGGGAATGGTGCCGCTGCTGACGATATCGTTGCCGGCGTAGATATCCACCGGTTTCGCGGCCAGATACCAGGTACTGACCGGGGCGTTGCTTACCAGCGGGAAATTCAGCACCTCACCGAACTGCACATCGACCAGGTCGCCGTTGACGGCATAAATGCGCGCGGGCGTGGGGTCGTTGGCGTGCAGGTTGCCGGTGGGTGTATCGGCTTCAAAGGCGAACAGTTCGTTGGGAATGCCGTTGAAGCCGGAAACCTGAACGTCCGAGCCGCCGAAATAATTGGAAACCGGCGCCGGGTTGGTGCCGAACTGGCCGGTATAAACCGTGCCATAGGCAGGGTTGTATGGGTTGGGCAGGCTGCTCAACGCGTTCGACGCACCAGACATATCAACCGCATATTGGTTGCCGGCACTGCCCTGGGCATAGATGGACTGGGCGGCGATGAAGGAAAGCTGGCCGATCGGCGATGGTGCCAGTTCGAGAGAATAGAAGCTGTACGCATCGGTGGCGCCACCCTGCGGCCCATAATAAAAGCTGCCGCTGGCGGCAACGGCATTGAGCGTGCCCGGATAGATGACGCGCAAATCCGTGGGCAGATCATTGGCGGCGCTCACCGCGCTGCCCGCCGTGAGCGGCAGGCTCTGCCCGAAATTAGCAACCGTGGTCGGGGTCAGATTACCCCCCGCCGAGAACAGATTGACGGCGGTGCCGGGCGTCCAGAGTGAAAAGGCGGTGTCACCACCCACGCTCGAATTGGCGTTGGGCACGGCGGTCGGGCTTACCGCGGTCGTCGCCTGTTCAAAGGAACGCCCGGGGTCGGACGCCGCGTTCAGCACGAGGTCACGCAGCGTATACAGCGTGGCGGTGGAATCCCCCAGCTCGAGAGTGGGGCCGTTGGTCGAGTCGGCATAGCCGGTGGTGAACGGGCTCTGCGCCCGCGGGTCCGTGGCGTTCTGCACGTTATAGACCAGATCGATCCGGCCAATCTGCCCGGCATCCACCGTCAGGTTGCCGCGCATGTCGGTGTACGTGCCACCGCCGGCAATCTGCTGGTTGCCGGTGGGTTGTTGCGCCGGGTTGATCGCGCCCGCCACATCGAGTGTCAGCAGCCCGCCGCCGGTCAGCGCCGTGCTGCCACCGGTAATGACGCCACCATTGGTGGTGACAGCGGTGACGCGCCCGGTGCTCGCCACGGCAAGATCGAGACTTTGCAGGCTGACCGCCGATGAAGAGGCAACGAACTGGGTGGACACCGCCCCGGCATTGCCCCCGGCAATGACCGAAAGATTGCCGCCCCCCAGCGTGCCAAAGCCGGTAAATCCGGTCAGCACCGGCACGGTGCTGGTGCCATCCTGCCCGTTGGTCTGCAGCGGCACGACGTAGCTGCCGAAATTGATCCACCAGCTGGTGCTCTGGCCAAGCCCCGTGCCACCCTGCCGCCACAGCCAGTTGCCGACATTGTCGGTGGTGGTGCCGTTGGCAACGAAGCCGACATCACCAAGCGCGCTGAGCTGATAGCCGGTGATATTCCCCTGCGCGTCAACCAGCACATTGCCGCCACCATCGGGATAGCTCGCCTGCTGGGCGGCATCGATGGCGTTGTAGCTGGCATAGGATTTGCCGAGAATACCGCCATTCCCCGCCTGGGTGCTGCGCGCCGGGTTGAATTGCGCATCCTGCCCGTTACCCAGGCTGGTCTGGGTGCCGGCGGTGTAAACACCATAGAGCGACGCCTGGTCGATATTGCCGCCGGCGGCCAGATTAAGGCTGCCCGTGCCGGTGCGGATGACACTGAAGGAAGCCGTGGCATTGCTGCTGGTGTTCTGTTTCTGGTCGAGCGTGTAATGCGTATCGGCAAGAATAATACTGCCCGGGGCGTTGGTCTCGGGCGCCGGCGCCGCCTGCGCGAGGTCGGGTTGCGGCAGCACGGCCAGCAGGTCGGCGCTGTTCAGGTTGGCGCCGGCCACGAGGTTCATCGACCAGGATTGCATGCCGGCGGGCAGCAGCGTGGCGGTGGCATAGATATAGCCCTGCTGGCCGGCGGCATTGGTGGGCCGCACATACACGCAGCCGCAGGTCTTGTTATAGTTCGGATCGCGCGTGTAGAAAGACAGGCTGGAACCACCGGGAATATAGTCGCCGCCTTGCAACAGCAGATATGGCGTGCCCTTGGGCAGATCGAGCGAAACCGCCCCCACCGCGAAATCAGACAAGGGGGCGCCAGCCGGCCAGATGGTGCCGGCGGCCAGATAGACCTCGACCGGCAGAACGGTGCCCTGGCTGAGCGTGGCCCCGAAGGGAATAACGAAGCCGGCCGGCAGAACCTGCCCGGGCGTCGCCAATATCTGCCCCGAGGCCGAAATGATGGTGCCGGTTGCGGTGAAGCTGCTGGTAAGCGTCGGCGGCCCGCCAAACGGATTGGCCGGGTTCTGCGCCACCACCACCGCGGTGGGTATCACCACATTGGCATTCAGCATGGCACCCTGTATCGGGATCGCGTAATTCAGCGGCGTCTGCGAGCGCGTGGAGAAGCTGGTGCCATTGATGACCGGCACCGGCGAACTATCGTTGGGCAGAATAATCGCCTGGCCGATCGGGTCCGACCCGTACAGCACCCAGCCTTTATCGTCCGCGGTGGTATTGACGTAGCTGCTGCTTCCCGGCTGGTCCGGCGGCGCGTAGAATCCGTCGGTTATGCTGCCATTCACCGTCAGGTTGTCGGCGGCGCGCAGGCTCAACAACCCGGGCAGGCCAGCGCCGATGGCACTGCCGGCATCCGGCCCATACCGATACGTGACGAGGTTGATATCGCCGTTCACGGTCAGGTTGCCGCCGCTCTGGCTGGAGCTTTGAATGACGTCCGCCGGCTCGAGCGCATAGGCCGCGCCATAGGCGGAAAGCCCGGCGGTCTGGCCGGCAAACGCGCTGTTGGACGCTGCCTGGTCAATGAAATTGGCGTTGTCCTGGTTCACCTGGTCCATGATGACGGCGCCACTGGGCGCGCCGGCGGCACTTTGCTGAATGGTGCCATTGGCATCGGTCGCGGTATAGGTGCGGCTGCCATACAGCACGATATTCTGTGCGCCGATAATAGTGACCGGCCCCGCGGCGCTGACCGCGACGCCGTTTTCAACACCGTTGGCGCTGGTGCGTGGCGCATCCAGCCAAACCTGGCCCAGCGCCACCGGATCGGCCGACGAGACATTGATGGTCGCGTTGCCGAGCGTCAGCGTGCCGTTGGCGGTGGTGAGTGAGACAATGCCCCGGTTCTCCGCCGCTATCGGGTTGCCGTAGCTGTCGGTTTGCAGCGTCGTGCCGTGCGCATCCAGCGTCGCACCGCTGGCAATGGTCAAATTACCGCCCGCGGCAAGGTTGATGCTGCCGGGCGCGGCGCCGGAGGCATTGATGCTGCCGGTCACAATCAGCGCCCCCGCGTCCGTGGTCAGGCTCACCGCATGCGCGGTCACGCTCTGATCCACGGTCAGATCACCGGTCGCAATCTCGAAGCTGCGGCTGGCGAAAAACCCGCCCGCATCCAGCGCCGCGTTCAACGCGTCGAAATTACCGAGTGTTCCGGTAATCAGGCTGAACCCACCGGAATTTGCCGGGTTGCCGGCGCTGCCCTGCAATGTCGCCTGAATATCGGCGCTGCCGGCGAGCGCCGAGACCGTGAGGCTGCCGGCACTGCCGCCGACCGATGACACATCGATGCTGGCACCCGGGTCCGCCGTAATGTCGCCCGCGGCACTGGTCAGCACAATGGCGCCGCCATTGGTGGGCACGGTCTGATCGACGAAGGTCAGCGAGGGACCGGAAACATTCGTGCCCGACCCCGCGCCGAGCGTGATGCCGTTGGTCGCGTTCATCGTCAGCCGGCCGGCGCTGAGCAGAATGGTCGAGCTGTCGGTAATGCTGTCGGCCGTCAGGCTCAGCGTCGCACCCAGCGCGCCGCTGGCCTGGCTGCTGGGGCTTAGCGTGGCGCCAGGGGCAATGCTCAGCGCGCCGCCAACCGTAATCGCATCGACCGAGCCGCTGGCGCCGGTCAGCAGCGGCGTATTGAGCGTCAGCGTGCCGCCGGTGCCGGGCTGCCCATAGCTGGTGGCCGCCTGATACACACTCAGCGATCCCTGATTATTGGCGCTGATGCTCTGGCTCGCGTTGAACGTGACCGTGCCGAACCCCTCGATCAGCCGGTCCAGCGTCACCTGGTCATTCGGCTGGGTCTGCGGCGCATAGCCCAGCACGATGGTCTGCGCGTTGATGGTCAGGCCGCCGGTGCCGGTGCCGGGTCCACCGGCAATAACGCCCGCGGGCGGCGCGGAAACCTGATAGCTGCCGCCGCCGCTCGATGTGCCAATGGCGCCGGTGGTGGCGACACCATTCCAATAAAGCGTGTTGGTGGTGATGGTCGCGGTCTCGTTGCTGGCGCCATAGCCGTAAATGGCCGGGGTATTCAGCACGAATTGTTGCAGGCTGCTGGTATCCAGCGACACGTCACCGACGAAATTCACCGAGCCATCGGCATTGATGATGAAGGATTGCAGCGCCGGCGCGCCCGGTGCCGCGGTGCCGGCCAGCAACCCGTTCAGCACATCCTGGGTCAGCGTGAAGCCCGATGGCAGCACCGGAGCGGCCTCTGATGTGGTGCCGACGATATTGACGTTGCCGACCGTGACCGTGAGATATTTGGCGGCATAAATGGCGGTCTGGCTGAGCGACAGCCCGGCCGTGGTCTCGAAATTCAACGTGCCGCCAGACAGCAGGGTGGCATTGTCGGCAACCGTGATCGCGCCATAGAACGACGAGCCGGTGGTGACCGGCGAGAAGGTGAGCAGCCCGTTCGAAAGCGCCACCAGCGTATAGCCGAAGGAATTATAGTCGTACCCCGAACTCGCGCTGTCGTAGGGCGGCATGCCCTGGCCAAGCGTGGTCAGCGTGGCGCCGGACGACACGGTCACGCCGCCGCCGGCACTGCCTTGATCGGTCGCGACCAGAAAAATCTCCGGCGCCGCCAGGGTCGCGCCATTCTGAATGACCACCTGGCCGGCCTGACCGATGAAATTCAACTGCGAGGGCGTGGTGGGCGAAACCTCGGTCGTGCCGCCAATCACCAGCCGCGGCGCGCCGATCGCATTCAGCGCCGAGGCATCGAGCGAGACGAAGCCCGCGCTCGGTGTCGCGCCATCGGCCGTGATCTCCAGTTGCAGATCGCCCGAGACCGAGGGCGTGCCGACGCTGGCCTGGCCGCCAAATCCGCCCGCGGCCGGGGCGAAATTCGTGCTGCCGGCAAAACTCAGCGCCGTGCTGCTGGCCGGCACAGCCGGGAAATAGAGATCGAGCGTCTTGCCGTCCTGCGGCAGCACGACGCGCGGCTGGTTGAACTGCGCCGCCTGCGCCAGCTCGAACTGGCTGTAGGATTCCGTGTTGAACTGGGAATTGGCGAGCACGCCGGCCTCTGTCGTCACCACGATCTGCACCGGCAGGCGCGGCGCCGTGCCGGTATTGGCAACCGAGGTCAGGCCATTGAGCAGATAGGACCCGGCGCCGAGCGTGGTGACGCCGGGCACGGTATCGTAAAGGCCGGTATCGATCTGCACCCGGGCGGCACCCGGCAGGGTGGCATAATAGGCCGGCAGCAACGTATAGGTGCCGGGGGCAACGCCGGGCACACCGGCGCCGATCGTGATCTGGCTGCCGAGTGCGGGCACCGAGCCGCCGGTGCCGGACAGCTCGACCGGGCTGAGCGGCGCGTAGGCCGAGCCATATCCGGGCACGATCGCATAAACCGGGTCCTGCGCCAGGCTCGGCGCAACCACGCCGCCAGTGCCCGAGAATTGCAGGAACGGCGATGTCAGCACATTGGTCGACCCGCCACGCCCCGTGACGAAGCCGGCGCCGCTGATATCACCCCCGCCCGACAGATCGAGCAACGCGCCCTGGGCCACGCTTTGGGTCTGGCCACCAAGCGCGATCGCGGGAATGCCGAACGCCCCCGATGAGGAAATGGCGTTGCCGTCATAGCTGTACGTGACACCATCGGCGGTGCCACCATACGGAATGGTCAGCCCATCGAGGCTGACCGACGTGATGCTGCCGGCGCCGAGCGAGACCGTGCTGGTGAACGAGGTGCCGTTGCTCGCCGTCAGCCCGTTCAACGCGCCCACATAACCGAGCGAAATATCGCCTTCCGGGGCGCGCACAATGCCGTCCTGCACCACGCTGCCGGCATAAAACAGCAACGACCCGCCGAGCGAATAGGGGGTGCCGGGGTCGGTGCCATTGCCGAGAATCGTGATGCCGCTCGAGGCATCGAATATATTCGCGTTGCCGGCATATTGGTCATAGCCGGCAAAAACCTGGGCGGTGGCGCCGGTGGTCGGGTAAAGCTGGCCGGCCTGGAACGTGATATTGCCTGGCGTGGTAATCGATGTGGTCGCGAATGTGCCCGTGCCGGTCGCAATGCCGGGGGTGAAGCGTATGTCACCCTGGCTGGTGAATGTCAGCGTCGCGAAGCCGATGCCGTTATACGCGACATTGACCGGTGTCGCGCCGCTGACCGCGGTGTCATAGGTGTCGGAGACGCCAAACCGGCTGGCATTGCTGAAATCGATCAGATCGGCATTGACCGCGAGGCTCGCGCTGCTCGCCCCCTCGGTCGCCGGGTTGTACGCGGCCCAGCCAAAGCCGTTCACCGAGGCGAAGGCCTGGCCGACATTGGCGCTGAGCGGGTCATATTCACCATTGAAGGCAACATAGGGCGCCGACACGCTCACCGCCGCGTTGGCCGAGCTGTCGGTGATGATCCCCTGGTTGAAGCTCACCGCCACCGGCAGGCTGAGCGTGACCGAGCCCTGGAACTGTATCACGTCGCGTGAATAAACCGACAGGCTGCCGAAGCCGCCCTGGCTGAGCTGAGCCTGGCTGATATCGGCCTGGCCATAGGCCGCGGCCGGCAGCGCCGTGCCGGGGGAGATGGTCTGGCCAGCCAGCGGGTCCTGCGCAGTCTGCGAAATAACCAGGGTGCGCGGCACCAGCACCTCGGCCAGGGTCGCGGCATCCAGGCTGCCGGCATTGCTGATCAGCGGGTCCTCCAGCGTCAACGCCAGCGTGCCGCCAACCGCGCCAATGCCGCCGGCGGCGGCACTCAGCGTGCCGCCGATATCGATGCCGGCATAGGAACGCAGCGCGATCACCCCGCCCGAGGTGGCTTGCACGATCGGGTCGGTCCGCACCGGGCCGGTCTGCTGCGGCGTCAGTTGCGGCACGGTGCCGGCAAGCAGATCGATCGTGGCGCTGGCGCCATTGGCAAGCAGGGTGGCGCCCTGGTCGATGACGATGTTGGCGTCGCTCGCGTTCTGCGCGTTCGTGCCGGACTGGGTGCCGAAATCCGCGCCGAGCAGAATGGTGCCGCCGGCGAGCACCGTGCCGAACGGCCGGCCGAACAAATCGGGCGCGGTGACGGCGATGCCGGACACATCGATCAGCGCGCCCGTGTCGATGAACACCGAAAGGCTCAGCGGCCCATCGGCGGGGCTGGCCTGGCCGGGGGCCTGATAAATCCGGTTCTGCTGCTCATTGATCAGCGCGATGCTGCCGCCATGCGCCGTCAGCGTGCCGGCATCCGTGATCTGGCCATAGGCCTCGAGCCGCACCGATTGCAGCGGATCGACCGTGATGGCGGCGCCGGCGCCGATGGTGATGGACCCGCCTCCCTGGTCGAAGAACCCAGGCTCATTGTTCGACAGCAACGTCAACGAGGCGCCCTGGCGCTGGGTCAGCCGCCCGGTTGCCCGGTTGGCCGAATACTCGGGCGGCAGATAAAGCTGGAACACCGCCGACGGATCGCTGCCGGTGGGGGCATTGACCGGATTGCCGCTATTGCCCTGAAAAAAGGTATAAACCGGCTCGGCCACGGTCAGGGGCGTGTTGGGTGCGACCGCGAGCGACTGAAACCCGTTGATCACATAATCGCTGAAGCCGGTTTGAAACGTCGTCGGGTCCAGCCGCAGCGTATTGGCGGCCAGCGCCGTGCTCGGCCCGCCGATCACGAAATCGGGCGCGGTCAAACTGAGCGTGCCGCCGCCATTGATGCCATAATCCCGCAGTGTCACACCGAGGGTGACGGTGGCGGTTTGCGGCGTGCTGACATATTGGGTGTTCGGATCATCCCCGATCAGCGTGACATTGCCGCCCCGCCCGCCCAGATCCTTGCCCCCCGGCAACAGCGCCCCGCCCGAGGACGCGTCGATCACGCTGTTCGGGCCGATCGTCAGGCTGCCGAGCGAATCGACGATGGCCGACCCGCCATTGACCAGCGCCTCGGTGTCAATCGTGCTGGCATTGGTGATGACATTGGTGAACAGCCCGCGCAGATCGAGCGTGCTGCCGGCGGCGATGCTGATGCCGCCGCCGCTCGCCGCCAGCAACGGCGTGATGGCGCCATTGACGGTGGTGATATTGGTGGCGGTGATCCTGCCGGACCGCGCGGTCAGGCTGGCGCCGATGCTGATGGCCTGGCCGGTCAGGTCCATGGTGCCGCCGGGCGCCAGCGCCACCGGGCCGGTGATATCGAGCGTGTTGCTGCCGGCATTGGCAATGAAGCCGCCGAGCTGTTCCTGGCTCAACTGGCTCGCCGATAATTGCACGACGCCGGTGGCCCCCGTCGGCAACGGGCTCGACGGCGTGATGCCATCCGCGATCGGCGTATAATTGCCCGCGACCGTAATGGCCGAGCTGATCAGATTGCCGGCCAGATCGAGCCCCGAGATATCCAGCGTGCCGGGCTGCGCGATCACGCCCTGCGGCAGTTGGTATGGGTCGTTGTTGGGCAGCGTGGCCGGGCGCGCGCCGGTCTGCTGCACGCCATTGACCACGCTTGCCTGAATTTTGCCCTCCAGCACCGCCGAGGGCGCCTGCACCACCAGGCTGCCGGCGTCCCGCCCATAGGTATAGCCGGCCTGGAAAATCGCCGCCGGGGCGGCAACCAGGCTCGTATAGCTATCCGTGCCGCCAAAGCGCTGATAGCTGACCGAATAGGGCGTATATACCCCGCTATAGACAATATTGGCCGGCGCGGTATCGACATTATACAACGTCCCGCCCGGCCCGATCAGATAGGATTGCGGCATATAGCCGGACGATACCGTGACCGACCCGCCCGAGAGATTGATGTTGGCCCCGGGCTGGGTGATCACGGAATCCTGGGATTGCAGCGTGACGGTGCCGCCGACCGCCGTCCATTCATCGATGCCGTGCGCCGTGTTCGCCACATAGCCACTGACCTCCAGCAGGCCACCCTGGGTGTAGTCCCGCACCGAGGAATAGCCATCGGTCCCGGCCGGCACCTGCACCAGCGTGCGGGCATCGACATTGACATTGGCGCTGGAGATCTGCCCGGTATCGCGGTTCACCGGGGCATCGCGCAGCTCGTTGCCCTGGATATTCACCACCAGGTCATTGAACGTCATCGGCAAAGTGGCCGCGGTCGACCCCGATACATCGAGATTGGCGCCATCCCCCGCCCACACCCGCCCCACCGACTGCACCGCGATCTGCCCGCCCTGCGCCATCGTCACCGACCCGGCGCTGAAAGCAACCGTGCCACCGGTCACGATCTCGACCCGGGAATTCTCGATCTGATCGGGCAGGAAGCTCACATCGTTCAACACCGGCACCGTGCCGGCCAGCGCCTGCGTGCGCAGCGCGTTGTTGGCGGCCGATTGCGTGATCAGGCTTTGCCGCTGGCTGTCGAGCGCGGTCGGTGAATTCGGATCCGGCGTTATGCTGTCAACCGCATTGGCGCCGATGGTGACACCGCCGGACGCGATATCGCTTTCCGTCAGCAGATGAATGGTGCCGCGAATATTCACCGATGTCGTGGAAAGTGCCACGCCGTTCTGCACGACCGCGTGCCCGACCAGCGTGACATCACCGAGCGTGGACTGGATCAGCCCGTTATTGGTCGCCGTGCCGCCATTGCTGAAGCCGGCCCAGGCGCCGGTGGGCGTGGCCGAGCAGACCCCGCCCGCCTCCTCGCAGGTCGCCACCTGCGTGCCCAGCACGGTCGCGGTCTGATTGCCGGTGGTGCTATAGCCGGCGCGCAAAATGAAATCCTGCCCGGCGGCCAGCACGGTCTGGCCGGTGGGGGTAATGATCTCGCCGTTATTGGTCACATTGCCGGCAAACAGCATCACGGCGCCGCCGGTGGCGGTGGCGCTGGCCGGCGCGGTGGTCGCGATCACCGCGCCGGAATCGACCGTGATGCTGCTGGTGGGGGTGGCGCCGGTGAAGGTCGGGGCGAAATTATTGCCGGTCTGCGCGCCATACAGCCCGCTCAGGAACTGGGAATCGGCAATATCGGCGGTCGAGGCAACCAGCCCGCCCAGATTGATCTGCGACCCGGCGCCGAACACGATGCCGTTGCCGTTGATGATATAGACCTTTCCCGGCGCGGTAATATCACCCAGAATCTGCGACGGATTGGCCGCCGGATCCTCGACGCGGTTCAGCACCACCCAGCTGTTGGCGCTCGCCCCGCCAGCCGACTGATTGAACGTCAGCGTCGTCTTGGCGCCGACATTGAAGGTCTGCCAGGTCAGAATCGCCTGCGGCGCGGTCTGCGTCACGGTCACATCGGTTTTGCCGTTGCTCACCGTCTGGGTCGGCAGATCGGCGCCGGTCCAGCTCGATCCCCCGGGCGTCGCCCCGGGGGCAATCTGCAACCCGCCGGTGCTCAGCCCGTTGGGCACGCTGTTCGCCCCCGCGGCGGCCTCGGCGGCGGCCGCCGCCGCCTGCTGCGCGCTCTCAACCGCCTGCAAGCGCGTGGCGATGGTGGCCAGATTCTGTTGCGCCTGCGTAACCTGGCTGAGCGTGCCGGCCTGGCCGCCCGGCACGCCGCGCCCGGTGCTCGCATCGACCCGCGCCGCGAACCAGGCCTGGCTGAACACACGCGGCCCGCCAGCATGGGCCGGCATGGCGGCACCGGCGGCAAGGGCGGTGAAACTGGCGCCGGCCAACAGGGCGCGGCGCGGGCGGACGGCAAAATGCGATTGCGGCATGGGCCTTCGGCGTGGTTCTGGCGCTGCCGGGGCAGCAACCGGCCTTCCCTAGCAGATTGGCCAACCCGCGACAGACGAAACGACCCGGCCGCGTGCTGTCTTCACACAATTGAAACTTTTGCCGGCATGCCCCGCGCCCCGGGTCTGGCCAGCGCCGGCAAAGTCACGGTAACGCGGTGCGGCATGAGCATGGGCACGTCTCCGGAACCCCGCCGCATCGTCCTGGTCGCCGGCATGCACCGCAGCGGCACGTCCCTATGCGGGCATGTGCTGAGCGCGCTCGGCCTCGACATGACCGACCATACCGGCCCCGCCTTCGACAACCCGAAAGGCCATTGGGAACGCGCCGAGATGGTG
>DAIDIQ010000033.1 GCA_027459285.1 Acetobacteraceae bacterium
AATCGCTTCATGGTCACCGGTGATCATCTTCACGCTCACGCCCATTGCCTTGGTCGCCGCTATGGTCGCCGCGCAATCATCCCGCGGTGGGTCGAACAGCGGTAGCAGGCCCAAAAATCGCCATTCGCCACCCGCCTCGCGCCGCGCCACTCCCAACGTCCGAAAGCCGTGCGCCGCATCGCGGTCCACGTCTGCCTCGATCCGTGCCCGCGTCGTATCGTCTGGCGCGCACATGCCAAGAATAACCTGCGGCGCGCCCTTCGCCACGCAAAACCGTGCCCTCCCCTGTAAAACCTCCGCTTCGGCGCGTTTGCGCACAGGGTCAAAGGGCCGGAAATTCATCACCCGGGCATCTCTGACCGGGGTGGTGCATCCGGCCAAAATCGCCGAGTCGATCGCATCAGGCGCATCCGTGTTGCACGCCAGCCCCGCCATATGCACCAGTTCCTCTGGGGTCATACCGCTTTCGGGTTCTACTGTGCCTAGCGTCAGCGCATTCTTCGTCAGGGTCCCGGTCTTGTCGGAACACAGAATATCCATTCCTGCCATTTCCTCGATCGAGACCAACCGCGACACGATGGCCTTCATGCGCGCCAGCCTCTCCGCTCCGACCGCCATCGTCACCGAAAGCACCGCCGGTAGCGCCACCGGGATCGAGGCTACCGTCAGTATCAGCGCGAACTGCACCGTGGTCAGCACTCGGTCGTGCCGCAGCAGACCGGCCATCACAATGGCGGCCACCAGCACGACTGTCCCACCGATCAGAAAATTGCCTATGCGCAGCACCGCTTTCTGGAAGTGCGAAACCGTGTGCGCGTCACCCACCAGCTTCGCGGTGCGACCAAAATACGTATTCATGCCGGTGGCGGTCACCACCCCGTCCATTTCCCCCTGCCGTGCAATCGAGCCTGACAGCGCCGTCCCGCCCACCTTTTTGTCCACGGGCAGGGATTCGCCGGTCAGCGCGGATTCGTCCAAGGTCAGATAATCACCTGCCGTCAGCTGCAAATCGGCCGGTACGATATTGCCAAGCTTCACATGCACCAGGTCACCAGGAACCAATTGCCGCGCCGGGATGTCGTGCCATTTTCCGTCCCGGCATACGCGCGCTTGCGGCGCCAGCCGCGCCCGCAACAGTGCAATTGCGTTATCCGCCTTGAATTCCTGCCAGAAACCCACTCCGGCATTGATGAGCAACATGGTCAGGATGATGCCCAGATCGTCCCAATGTCGCAGCACAGCGGAAAGCACCGCCGCCGTCTCGATCATCCACGGGATCGGACCCCAGAAGAAATGCGCCAGCCGCTCGACAAGGCCGACACGGTGTTCGATCAGCCGGTTCTCGCCGTATCGCGTCAGCCGCCGTGTCGCTTCGGCTTCGCTCAATCCGGTCTTGGCCACATCCAACGGCATCACGGTTTTTGCGTCCGTCATGCTTCCCATCGGGATCTCCTCGTGCCTTACGCGACCGCCACATGCCGTCGCGCAACCCGATCCCGCATTGATCCAGCCCAAATCAGCTTTTGTTCAGGGTGACGCTCACGGGAATGTGATCCGATGGCTGGTCCCGCCCGCGCTCGGCGCGGTCATGGTCGCAGGTCATCAGCCGTTCCGCCAACGCCGGCGAAAGCAGCACATGGTCGATGCGCAAGCCCCGGTCGCGCGGCCAGCATCCGGCCTGATAATCCCAGAATGTGTAGGCCGGGCCGTCTGGCTGTAGCGCGCGCAGCGCGTCAGTCAGTCCCAGCCAAAGCAAGCTGCGGAACCGCGCCCTCACCTCGGGTCGCAACAGCGCGTCGCCTGGTGGCAGCGTGCCGGGCGCATAGTCCGCATCGCTCGGGCACACATTGAAATCACCCACCAGGGCAAACGGCATTTCGCTGTCTATCAGGGTCCGCGCCCGCGCATGCAGCCTGTCCATGAAGCGCAATTTATAGGCAAAGCCCGCTTCCCCGCCGGAATTGCCGTTCGGCAGATAAATTCCCGCCACCACCACGCCTTGCGTATCGATTTCCACATAGCGCGCCTGGTCGGGGCTTTCGGCGGCACCCGGCAATTCTGTCAGCCGGGTCACACAATCGTTGCGGCACAACGCGGCCACACCGTTATACGATTTCTGCCCCACCACTACGCAGCGATAGCCCAGCGCTTCGAATGCCGCCGTGGGAAACCCTGTCGCCTCGGTCTTGATCTCCTGCAGCATCAGCACGTCCGGGGCATTCGCCTCGAGCCAGCGCGTCACATGGCCCATCCGCGCCCGGATCGAATTGACGTTCCAAGTGGCCAGCTTCACCGCCGTCAATCGACCGAAAAGCTGGTGCCGCAGCCGCAACTGCTGGTCGCGTTGGGGTTGCGCACGCTGAAATAGCTGCCCATCAGCGCGTCATTGAAGTGCAACTCGGCACCGGCCAGCAAATCCAGGCTGGCCGGGTCCACCAGCACCCGCGCGCCTCCGGCCTCGATGACCAGATCGTCTGGTGCCACCTTGGACTCCAGGTCGAATTTATATTGAAAGCCGCTGCAGCCGCCGGCCAGCACCGCCACCCGCAAGGCCTGACCCGTGTCACCGACGATTTCGGCAATGCGCGTCGCCGCCGCCTCGCTCACGCTGAATTCGCTTTGCATGGCGGTAACATAGGCGCCCGCGGCCTGTAATTGAAGCCGTTCGCGCCACCGCCTAGTCTCGGTGTGCAGCAGACCGGAACCAAAGCCCGCATGGCACCGCCGCGCCCGTTTTCCGCCGACAATGCCAGCTTGCGGCAGATCATCGCCGGCCTGCCGGAAGGGGTTATTTTGCTCAGTCCGGCGGGCAAGCTGCTGTGGGCCAACCCGGCGGCGCTGCGGCTGCACGGCGTTGCTAGCCAGGCTGGGCTCGGCGCCGATGCCGATGCCTATCATGCCCGTTTCACCCTGAAATACCGCAACCACCATCGGCTCGAGCGTGGCCAGACGCCGATCGACCGGCTGCTTGCCGGGGAGGCGTTCGCGGCGCTCGTGGTCGAGCTTACCCGTGAGGGCGCGGACGATCAGCCCTTCATGCACCAGGCGTCGGGGCTGGTGCTGAGGGATGAGGGCGAGGCCGAGCCGCAATTGCTGGTGCTGATTTTGCAGGATGTCTCGGCCCGGTTCGATGCCGAGGCCCGGTTCGAGCAAGCCTTCAACGTCAATCCGGCACCGGCTGTCATTCTGCGTCTGTCCGATCAGCGTTACGTCAAGGTCAACCAGGGCTTTCTCGATCTGACCGGGTATACCCGGGCCGAGGTGCTGGACGCCTCGCTATACGACATCGATGTGCTGCGTGATGCCGAGGCGCTCGACACCGCCAAGGAACGCATGCGGAGCGGGCTGAATATTCCGCAGATGCAGGCCGACCTGATGCTGCCGGATGGCGGCCGCAAGCTGGTGATCGTCGCGGGCCAGACCATCGAACTGGCCGACGAACCCTGCATGCTGTTTTCATTTGCCGATCTGGAGCCGCGCCGCCAGGCGGAAAACGAGCTTCGCCACAGCGAGGAACGGTTCGCGACCGCGTTCCGCCTCGCACCGGTCGGCATGGCCATTACCGCCGGCACGGATTTCCAGGTTTACGATACCAACGACGCCTTTCACCAACTGACGATGCTCGATGCCGATCATGCCATGGGCAAAACCATGGCGGCGCTGCATTTGTGGGAGGATAGCGGCTTTCCCGGCAAGGTTGCCGGGTTGCTGGCGGAACGATCCGGGTTTCGCGGCCTCGATGCGCGCGTTCGCATCATGGATGGTGGGGTCATTGATTGCCTGGTCTCGGCCGAGGCGATCACGCTGCGTCAGCATGCCTGCGTGCTCTGGGTGATTCAGGATATCCACGAGCGGCGGCACGGCGAACTTGAACTGATTGCCGCGATCGAGGCGGTGATGCAGGACACTAACTGGTTCAGCCGCACGGTGGTGGAGAAGCTGGCCAATCTGCGCGCACCCGCCGGCAACACCGCCCCGCCCGAGGTGCGGGAACTGACCCGGCGCGAGAAGGAAGTGCTCAGCCTGCTGTGCGAAGGCACGGATGACGCGGCGATCGCCAGACAAATGGGGGTCTCGCGTAACACGCTGCGGAACCACATTGCCCGGGTGTATGGCAAAATCGGCGTGCACCGGCGGGCTCAGGCGGTACTCTGGGCACGGGAGCGGGGTTTTCCGCTGCCCCGGCCGATCCGCTGAGCGGGGCGGCATGGTAGTCTTTAACCATACGAATTGGTGCTGACGCGCCTTTTTTGCGGTTTGCGCCAGGCTCATCTGTTGGGCATCGCGATCTGCCGAGACGCAGAATCGTGAGGAAAGAAAACAATGGAGGCCATGAATGGACCGCAATCGGATTGACGGCACCGCCCATCAGGTGAAGGGCGCCGCCAAGGAAACGCTTGGCAAGGTGACGGGTAATCATAAGACCGAGGTCGAGGGCGCGGCGGAAAAAGCCGCGGGCAAGGCCCAGGATGCCGCCGGCCGCGCGGCCGACGCCGTGCGTGACGCGGCGAAAAAGGCCGCGGACAAGGCGAACGACGCGATCAAGCGTTGATCAGTCGCTGAGCCAGCGGGCGCCGGCCGATGGCTGGCGCCCGTGTTTGCTGGCGTGGATGGTGCGGCGCCGGCTTCTAAACCCGACCGCAACGGCGTATCGGGCGCAGTATGATGGAATGTCCCAGCCTCGCACCCTATGCCGTTGGCCCCATGGGCAGCCGTGGCCGCCTGCACCCCGAGCCGGAAGGCCATTCCCGCACGCCCTGGCAGCGTGACCGCGACCGGATCATTCATTCGACGGCGTTTCGGCGGCTGCAATACAAGACCCAGGTTTTCGTGAACCATGAGGGTGATTTCTTTCGCACCCGGCTGACCCATAGCCTGGAGGTGGCGCAGATTGCGCGGTCGGTGGCGCGGGTGCTGGCGCTGAATGAGGATTTGGCGGAGGCGCTGGCGCTGGCGCATGATTTTGGCCACACGCCGTTCGGGCACGCGGGCGAGGATGCGCTGGCCGCCTGCATGAAACACCATGGCGGGTTCGACCATAATGCGCAGGCGCTGCGGGTGGTGACCTTGCTCGAGACGCGGTACGCGGGGTTCGACGGACTGAACCTGACGTTCGAGACGCTGGAGGGCCTGGCCAAGCATAATGGCCCGGTTACCCGGCCGCTGCCTTATGTGGCGGAGTATGATGCGCGCCATAAGCTCGACCTCAATACCCACCCCTCGGCGGAGGCGCAGATTGCGGCGCTGGCGGATGATATCGCCTATCACAGCCACGATCTGGACGATGGCCTGCGTGCCGAATTGTTCACGCTTGGGGAAATCGGGCATTTGCCGGTGGTTGCCGAGGCGGTGGCCGAGGCGAGGCTGGCCAGCCTGGATGTGCCGCCGAACCGGTTGCGCCACGAGACCATCCGGCGGGTGGTGAATATATTGGTGACCGATATCGAAACCGAGAGCCGCCGCCGGCTGGAGACGCTGAAGCCCCGGGATGTGGATGCGATCCGCCGCGCCAAGCGGCCGGTGATAGGCTTCAGCCCGGA
>DAIDIQ010000264.1 GCA_027459285.1 Acetobacteraceae bacterium
GGCCAGCACCGTCAGATAGCGCCTGGTGTGCGCCGGCAGATGCTGGTCTGGCGCGTATTGGGCGAACAGGCACACCGCCGTGCCGGGCGCGAACAGCGGCGGACCATCCGGGCATGAGCGGGGGGCGGCAGGCGGGGTCATCGGCGCCCGGTGAGGCCATGCCCGGTGGGGCCGCGCCCGGTGGGGCCGCGCCCGTGCTCGGGCTTATTCTGGCGGGCGGGGAAGGAACGCGCATGGGCGGCGCCGACAAGGCGCTGCTGGCGTTGCAGGGCAAGCCATTGCTCGCGCATGTCATGGCCAGATTGTCGCCCCAGGTGGCCGCCCTGGCGTTGAGCGCTAATGGCGACCCGGCGCGGTTTGCCGGCTTCGGCCTGCCCGTGCTGCCGGATGAGACACCCGGGCTCGGCCCGCTTGGCGGCATGTTGGCCGGGTTGCGCTTTGCCGCCGCCGGCGGGTTTGCGCGCGTGCTGGTGGCGCCGTGCGACACGCCCTTTCTGCCGGCAAATCTGGCGGACGGCCTGACAGCCAGCCTGGCGCGGGCCGATGCGCCCGCCGCCTTTGCGACGCGGGGCGGGCGCGCGCACCCCACCATCGCGCTGCTGGCCACCAGCCTCGAGCCCGCCCTGGCCCGTCACCTGCGCGCGGGCCCCCGCGCCGTGCTGTCATTTTTCGATGCCATCACGGCGATACCGGTCGGGTTCGACGCCGGCGATGCCGACCCGTTTCTGAACCTGAACACGCCGGCCGATCTGCTGGCGGCGGGGCCGGATGGCTGACGCGCCCGAGGATCAGTTGGCCAGGACCGGGCCGAGCGATGCCGGCCCTTGCTGGGCGCTGGCGGGGGCCAGATGCCGGTTCTGCTGATGCCAGAGGGTGCGATAGGTCGCGCAGCGTTCGAGCAACACCGAATGCGGCGCGAGATCGAGCAGGCGGCCGCGTTCGAGCACCATGGTGAGATGACAGTCGAGCAATGAGGCGAGGCGGTGCGAGACGATGACCATGGTGCGCCCCTCGCCGATGAGTTTGAGGTTGGCGTTGACCAGCGCCTCCGATTCGGGGTCGAGCGCGCTGGTCGCCTCGTCGAGGATGAGTAGTCTCGGGTCCGTGATCAGGGCGCGGGCGATGGCGATGCGCTGACGCTGGCCGCCGGACAGGTTGGCGGACCCTTCCTCGATGATGGTCTCGTAGCCCTTGGGCAGGCGTTCGATGAATTCCTGGGCGCCGGCGAGACTGGCGGCGCGAATGACATCCTTGAAGGTGTAGCCGGGTCGGCTGGCGAGAATATTGTCGCGGATGGAGCCGCGGAACAGGAAATTGTCTTGCAGCACCACGCCGAAGCTGCGCCGGAGATGGCCAAGCTGGATTTCCCGCAGATCGATGCCGTCGACCTTGAGGTAGCCTTCATAGCCGCGGCTGATGCCTTGCAGCAGGCGCGCGACGGTTGATTTGCCGGAGCCGGAACGCCCGACCAGGCCCATCATGGTGCCGGCGGGAATTTCGGCGCACAGATCGTCGAGCGCGCGGGATTTGCTGCCGGGATAAGTGAAGGAGAGATGATCGAAGGTGATGGCGCCGACGAAATTCGGTGTGAGGCCGCGCATGCGCGAAGTCACCTCGACCGGGTTATCGATGGTCCAGCTGATCATCATGATCGCGGCGCGCAACTCCTCCATGTCCTGCATGACACGGGCCAGGTTCATCATGGGTTCAGACAGGCGGCCGCCCAACAACAGCACGGCGACCAACTGCCCGATCGTGATCGAGGTCGGGTCCTGAACCGCCATGAGCGCGCCGACCAGCAGCGTTCCCCGCTCGGCGAAGCGTTGGAATGGCAGGGAAAGAACTTGCGGCCACACCGCCAGACGATACCCTTCGAGGCGCAGCTTGGAGGCGCGCGCCACCTTGGCGTCCCACACGTCGCGCTGCTGTGGCTCGAGCACCATGCATTTCACCGTGCGTATGCCGTGAAGGGTCTCGACCATCACCGTGCTTTTCTGGATTTCGGCCACGACCACCCTGCCGAAGATGCGACGCAAGGGACGCAGATAGGAAAACACGATGACGGCGGTCGCGATGGCGGCGACCAGGGTGAACCAGGTTAATACGGGCGTGATGTAATAGAGGACCGGCAGGACGACGCAGAGCGTGAAGAAATTGAGTATCGAACCGAGAAGCGTGCTGGTGACGAAGCGCCGGATCTGCCAGGTTTGTTGCAGGCGGTGCGCGGTTTGCCCCGCCGGATTCCGCTCGAAATAATCGAGGGGCAGGGCGAGCAGGCGGGTGAAAAGATGCAGGTGCACGCGTGTATCGACGCGGGCGCCGAGATGGGCGGTGATGATCTGGCTGCCATATGCCAGGACCGCTTCCAGCAGCCAGAGCAGAAAGAACATGGCGCCGATAAAGATCAGGGTGTTGACGTCGCCCTGCTCCATCACCTTGTCGAGAACCATCATCACCATCAGCGCTGGCAACGTGCCGATGATGGCGATGCCGATCGAGGCGATCGAGATATCCCGCACCAGGGTCCGGTCGATCATGACCAGGTTGAAAATCCAGCGGAAATCGAACGGCTGATCCTCGGGGGCATGACCCAGGGACGGGCGAACCAGAATGATTTGACCCTGCCAGATCTGGCGCAGGCGCAATTCATCGACGGGGGTTGGCAGTTCGCCGCTGCCGGACCGGGGATCGCGCAGAAAAACGAGATTTTCATCCTGCCGCACGCCCGAAAGCAGGGCGGCGCTGCCATCGGTGAGCAACAGGATGATCGGTTCCATCTGATTTTTCAGCAGAAAGCGCCACGCGACCTTGCGCGCGTCCGCGGCGAGACCAGCCGCCTTGGCCCAGGCCACCATGTCGGCGTCTGACGGACCGTTGCTGCCCGGAACCAGGTTCAGTTCAGCCGGGTCGATCTCGGCACCGTAATGGCGGGCGACTTGGACGATGGCGGCGAGGCGCGATTTTGCCGCGTCCGACAGCGGGGGCTCGGTCGGGGGCTGGGTGGCGACCAGGTCGGAACCGGTCCCGCCCACCCCGTTTTCAGTTTCGTCGGTCACGCGGCGGTCACCCTTGGTTGACGCGGTCTTGGCCACGGCGGCGTGATGGAGGGCTGCCGTTTGCGGCAAAATGCCCGGGACGGCGGCTTATGGCAAAGCAAAAAGCGCGGATTGGCCGGCGGTGCCGGGTCAACCCTCGACAAAGAACAGGGAATCGACGG
>DAIDIQ010000053.1 GCA_027459285.1 Acetobacteraceae bacterium
GGCTTCTCGGGTGGTTCGATGCGCGCCATCTTCCAGCTTTACGCGCAGGATAAAATCGACCTCCTCCAGAACACCCTGCACCTGACGCCGGGCATCACCTGGGAAGGCTCCTACTCCGAAACCCAGGGCGCCAACGTCTTCGGTGGCACCCCGCAACCGGCCTACCTGGCCCAGCCATACTGCCAGGCCGGCAACCCCTGCTTCTTCGGCGACTACAAGGCCTATAAGTGGGACAAGGCGTATCTGCCCTTCTTCAACATCAGCTACGATTTCGACAAAATCATGCCGGCTCTGAAGGGCCTGAGCGTCTATGGCAGCTACGGTGAATCCGCCCTGTTCGCCCCGGTCGCGGATTTCAGCCCGAACCTGATCGGCCAGCCGCCCTACGCCTCCATCGTTCACATGTATGAAGGCGGCATCAAGTACAACACGCCGAAACTCTACGTCTCGTTGGACTATTTCTACCAGAAGGTCGACCGGGATTTCGGCTTCTTCCAGTTCCAGTCCGGCCCCAATGTCGGTCTGTCGCTCTATGACAATTCCGGTCAGCGCGAAATGAAGGGTGTCGAGGGCGCCGTGCAGTATCAGGCCACGCCTGACCTGCAACTCTTCGGCAACTTCTCCTACAATCTCGACAAATACCTGGTCACCACCCTCGCCAGCGCCACCATCTTCGAGGATCAGTTCGGTATCGTCCAATCCGGCCAGCCCATCACCGGCGTGCCTGACTGGCTGGCCAATTTCGGCGTCGATTACAGCAAGCATAACGTCTTCCGTGAGGATGACGCGATGAACATCCGCTTCTCCGGTCAATACACCGGCTTCCAGCCGACCACCTACGACCTGAACGGCTTCCAGAACATCGGCAACATCCCGGGCGTCACGCCATACGGCACCTATGAATATTACAGCTTCACCTCGGGTGCCACGACCTACGACCCCAACGGCGGCATCAGCCCGCACGTCATCTTCAACCTGGATGCCAACTACACCATGCCCACCCCGAACGCGCCGTTCCTCAAGAACGTCAAGTTCGACCTGAACATCCAGAACCTCTTCAACCACTTCTACTATCAGTATTTCTACAAGCAGATCTCCCCCAACAACTGCCCGCCCTTCTCGTCCGGTCCGTTCAAGGGTCTGCCGCAAACCAACTATGGCTGCACGCCCTCCTTCTCGGACGCGCTGCCCGGCGAACCCTTCGCCGTCACCTTCACGGTCAGCGCGCACTTCTAAGCCGCCCGACCACACCAAAGCCTACCAACGGCGGGGCACTTGCCCCGCCGTTTCTGTTTAAGGCCAGGGGCTTCGCCCCTGGACCCCA
Source organism: Acetobacteraceae bacterium (assembly GCA_027459285.1). GTDB lineage: Bacteria > Pseudomonadota > Alphaproteobacteria > Acetobacterales > Acetobacteraceae > JAJXVA01. The sequence goes on from DAIDIQ010000053.1 coordinate 1,325, forward strand.
CCGGGGCCGTGAGGCCCCGGACCCCATGACTTAAGAAAGAACGCATATTTGGCTTGACGCATAGGGCAAAACGTCCTATGTTAGTTTCTATGCCTATCGGCAATCCCTTCAGGCGGCATCCTCGGCCCGCCCCGCATCTCACCATCCAACGCACCCGGCACCCGGGGGCGCCAAACCCGCTGGCCGAAATCATTTTTCAGATCATCTGCCTCATCACCCTGCCCATGCGGCCAGGCACGCCATACCCCGAAATCGAGACCTTGCTCACCTTCATCGCCGGCCATGATTTCGACCTGCCCGCAAGCCTCGTCACACCACTGCGCGCCACCCTGCGCGATATCCTCCTCACCCTCCCCCCACCTCCGCACGCCGCAAACACGCGCCCGCGCGCGCCCGCCCGCGCCAAAACCCGGCCCATCCCCCGCGCCGCGCGCCCCATCCACACCCACATCGGCACCGCGCCCGCCCGGCGCCCCATCCCCCACGCCACCTCGCCGCCGGCCCACCCACGCCGAAAAATCGGCGCCAACCGGCGCCCGCTTTCGCACGCCCTAATCGTTCCGGTCTCGTAACAAAACACCCGCCCGCGCAATCACCCGCATCGTCTCGCCGGCAAGCCCCAATTCCCCAAGCCCGCTCACCGCCACGAACCGTGCCGCCCGCGCATCCCCGTCCGGCCTCGGCTCGCCGCCACGCCATGCCGCCGCATAATCGATGATCGTGTAATGAAACCGGATTTTCCCCCCCGCGTCGTAATCCACGCTGTCCACCACCGCGGCCAGATGCAGCACCCCGATCGAAACCCCGGTCTCCTCCAACACCTCGCGCCGCGCCGCCGCCTCCAGCCTCTCGCCCAGCTTCTGCGCCCCGCCAGGCAGCGCCCACCTGCCCAAACCCGGCGCCCGCCCACGCTGTATCAACAGCACGCTCTCGCCCCGCAGCACCGCAACCCCAACCCCCACCAGCGGCCGGTCAGGATATTCCCGCCCGCTCACGGCCCGGGCGGGCGCAACGGGTTGGTTTTCGTCTCCGCAAGAATTGCCCACGCCGTCGCCCCCAGTTGCGGCAGATGCGGATACGCATACGGCGCGGCCCCCGGCGCATTGGCAAACCCGGTCCCGACCGTGCCCTGCGCGCTCGCATACAGCAGCCCATCCGGCGCCCGGTCCGCCCGCGCCGCCCGCAGCGCCGCCGCGTCTGGCAGCACCATCGCCGCCAGCGCCGTGCCCTCGGTCCACCCGGCATCGGGCGCCTCGGTGCTGAACGCGTAAAATTCCCCCGCGTGCAAATGCCCCCGCACCCAGCCGCGCGCCCGGTTCCACGCCGCCGGCCGCCGCCCGAACCCCAGCAGCGGCAGCAATTGCGCATCCAACGCCACCGGCCCCGCGCCACTGCCGGTGGCAAAATGCCCCGCCGCCCCCCGCCACATTCCCCCAACAAACGCCCGCGCGCTCGCCGCCTCCGCCGTCATGCCCAGCCGCGCGAACGCCACCGCCGCCTCCGTATTCTGCTCGGTCGATCGGAAGCCAAGCCGTGTCTGCCTCGCATCCTCGCCCACCGTGCCGCCGGTAAAGCCCGCGCCCGCCGGCGCCCGCCACCCCGCCACCACATCCATCAGCCGCCTCGCCGCCGCCGGCCGCCCGGGGTCCAGCCACATCAGCGCCAGCGCCGCCCACGCCAAATTCCCCGTGCCCGAGCCGATGGCATACGCATCCTCGTCCCACCGCCTCGCCGCCGCGTCCCACCACCCCGGCAGCGCCACCGCTCCGGGCCCCACCACCCCGGCCCGATAGCCATTCCGCAACCGCCCATCATGAAAAAACCGGTCATGCCCCGCCGCATGAACCAGCGCCGCCCCGATCCGCCGCGCAAGCCGGCGGTTCCCACAGGCAATCAGCGCGATCGCCGCCAGCGCGTTGTCATAGGTGAAGGCAACCCCCCGCAACGCCGGCGCCGTCGCGGTCGGATAGCTCGGCAGAAACACCGGCCCCCCGCCCGCCGGCGCCAGCCGCGCCATAGCCCGGCAACCCGCCGGCGCCGGGGCCGCGGCCGTCAGTCCCATCAACAGGCAGATCAGCCCAGGCCGCGCCCGGACCCGCATCGCCCCGGCCAAACTCAGCCGGCCCGTTTCACCGTCAGTGGCCCCGGCGCCTGGGAAACCGGCATCAACTCGATGCGGTTGATATTGATATGCGGCTTCTGGCTCACCGCCCACGCCACCGCCTCGGCGATATCCTCGGGCATCAGCGCATTGGCGCCATCATACAGCTTGGCGGCCCGGTCCCGGTCGCCCTTGAACCGCACCTCGCTGAATTCGCTGCCCCCCACCAGTCCCGGCTCGATCGTGATCACCCGCACCCCGGTGCCCACCAAATCCGCCCGCAAATTCCGGCTGAACATCAGCACGAACGCCTTGCTCGCCCCATACACATTCCCACCCGGATAGGGGTGGCTGCCGGCAATGCTGCCCAAATTCACAATGTCCCCCGCCCCGCGCGCCACCATCTGCGGCAAAAACGCCCGCGTCAGCCGCGCAAGTCCCGTGACATTGGTCGCAATCATCGTCTCCCAATCGGTAATCTCGGCCTCCTGCGCCGGGTTCAGCCCCAAGGCCAGCCCGGCATTATTGATCAGCACGTCAACCTCGCGCCATCCCGCCGGCAAAGACCCCGGCAGATGGTCCACCGCCGCCGCATCCGTCACATCCAACCCCACCGGCAACACCGCCTCACCCAGCGCCGCCTGCAATTCATGCAGCCGCTCACGCCGCCGGCCGGTGGCAATCACCCGGTGCCCATCGCGCACAAACCGCTCGGCAAAGGCGCGGCCAAACCCGGCGGTGGCACCGGTAATCAAAACGGTCTTGCTCATCTCGGCTCCCAGCCAGCTCAAGGTCTCGGCGCCAGCCGCACCGAAACCGGACAATGATCCGACAGCGCGTCCCGCAGCGCCGGGTTGGTTTCCTTATAGACCAGCACCCGCATGCTGTCTGGCACCAGCCACGCCCGGGCCGGCCCGCCCAGCAGAATATGGTCGATAAACCGGTCGCCCCCCCAACACGGGTCGGCATACCCCGCCGTCACCCGCGTCAGCGGCGCCGTTGCCGCCAGGCCCGCGAAAAACGAATCGGCGCCATCCATGTCCCGGTTGAAATCCCCCAGCACGGCAAACGCCACATGCTCGGCCTCGCGCGCCGCAATCCAAGGCTCCAACACCCGCAACTGCTCACGCAACGCCCGGCAGGCCCGGCTCCGGTCGCTCAGCTTGCGGTCCCAGCACCCGGTCTTCAAATGCACCGCCAGCAGCCGCAGCCGCGCCCCACCCGGAAAGGTCAGCGTCGCATCCAGGCCGGACCGAAGCTGAAACCGCGCCTCGGGCGGATACACATCCAGCGCCCGCAAATCCGGGTTCTGCCGCACGCCAATGCCGTGCCGCACCGCAAGCCCCACCCGCTGCACCACGTCATCATGCGTGAAAATCAACGTATAGTCCGAGGGCGGAAACAATTTCGCCAGCGGCGCCGGCCCGTCCACCTCCTCCACCGCCACCACATCCGGGTTCAGCGCCGTGGCATACCAATGCAGCCGGGCAAAATCCGCCGCATCGCGCACCGTCACATCATCCGGCAGCGCCGCATCCCCCTGCGGCCGCAGCGTCAGCCAGTCCAGATTCCAGGTGGAAAGCTTGAACGGCGCCGCGCCGGCCAGCACCGGCACCAGCCAAACCAGCAGAACAGCCAGGAATCGCGGCAGGCGCATGAATGGATTAGAAGCCCCCACACGGTCAGGGCAAGAGACAGGGTGCTTATCATGGCAGAAACGGTGCGCGTGGGCGTGATTGGCGCCGGGCATTTCGGGCGGTTTCACGCGCTCAAGCTCGCCGCCAACCCGCAAACCAGGCTCGTCGGCCTGCACGACCCCGATGCCGCCCGCGCCGCCCAGGTCGCGCATGAAGTGCGGGCCCCCGCCCTCTCCCTGCCCGACCTGCTCGCCGCGGCCGAGGCCGTCATCATCGCCGCCCCGGCCGAGGCCCATCACGGCCTCGCCGCCGCCGCCTTGCAGGCTGGCAAGCACGTGCTGGTCGAAAAACCCATCGCCGCCACCCTCGACCAGGCCGACCATCTCGCGCGCCTCGCCAAGGCCAATAATCTCGTGCTGCAAGTCGGCCACCTCGTCCGCTACTCGGCCGAATTCACCGCCGTCGCCACCCGCATGCAGAAGCCCCTTTATATCGAGGCAACCCGCATCGCCCCCTTCAAGCCGCGCGGCACCGATGTCTCCGTCATCCTCGACCTGATGATCCACGATCTCGATCTGGTGCTGGCCCTGGTCGGCAGCGACCTCACCGCCGTCGATGCGGTCGGTGCCCCGGTCGCCTCCGCGCACGAGGATATCGCCAATGCCCGCCTGCGCTTCGCCAATGGCTGCGTCGCCACCATCACCGCCAGCCGCATTTCCACCAAAACCGAACGCAAAATGCGCCTGTTCGCCGCCGGGGGCTACATGAGCGTGAATTTCATCGACCGCAAGCTCACCCTGATCGGCCGCGAACGCGGCCTGCCCATCCCGGGCGGCGAAGGCGCGCGCATCGAGGAAACCGGCTGGCGCGACCACGACGCGCTCGCCGCCGAGCAATCGGCCTTCCTCGCCAGCATCACCACGGGCGCGCCGGTGCTGGTCGATGCCGCCGCCGGCCGCGCGGCGCTGGCCGCCGCCCTCGCCGTCACCGACAGCATGGCCCGCTCCCGCGCCGCCGCCGAAGCCGGCGGCCTGCTCGCCGGCACCTGACCACGCGCCGTCACCAACGGTTCAAAGCACGGGATCGCCGTGGCGGAGAGGGTGGGATTCGAACCCACGATACGCTTGCACGTATAACGGTTTTCGAGACCGTCGCCTTCGACCACTCGGCCACCTCTCCGGCGGCGCGTGTTTAGAGCAGCCTGTTGGGATCGCCAAGTCCGGCGAGGCGGGTGGCGGCCTCGGCCATGGCGTCTTCCGCGCCGGCGTAGCTCAGCCGCAGGAAGCGTTGGCCGCGGGCGGCGTCGAAATCGATGCCGGGGGCGGCGGCGATGCCGTGCCGGTCGAGCAG
>DAIDIQ010000060.1 GCA_027459285.1 Acetobacteraceae bacterium
GGGGGTGTGCGGGCCGGCGAGCGGGATCAGGTTCTGCTGGGGGTAACGGGGTCTGGCAAGACATTCACGATGGCGAAGGTGATCGAGGCGGTGCAGCGACCGGCGCTGATATTGGCGCCGAACAAGACGCTGGCGGCACAATTATATGGCGAGATGAAGGGGTTTTTCCCGGAAAATGCCGTGGAATATTTCGTCAGTTACTATGATTACTATCAGCCGGAGGCATATGTGCCGCGGACGGATACGTATATCGAGAAGGACGCACAGATCAACGAAACGATAGACCGGATGCGACACGCGGCGACGCAGGCGCTGTTGGAGCGCAACGATGTGATCATCGTCGCCTCGGTCTCGTGCATATACGGCATCGGCTCGGTCGAGACATATGCCAAGATGGTGGTCAAGCTGCAGGTGGGGGGGCGGATCGAGCGAGACAGGCTGGCCAAGGCATTGGTCGATTTGCAGTACAGGCGAAATGACGCGGCGTTTCAGCGTGGCGCATTCCGGCTGCGCGGCGAAACGGTGGACATATTCCCGAGCCATTACGAGGATCGGGCGTGGCGGGTGAGCCTGTTTGGCGACGAGATTGAGAGCATAGCCGAGTTTGATCCGCTGACCGGGGACAAGGCAGCGAGCCTGGACGAGATTACGGTTTACGCGAACAGCCACTATGTGACGCCCCGGCCGACCCTGGCGCAGGCTATCGCGGACATCAAGGTGGAATTGAAGCAGCGGCTGGACGAATTACATAGCTCGGGAAAGCTGTTGGAGGCGCAACGGCTGGAGCAACGGACGCGGTTTGATATCGAGATGATGGAGACGACGGGCAGCTGCAAGGGAATCGAGAATTATTCTCGGTATTTATCCGGCCGAAACCCGGGTGACCCGCCGCCGACCCTGTTTGAGTATCTGCCCGAAAACGCGCTTTTGATTGTGGATGAAAGCCACGTGACCGTGCCGCAGATTGGCGGGATGCAGCGCGGCGATTTTGCGCGCAAGTCCATTTTGTCCGAATTTGGCTTCCGTTTGCCTTCATGCGTGGACAACCGGCCGTTGAAGTTCGAGGAGTGGGAGGCGTTCCGTCCACAGACCGTGTTCGTGAGCGCGACGCCGGGCCCCTGGGAGCTTGAGCGCACCGGCGGAGCGTTCGCCGAACAGGTTATACGCCCGACGGGGTTGATTGACCCGGTCACGATCGTGCGGCCGGTCGAGCATCAGGTTGATGATTTACTGGCGGAATGCCGCGGTGTGATTGCGCAAGGCGGACGGGTATTGGCAACGACGCTGACCAAGCGGATGGCAGAGGATCTGACGGAATACTTGATTGAGCAAGGAATAAAGGTTCGATACCTGCATTCTGATGTGGATACCCTGGAGCGGATAGACATCATACGGGATTTGCGGCTGGGCGTGTTCGATGTGCTGGTGGGGATAAACTTGCTTCGCGAGGGGCTGGATATTCCTGAATGCTCCTTGGTGGCGATTCTCGATGCGGATAAGGAAGGATTTCTGCGGTCGCAAACCAGCCTCGTGCAGACGATCGGCCGGGCTGCGCGCAATGTGGACGGCCGGGTGATTTTGTACGCGGATACGATGACGCGCAGCCTGACTTTCGCGATTGAGGAGACAGCGCGACGGCGGGCCAAGCAGGCGGCGTGGAACGAGGCGCACGGCATTACGCCGCAAAGCGTGAAGAAGCAGATTGGACAGGTGATCGAGAGCGTATTCGAGCAGGATTACGTAACGGTGGCTCCGGTGCGGGCGAGCGAGGTACGCGAGCTGGTGGGTAAGGATTTGGCCGCGACACTGGCGGAGCTGGAAAAGCGGATGCGCGAGGCGGCGGCTAACCTTGAGTTTGAGGAAGCAGGGCGGCTGCGCGACGAAATTAAGCGGTTGAACGCGGCTGAGCTGGGGCTGGCGCCGCCGCCCGCGGCATCCTCTACCGAGCGCAGCCGCGGCGGGCGCGGGCCCGAGCCACTGGGGCCCGGCGGCGGCGGGTACGACCCGGCAAGGCGACGGGGGCGACGGAAGTAGGGCAAGACGCTTCTTTTTCTGAAGAAAAAGAAAGGGCTCTGCCTCATGGTGGCCGCGCGGCGGCAGGGTTGTTGCGGCGAGGAGAGGGGTCTGCCGACCTGCATCTCACCCAGGGCATGACAGTTTTTTCCAAAAGAACCGGTTTTTCGTCTATTTTCGTCGTTTGCCATGCGCCTGTCATTGGCTTGAGGGCCATGCCCGGGCTAGATGCCTGCAACCGGTTACGATGAGGGTTATGCATGGAAACTGCCCGCCAACCTGCCCTGGTTGCCGCCCGACGCCTGCCCAACGCCTGGGACGGGGTGGCAGCCGTGGTTGTGGCCGGCGTTCTGATTGCTGTGGTGCATGCCGCGCGTGGCACCTTGGCGCCGCTTTCGGGCAAGGCCGTCAGCATCAGCCTGGCGCCGCGGCACTTGCCCCTTTATGCGCTGCGCACCACGCTGCGCATGTTCGCGGCGTTGGGTGCCAGCCTGTTGTTTACGTTCGTATACGCGCCGCTGGCGGCAAAATCCCGGCGGGCGGGGCTGCTGCTGGTGCCGTTGCTGGATATCCTGCAATCTGTGCCGATCCTCAGCTTCCTGACATTTACCGTCGTGTTCTTCATGAACCTGTTTCCGGGTCGAGTGCTGGGGGCGGAATTCGCGGCGATATTCGCGATTTTCACGAGCCAGGCGTGGAACATGACATTTTCCATGTACCAGTCCCTGGTAACAATACCGGCCGATTTGGACGAGGCGACGCGGGGCTTCCATCTGACGCCGTGGCAACGTTTCTGGCGGCTCGAGGTGCCGTTTTCAATGCCGGGGCTGGTGTGGAACACCATGATGTCGATGTCGGGCGGTTGGTTTTTCGTGGTGGCCGCCGAATCGATTTCGGTTGGCAATACCAATATCATGCTGCCGGGCGTAGGGTCTTATGTGGCGGTGGCGCTGGAGCGGCGGAACATCGATGCGGTGTTCTGGGCAATTGGCGCGATGTTGGTGGTGATATTGCTGTACGACCAGCTTCTGTTCCGGCCACTCGTTGCATGGTCAGAGAAGTTCAAATTCGAGACGACGGCATCTGATGCGGTGGAGGACCCCTGGATGCTGGCGCTGTTGCGGCGCACCCATTTGCTCCGGCTGGGGGCAGAGGCGCTGGGGGGTGTATTTGCGCGGGTAGCGGCGCTCAGGCTTTGGCGCGCGCGACAGAGACTGAAGCCGCTGCAGACGCTGGCACCAGCGCGAACGGGAGATTTTCTCTGGTATGCGGTGCTGGCGGCAACCGCTGCGTGGGGCTTGTGGCGCATTGCAAGCTTTGCCGCGACGACGCTGCATTGGTCCGATTTACTGACCGCAGTTGGGCTGGGCTTTTTGACGCTGACGCGGGTGTTGGTACTGATTGCGCTGGCCAGCCTGCTCTGGGTGCCGGTCGGGGTCTATTTGGGATTACGACCGGGGCTCGCGCGCAAAGCACAGCCAGTGGCGCAATTTCTGGCCGCCTTTCCGGCTAATCTGCTGTTTCCGCCCTTTGTGCTGGCGATTGTGTATTACCGGCTGAGCCCTGACATCTGGCTGACGCCGCTGATGATTCTCGGCACGCAATGGTATATTCTGTTCAACGTGATTGCCGGTGCCGCGGCCTTTCCCGGCGATTTGCGCGAGGCGGCGGCGAATTTCAGATTGCGTGGCTTTTTGTGGTGGCGCCGGGCGATTATTCCCGGCATTCTACCGTATTACGTCACCGGGGCGATTACCGCCTCGGGCGGATCATGGAACGCGGCGCTGGTGAGTGAGGTGGCTTCCTGGGGAAAGACACATCTGGTGGCGCATGGGCTCGGTGCGTATATTGCGCAGGCGAGCGTGGCCAATGACACGCCGAGGCTGGTGCTGGGCACGGCGGTGATGTCTGGTTTTGTGTTGGCGGTCAACCGGTTGTTGTGGCGGCCGCTTTATGCGTATGCGCAGCGCCGGCTGGCATTTTAAGAGGGAACCATGTCGGGAACCAGCACAACCACGGACCCCGCCCTGCTGCTGGTGCGCGGGGTGCGGCAGGCCTACCACAAGGATGCCGCAACCGAGTTGACAGTGCTCGATAATGTGGACCTGACGCTGCGGGAAGGCGAGATTGTCGGGCTGCTTGGCAGGTCCGGCTCAGGCAAATCGACCTTGCTGCGGATAATTTCGGGGCTGATGGCGCCGAGCGGCGGAGACATTACCTGGCGCGGGCAAATGCTGAGAGGGCCGGCGGATGGGGTGGCGATGGTGTTTCAGAGCTTTGCGCTATTTCCCTGGCTGACAGTCCAGGAAAATGTGGAGCTGGGGCTGGAGGCACAGGGTGTGGCGCGCGCCGAGCGCGAAAAGCGGGCCGAGGAGGCCATAGATTTGATTGGCCTGGGCGGTTATGAGCAGGCCTATCCGAAGGAATTATCGGGGGGCATGCGCCAGCGTGTGGGGCTGGCGCGGGCGCTGGTGGTGCACCCGGATTTACTGCTGATGGACGAGCCGTTCAGCGCGCTGGATGTGTTGACCGCGGAGACTCTGCGCACCGATCTGATCGATCTATGGTCGGAGAAGCGGCTGCCGGTGCGGGCCATTTTGATGGTGACGCATAATATCGAGGAAGCGGTGCTAATGTGCGACCGCATTCTGGTATTTTCGTCGAACCCTGGGCGGGTGGCCCATGAATTACGGGTAGACTTTCCCCACCCGCGCAACCGGCATGCGCCGGCCTTTCGGCTCGTGGTTGACCAGATTTATACCTTGATGACGCGGCGGCCACAGCCGACCGTGCCAACGGCGCCCACGACATCCGAGATGGGAACGCCGTTGCCGCCGGTTTCGACCAATCTTCTGTCTGGCTTGTTGGAGACGCTGGCGGGGGATCCCTATCATGGCCGGGCAGATTTGCCGGCTCTGGCTCTATCCTTGCAATTGGAGGCGGATGAGTTGCTGCCGCTGGGCGAGGCGCTGAACCTGATGCGCTTTGCCGTGCTGGACGAGGGCGATTTGCGCCTGACCGACTATGGCAGGCGCTTCGTGGACGCGGATACGGATACGCGCAAGCAAATCTTCGCGGAGACCTTGTTAGCCAACGTGCCGCTGGTGATGGCTATTCACACCGTGCTGGATACGCGGCCGAACCATCGGGCCGCGGCGGTGCGCTTTCGCGATGAGCTGGAGGACACCATGAGCCCCGATTACGCCCGCGATACG
>DAIDIQ010000068.1 GCA_027459285.1 Acetobacteraceae bacterium
TCCAGGTCGCGGTCGAAATTCCACGCCATCTGAGCCGGCGGCAGCGCGAATTGCTGGAGGAGTTCGACCGCGAAAGCGGCAACGAGACCCATCCGGAAACCGAGGGCTTTTTTCGCCGCCTGAAGGATTTTCTCAACTAGCAGCCCGCCAGGGCGCAATCGTTGCGACTCGGCATGAAGCGATCACGCGCCGGTCGGCTGGCACCTGGCCGGGCCCGCCGGCATGCCTGTTCTTTGCGCAACAATACCTCATCAAAATGTTAATCTGACTTACACTTGTTTGCGTATTGGCTGGCAAATCGTCAACCCTAGCGTGTAACAGGACGCTATTCCCGACCGGCCATATCGACGAGTTCTTCTCCTTGAGCCCGGAAACTGCACAACAATGCTCAACCCATGGTCGTATCTTGTGGATATTTCACCTTTGCCGTCACCGCGCCAAGAGGCATCAGGCCACTAACTGTCAGGCAAGTGTTACAATGAAAATCACTTGCGCCCGCAAAGCGTCGTGGCAATTACAGTCGTATGTTGCGCGTCTATCGAGCCACACTGGCCACGTTTGCTCTGCTCGGTTTGCTGTTGCTGGGGCTTGAGGCCTGGTCACGGCTGGCGCCCGACAGCCAGGTCGGCCGGTCCCTCACCTGGTTGCGCTCGCCGCCCGACGGTGCGCTCGCCCCGCAATTGGTGGGCATGGTGATCGCGGACCGGTTCGATCTGATCGGGCCGGACGGCGAACGCGTGACCGGGAAAAGCTTTCCCGGCAAATGGCAACTCATCTATTTCGGCTATACCAACTGCCCCACTGTCTGCCCGGCCATGCTGCGAACCATCGCCGCGGCGCTGCATGATGCCGGGCCGCTGGCCAACCGGGTCGTGCCGCTGTTCATCACGGTCGATCCGGCGCGGGATACGCCGCCGGTGCTCGCCCGTTACACGAAATCGTTCGACCCGGCGATGATCGGGTTGACCGGTCCGCCGGCCTCGATCCGCGCGGCGGAAAAAGCGTTCCGGGTCACGGCACGAATAGTGCCGCGGCCCGGCACCAACTCATATCTGATCGATCATTCGACCCTGATTTATTTGATGGATCCGAAGGGCCATCTGCGCGCGCTGTTCGACCGGCAATTGACCAGCGCGGGCCTGGCTCTGCGGCTCAGGCAGGCAATTACGTGACAAGCGCGGAAACACCATGATGGCGGCAGAAACAGACCCGGTCCACGATGCTTTCGACAGGCCAAGCCCCGCGCACGCGACCCGCGAGGTGGCGGCACCGCGCCAAAGTCGAAAGCTGGCGGACAAGGTGCTGGCCGCGTTTCATCAGGCCTGTGACCAGACCGAATACGAGGTCGCGCGCAGGTTACTGGACATCTACGAATTCATGACCCTGCGGCGTGATCTGCCGGTGGACGCCGGCCGCCGCCGCGCCATGGACGCGTTGGTGGCCGGCCACGAACGGCTGTGGAATCTGCGCCACCCGAGCTAGAGCGGATCGCCGCGGGGTGGAATCACCCGAACCCGCTCCAGAGGGGTGACGCCCGTCGCCGGTCGTGATCTCGCCCGGGTCAGGCTGGCGCTATCACTCGCCCGTGATCGCGAAGGCCGGCGGCGTGTTGGTCGGGTAGCTTTGCCAGCCGGCGCCGTTGAAATTGGTTGCCGCCAGAACGTCGGTGACCTGGTTGATGGTGGAAACGGACCAGGCCCCATTGAAGTTGGAATGCACCGGCGCATCGGCCGTCGCCACCAGCCAATATGGCGTGTTCGCGGTCAGCGGCAGTCCGCCGGAAATGGTGGCTTTGATGACGCCGCAGCAGGTGCCGAATGGCGGCCGCACCTTTGTCTCGCTCGACCAGAGCAAGTTGCCCGGCACGCCGCCATTATCCGTATAGATCGCAAGATCGATCATGGCGTTGCCGCTCAGCAGTCCGATCGCGGCATAAACCCCGCTGGCTGTGCCGCCTTTGCTCACGGTAAATTGCGCGGCGGAGGCAATGCCCGGATTAAGCGGCACGCCCGGCCCGGTGATGGTGTTACCCAAACCAGAGAAATAAAGTCCGTTCGGATAGGCGGTGGCAAAGTTGCTGAACAGCACTGTCGTGCCGGCCGGCAGGGCGGCGGCCACCGTGCCGTGCCGGGCCGGTGGCGCATAGGTGAAGCGGCCATCCGCGCTATGCGTGGTGGCGGCCAAGGCGGGCGCCGCCGCCAGGCAAAGCGCGGCGAGCAGAGCAGCCCGATGGGTGCGAAGCATCATATCGTTGGTCTCCAAAATTGAAAAAAACAGAAAAGCGCCGGAAACCCGGCTTGAGACAGACAGGCGATCAGCCTGAAACGCCGTCGCCGGTCCGGTCAACCCGGAAAACCGTAACTCTGTTTCTGCAACTCACTCTCAGTCGCATTGCAAATGAGAACGATTCGCATTAACACCGCCTCGTCAGTCGTCCGGAGCCGTCCCCGTGCATTCATCCCTGCTCGCCACCGCCATCCTGCTCGGCCCCATCGCCACCGCCGCCGCGCAACCCGTCCCGCCGCCCCACCCCCCCAACCCCAAACCCGTCAAACCCAGCCCCGCCAACGCCAGCCCCGCCAACCCGGTCGAAACCGTGGTCGTCCTCGCCCCGCGCACCGCCGCTCCCGGCCCGGGCCTCTCGCCCACCGGCAGCGCCGCCTATGTCGTCACCCGCGCTACCATCGCCGCCATGCCCCAAGGCAGCGCGACCCCGCTCAGCACCGTGCTCACCCAATTGCCCGGCGTCTCCGCCGACCAGAACCAGCAAATCCACATTCGCGATACCGAAGGGCCGCAATTCCAATATGATATCGACGGCATGCTGGTGCCCTTCGACATCAACACCAACCCGCCCTTCCTCTCGTTCCTCGATGCCCGCTTCATCATCCGCCTCACCCTGCTCACCGGCGTGCTGCCCTCGCGCTATGCCTACGCGACAGGCGGCGTGGTCGATATCGCCACCCGCCAGGGCTGTGCCGACCCCGGCGGTGAAGCCTCGCTCACACTCGGCCAGCGCGCCCTGGTCTCGCCCGCCCTCACCTATGGCGGCTGTCTCGGCGCCACCTCCTATGTCGTCACCGGCAGCTACGCCCAGGGCGAAAACGCCTTCAGCAGCGCCACCCCGGGCGCCAACCCGGTTCACGACGAAACCCATCGCGGCAATCTGTTCGCCCACGCCACCCATCACTTTACCGATGCGCTCTCGCTCAGCCTGTTATTCTCGGCCAATGTCAGCAACAACCAGTTGCCCAATCAGCCAAACCAGACCCCGGCCTACCGCCTGGTCGGCATCAGCCCGAAAAATTCCGCCGCCATCGATTCCATGCTGAATTTTCAGGATTATCTCGGCATGGCGGTGCTCACCTACGCCCCCGACGATACCACCAGCCTGCAAATCGGCTACGCCGGCCACGCTTTGTCGGAAAATTTCCTGCCCGATGTGCCGGGTGAACTGATCTACCAGGGTGTCGCCTCGCACGCCGTGCACGCCGACCAGGACCATACGCTGCAAGCCGATCTCACCCAACGCATCGGCGCCCACACACTCACCATCGGTGCCTATCTCGGCCTCTATGCGGTCACTGCCACCGACGATTCCCTGGTGTTCCCGGCAACCCCGGACCTTACGCAGACCAGCACCACCCCCATCCGCCTGCAAAGCGCCGCCATCGCCGATAATGTGCTCTCCGGCATCTATATCGACGATCTCTGGCGCCTCACGCCCGCGCTCAAACTCAATGCCGGCATCCGCTTCGATGATCTGACCGGCTTCACCCATGGCAGCCAGCTCAGCCCCACCGTCAACCTCACCGACAGGCTGCTGCCCGGCCTCACCCTGCATCTCGGCGCCATGCGCGCCATGCAGGTGCCGAGCTTCCAGGGCATCTCGCCCGACACCATCGCGCTATTCTCCGGCACCACCGCCTCCGGCCCGCCCGGCACCGTCACGCCCAAGGTCGAGCGTGATACCGTGTTCGATGCCGGCCTCGTCTGGCACGCCACCCGCCATCTCACCGTGTCCCACGATGTCTATTACGAGCTGACCGATAATTACCTCGATACCGGCCAGTTCGGCGTCATCCCCATTTTCGCGCCGTTCAATTACCGCACCGGCAGCATGTGGGGTGTGGAGTCCGGCCTGCGTTATGCGCGCGGCCCCATCACCCTCTATGCCAACGCAACCTTCGCCCGCAACACGCAAAAGGGCGTCGCCACCGGTCAGTTCAATTTCGACCCGGACGAGCTTGCCTATATCAACGCCCACGGCCTCGTCGTCGATCACGCGCCCCTGTTCGCCGGCGCCGCCGGCGCCGCCTGGACGGCCGGCGCCTTCCACGCCAGCCTCGATGGCACCTACAGCTCAGGCCTGCGCGGCGGCTTCGCCGACACGCTGCACCTGCCGGCAACCTTCCAGATGGACGGCTCGCTCGCCTATCATTTCCAAATTCCCGGCCTGCCGCCGATGCGGGAAACCCTGACAATCCTCAACCTGCTCGACCGCGTCAATCTCATCCGCCCGGCCGAGGGCATCGGCATCTTTCAGGCCGCTTATGGCCCCCGCCGCACGCTCCTCTCCACCCTGTCATTGTCGCTCGGCGGATGACCCGCCGGCATGACCCGCCCCCTCTATGCTGCCGTGAAGTCCGGCACCGGCCAGGCATGGTCGCCGGTGGCCCCAGCCTCGCGGTATTCAAAAAGCGTTACAGGCCTGCGCCAAATGTTACACGAGAGCCCGGAATTCTTGGCAATGCCACACGATGTCTCATATCCTGGCGGCAAAGGGCGAGGGAGACGTTCATGACGGCGGCAGAAACCAAGGCGGGCACGATGTTCGCGCGTATTGGGGCTGCGATGTTGCTGGCAGCGACCCTGGCCGGCTGTTCCAACCTGACCTCAGCCGAACAGCGCACCCTTTCCGGCGGCGCGATAGGCGCCGCTGGTGGTGCCGCCATAACCGCCATAGCGGGGGGGCCCGTATTGCTGGGCACGGCGATCGGCGCGGGCGTGGGCGCGGTGGCGGGCGCGGTGTCGCGCTAGGGCGCGATCGTCCGCCTGCGTGAAGGTCACGACGCCGCAAGGGCTTATCCGCGGCGATGTCGCGTCGGCGTCAATGCGCGTGCGGCGGCAGTTCGTCCAGCCTCAGCGTGTAATGGGGCCGCAGGGCCGCGAGAATTTCCGCGCCATGCGCCGCGTCACGTGCTTCGGCGACCACCTCGAGTTCGGCTGATTGCACATTGGGCGACGCGAACAGGCGGTGGTGCGAGACATCGATGATATTCCCGCCGGCGCCGCCGATGCGGGCCGCGATATCGGCGAGCACGCCGGGACGGTCGGGGATATCCATGCGCATGCGGAGCAGGCGGCCGTCGCGCAGCATGTTGCGCAGCAGGACATTGGCGAGAATGCGGGTGTCGATATTGCCACCGCATACCGGCACGCCGACGCGCTTGCCGGCGAAGCGGGCGGGATTGGCGAGCACGGCGGCAAGGGCGGCGGCGCCGGCGCCTTCGGCGACCAGCCTGGCGCGTTCCGCCAACATGGCGATGGCGGCTTCCACCTCGCCTTCGCCGACCACCAGCACCTCGAGCCCGGCCTCGCGGGCGAGGCTGAGGGGCAGGCCGCCGACCCGGGCGACCGCGATGCCCTCGGCGATGGTCGGGCCGCCAGTGGCGACCGGCTGACCGCCGAGAATTTGCGCTAGCGACGCATAGCCGGCCACCTGCACGCCCAGCACCTCGGTTCGCGGCGCGATGCCGCGCGCCGCGACCGCGCAGCCAGCCAGGAAGCCGCCCCCGCCCACCGGCACGATCAGGCAGTCGATGCCGCCGGACTCCTCGATGAGTTCGAGTGCCATGGTGCCCTGGCCGGCGATGATGGCGGGGTCGTCATAGGGGTGGACGAACACCAGGCCCTGCTCACGCGCGAGGTGTTCGGCGTGCGCCGCCGCCTCGGCCAGGGCCTCGCCGTGCAGCACCACCTCGGCCCCCCAGGCGGCGGTGCGGGTAACCTTGGTGGCGGGCGTGAAGCGCGGCATGACGATCACGGCGCGGATGCCGAGCAGGCTCGCGTGGCGCGCCACCGCCTGGGCGTGGTTGCCGGCGGACATGGCCACCACGCCGGCGCGCCGTTCGGCCGCGCTGAGCAGGGCAAGCTTGTTGGCGGCGCCACGCTCCTTGAAGGCGCCGGTGGCTTGCAGGCTTTCCAGCTTCAGAAAAATCTCGGCGCCGGTCGCGCGGCTCAGTGCCTCGGCCGGCAGGGTGGGGGTGCGCAGCACGCGCCCGGCAATGCGCAGGCGCGCCGCCAGCACATCGTCGAACGAAACCACCCGCTCAGCCGAAGCGCACGGCGACAATCTCATAGGTCCGGTCACCGCCGGGGGTTGGCACCGAAATACTGTCGCCGGGCTTTTTGCCGATCATGGCCTTGGCCAGCGGCGAGGAGACCGACAGCAGGCCGAGCTTGATGTCAGCCTCGTGCACGCCGACGATCTGGTATTGGGATTCCTTCTCGGTTTCCTCGTCGATCAGCGTCACGTGGGCGCCGAACTTCACGTGCTCGCCGCTGAGCGAGGCGGGGTCGATCACCTCCGCGGCGGCGATGATCTCCTCCAGCTCCATCACCCGGCCTTCGATGAAGGACTGGCGTTCACGCGCGGCGTGATACTCGGCGTTCTCCGACAAATCGCCATGGCTGCGCGCCTCGGCTATGGCCCGGATCACGGCCGGGCGTTCGACGCTTTTGAGTTGCCGCAGTTCCTGTTCCAGCCGGTCCAGGCCGCCCGCGGTCATCGGAAATTTCTGCACGTTGGTCTCGGGTCCTCAAAAAATCGGTCGGTAAGGCAATCACACTGGCGCCGGTCTGGCAAGGAACCCCCGGCGCCGGGAATCTTACGCCAAGTCCGGCACCGGCCCGCACCCCCGCCCGGCCACCCATGACAGTGTATGCTCGTGGGTGGCCGAGTGGGGGTGCGGGCTGGTGCCGGACTTCAGGTAAGCATGTGGGGGTGCGGGCCGGTGCCGGACTTTTCATGAGACCCGCCGGGCTTCAGATTAAGTCTCACCCAACAATCAGGCCATGGCGAAATAGGATTGCAGCGGCGCCACATCCAGTGTGTCGGCGCGCAAGGCGGCAATGGCGTGCACGGCGGCCCTTGCGCCGGCGATGGTGGTGTAATGCGGCACGCCGTGGGTGAGCGCGCTGCGCCGGATCTCGAAACTGTCGGCGACCGATTGCGCGCCCGATGTGGTATTGATGACCAGTTGCACCTCGCCGGAGCGGATGGCGTCCACGCAATGCGGACGGCCTTCCAGCACCTTGTTCACCACCCGCACGGCCAGCCCCGCCTCCTCGATGCGGGTGGCGGTGCCGCGGGTGGCGAGCAGATGAAACCCCATATCGGTCAGCCGCCGCGCGAGGCTGGGCAGGGCATGCTTGTCGGAGTCACGCACCGACAAGAACACCGTGCCGGCCGCGGGCAGCCGCACGCCGGCACCGAGTTGCGCCTTGGCGAAGGCACGCTCGAAGCTGGTATCGAGGCCCATCACCTCGCCGGTCGATTTCATCTCGGGGCCGAGCAATGTGTCCACCTCGGGGAAGCGGGCGAAGGGGAAAACCGCCTCCTTGACCGCGACGTGCGGGGCAACACTCTGGTCATCGAGGCGGAACTCATCGAGTTGGCGCCCGGCCATGACGAGCGCGCCGATTTTCGCGACCGGCACACCGGTGGCCTTGGCGACGAAAGGCACGGTCCGGCTCGCGCGCGGGTTGACCTCGAGCACGTAGATCAGATTGTCCTTGATGGCATATTGCACGTTCATCAGGCCGCGCACGCCAAGCGCGCGGGCCATGGCCTCGGTCTGGGCACGCAACTCCGTGATCATGGACGGGGCGAGCGTGTAGGGCGGCAGCGCGCAGGCGGAATCGCCGGAATGAATGCCGGCCTCCTCGATATGCTCCATGACGCCCGCGACATAGACGCGCTCGCCATCGGCGATGCAATCGACATCGACCTCGATCGCGTCGTTCAGATAGCGGTCGATCAACACCGGATTATCGCCCGAGACGCGCACCGCCTCACGCATATAGCGATGCAACTGGGCGCGGTCGTGGACGATTTCCATGGCGCGGCCGCCGAGCACATAGGAGGGGCGGATGACCACGGGGTAGGCTATGCGATCGGCGATCGCCTCGGCTTCCCCGGCGCTGCGCGCAATGCCGTTTTCCGGTTGCAGCAAGCCGAGCCCGTGCAGCAGCGCCTGAAACCGCTCGCGGTCCTCGGCAATGTCGATCGCATCGGCCGAGGTGCCGAGAATGGGCACGCCGGCGGCGGCCAGCGCCTGGCTGAGCTTCAGCGGGGTCTGCCCGCCATATTGGACGATGCAGCCGAGTACCCGCCCCGCCTGCTGCTCGCGCGCGATCAGCGCCAGCACGTCCTCCTCGGTCAGTGGCTCGAAATAGAGCCGGTCCGAGGTGTCGTAATCGGTCGAAACCGTCTCCGGGTTGCAATTCACCATGATGGTCTCGAACCCGGCCTCGCGCAGCGCGTAGGCCGCGTGCACGCAGCAATAATCGAACTCGATCCCCTGCCCGATCCGGTTCGGCCCGCCGCCGAGAATCACGATCTTGTCGCGCCCGCTCGGCGCCGCCTCGCAATCCGGCACGCCGAAACCGCCCTCATAGGTGGCATAGAGATAGGGGGTCGCGGAATCGAATTCCCCGGCACAGGTGTCGATGCGCTTATACGCGGGGAATACACCCAGCCGCGCGCGCAGGCCCGCCACCTGCCCTGGCGTGGTGCCGGCCAGCCGCGCCAGTTGCCGGTCGGAAAATCCCATGCCCTTCAGCCGGCGCAGGCCGCGCGCCGCCTTCGGCAGGCCGTCCGCCGCCACCTCGCGCTCGGCGGCGATGATGGTTTCGATCTGGCGCAGAAACCACGGGTCGAACCGGGTAATGCCCTGCACATCGGAAAGCGCAAGCCCGGCCCGCAGCGCCTCGGCGGCCATCAGCAGCCGCTCCGGCCGCGGCTCGGACAGGGCGGCGCGGAACGCATCGGCGCTGCCATCGCCCGGCGCCGGAACGGGGTCGAGGCCGGCGAGCCCGGTTTCCAGGCTGCGCAGCCCCTTCTGCAACGCTTCCGCGAAGCTGCGGCCGATCGCCATCGCCTCGCCGACCGATTTCATGGCTGTGGTGAGCAGCGCCGGGGTTCCGGGGAATTTCTCGAACGTGAATCGGGGAATTTTCACCACCACATAATCGATCGTCGGCTCGAAACTCGCCGGCGTCACGCGGGTGATGTCGTTTGCCAGTTCGTCCAGCGTGTAGCCCACCGCCAGTTTCGCCGCGACTTTCGCAATCGGAAATCCGGTCGCCTTGGAGGCGAGCGCCGATGAGCGCGAAACCCGCGGGTTCATCTCGATCACCAGCATCCGCCCGTCGGCCGGGTTCACCGCGAACTGCACGTTCGACCCGCCAGTATCCACCCCGATCTTGCGCAGGCACGCGATAGAGGCGTCGCGCATGCGCTGATATTCCTTGTCGGTCAGCGTCAGCGCCGGCGCCACCGTGATCGAATCCCCGGTATGAATGCCCATCGGGTCGATATTCTCGATTGAGCAGACGATGATGCAGTTATCCGCGCCGTCGCGGACCACCTCCATCTCGAATTCCTTCCAGCCGACCACGCTTTCCTCGATCAGCACTTCCTGCGTGGGGCTCGCGTCCAGCCCGGCGGTGACGATGGCATCGAATTCCTCACGGTTATAGGCGATGCCGCCTCCCGTGCCGCCGAGCGTGAAGGAGGGGCGGATGACCGCCGGCAGCCCCACCGCCTCCAGCGCCGCGCGCGCCTCGGCCAGCGTGTGCGCGATGCCCGAGCGCGGCGATGGCACGCCGATTTCGGCCATCGCGTCACGGAATTTCAGCCGGTCCTCGGCACGGTCGATCACCTCCGCCCGCGCCCCGATCAACGCCACCCCATGCCGCGCCAGCGCGCCGCTGGCATGCAGCTTCATGGCAACGTTCAGCGCCGTCTGCCCGCCCATCGTCGGCAACACCGCATCCGGGCGTTCGCGCGCGATGATTTTCTCGACCGTCTCGGGCGTGATCGGCTCGATATAGGTGGCATCCGCCAGATCCGGGTCGGTCATGATCGTCGCCGGATTGGAATTGACCAGAATGACCCGATAGCCTTCCTCGCGCAGCGCCTTGCACGCCTGCGCCCCGGAATAATCGAACTCACAGGCCTGGCCGATCACGATCGGCCCGGCGCCGAGGATCATGATGGCATTGATGTCGGTGCGTTTGGGCATGGAATCACCGGGGGGACGGGTTTTTGCCGGGGGCGTCGAAATCCGGCATCAAGGGTAAGAATTTGTTCTTTTTGTGAACAAAAAGAACCAAAAAAACTTCGTGCCCCGGAGCCTGGACGCCGGCCGTGGTTTCGACCCCGATTATCAAAGTCTTTTTGCTTCTTTTTCTTCAGAAAAAGAAGAGTCTTCCATGAGCTTTGTAAACCGCTCGAACAAATAATGACTATCGCTCGGCCCCGGACTCGCCTCGGGATGATACTGCACCGAAAAACACCGCCGCGCCGCGCAGGCAATCCCTTCGTTCGAGCCATCGAACAGGCTGCGATGGGTCACGGTCACGTCGTCCGGCAGGCTCGCCTCGTCCACCGCGAACCCATGGTTCTGGCTGGTGATTTCCACTTTGCCGGTGGTCAGGTCCTGCACCGGCTGGTTGGCGCCACGGTGGCCGCGGCGCATTTTCAGGGTGCGCCCGCCAAGCGCGTGGGCCAGCAACTGGTGGCCGAGGCAGATGCCGAATATCGGCACGCCCGCATCCAGCACGCCGCGGATGGCCGGCACGGCATAGTCGGCGGTCGCCGCCGGGTCGCCGGGTCCGTTGGAGAGAAACACCCCATCCGGCGCGTGGCGCAGAATATCGGCCGCGGTCGCGGTGGCTGGCACCACGCTCACCCGGCAGCCGGCGGTCACCAGGCAGCGCAGAATATTGTGCTTCGCCCCATAATCCACCGCCACCACATGAAAGCGTGGCGTGGCCGGGCGGCCATACGCGCCCGGCCAGGTCCAGACCCCTTCCTCCCAGCCATAAGGCTGGGCGCAGGTTACGTCCCGCGCCAGGTCCATCCCCGCCAGCCCCGGCCAGGCGGCGGCGGCGGCGCGCAGCGCGGGCAGGTCGAACGCACCATCGGCCGGATAGGCCAGAATGCCGGTCGGCGCCTCGGCGCGCGCAATTCGCCGCGTCAGCGCCCGCGTATCCACCCCGGCAATGCCCGGCACGCCCCGCGCCCGCAGCCAATCGGCCAGCGCCGAGGTCGCGCGCCAGTTCGATGCCGCGCCCAGGCTTTCCTTCACCACGCAGCCCCGCGCCGCCACGGCAGCCGCCTCCCAATCCTGCGCATTGGCGCCCACATTGCCGATATGCGGAAAGGTGAAGGTGATGATCTGTCCGGCATAGGAGGGATCGGTCAGGGTTTCCTGGTAGCCGGTCATGCCGGTGTTGAAGCACACCTCGCCCACCGCGCCGGCGCTATACGCGCCAAACCCCTCGCCCCAGACCACGCTGCCATCCGCCAGCACCAGCGCCGCCGTCGCCCCCTCGGGCGGGGCATCCGCGTCCGGCGCCGGGTCCGGCAGGGTGGCGCCCGGCACATCGTTCAAGGCGAGGCCGGTCATGGTGACGATGGCCGGCCAGTGCCGGGACGGAATGGCGCCGCTCTGTCGCCATTTGCGCACCGCCTCGGTGCCGACACCAAGGCTGCGCGCCGCCGCCTCCGCCCCACCCAATTGGGAGATGATCTCACTCACGCTTGGCATAGCGTGGGTCTATGGGAAGTTTCTTCCCAGTTCAACGCCATTCCGCGTCGGGCCATGCCGGCGGCAGACAGAACGCGGCACGCGCCTTTATATAGAGGGGCTTTTTTTTCGGAGGGTATGTTGAGCGATTTGCGTACGGCGTTCACGGACGCGTTGAAGCTTGCCATGAAGGCGGGCGATTCCGCCCGTGTCTCGACGCTGCGGATGATACTGGCCCGGGTCAAGGATGCCGATATCGCTGCCCGCCCGCGCGGCATCGAGCGCGTGCCGGATGAGGAGGTGCTGGCGGCGCTGCGCGGCATGGTGAAGTCGCGGCGGGACTCGATTGTGCTGTACGAGCAAGGCAACCGGCCGGAGCTGGTGGCCAAGGAACAGGCGGAAATCGCCGTCATCGAGGGGTTTCTGCCCCGGCAGATGGACGAGGCGGCGACAATGGCCGCGCTTGATGCCGCCATGGCCGCCACCAGCGCGACCGGCCCCAAGGATATGGGGCGCGTGATGGCGGCATTGAAAGCGAGCCACGGCGCGGCACTCGACCTCGGGCTGGCAAACCGTCTGTTGCGCGCGCGGTTGACCGCCTGATGTCCCTGCCGGCCGATTTTCTGGAGGAATTGCGGGTTCGCACCCCCCTGCCGGCGCTGATCGGCCGGCGGGTGCGGCTGGCCCGGTCCGGCCGGCAATATAAGGGGTGCTGCCCGTTCCACGGTGAAAAGACGCCGTCCTTCTATGTCTATGACGACCATTTCCACTGCTTCGGCTGCGGCGCGCATGGCGATGCGATCAGCTTCGTCATGCAATCCGAAGGCACGAGCTTCCCCGAGGCGGTGCAGCGCCTGGCCAGCGAGGCCGGGCTCAGCGTGCCCGCGCCAAGCCCCGAGGCGGCGAAGGCCGAGGCGCGGCGCCGCGACTTATACGATGTGCTGGCGGTGGCGCAGTCCCTGTTTACCGCGAGCTTGCGCGCGCCGGAGGGTGCCAGGGGCCTTGCCTATCTGCGTGGCCGTGGCCTGAGCGAGGCGACGATCGATGCCTGGGGTCTCGGCTTCGCCCCGGCCGATCGGGCGGCCCTGCCGGCGGCGCTGCAGAAACAGGGCATCGAAATGCCGGCCGCCATCGATGCCGGGCTGATGGTGGCGCCGGAAAACGGGCCGCCGCGCCCATTCTTCCACGACCGCGTCACCTTTCCCATCCATGATCCGCGCGGCCGCCTCATCAGCTTCGGCGCCCGCGCCTTGGGGGATGCGCAGCCGAAATATCTGAACGGGCCGGAGACCGAGATTTTTCGCAAGCGCCATGCCCTGTTCGGCCAGCACCGTGCCCGGGCGGCAATGCCCGGGCAGGCCGATCTGCTGGTGGTCGAAGGCTATCTGGACGTGATCTGCTTGCACGAAGCGGGCTTTCCCGGCGCGGTGGCGCCGCTGGGCACCGCGCTCACTCCGGCGCAGTTGGAAACACTCTGGTCACTGAATGGCGCGCCAATTCTGTGTTTCGATGGTGACAAGGCGGGCGGCCGCGCCGCCGCCCGCGCCATCATGCTGGCCTTGCCGCTGTTGCGCCCCGACCGGTCGTTGCGGGTGGTCAGCCTGCCGGCCAACGAGGACCCGGACAGCCTGATCCGCCGCCAGGGTGCGGGCGCCATGCGCGGCATAATCGACACGGCGATGAGTTTTGCCGATGCGTTATATGCAACCCTCGCGGCGGCGACACCCGGCGACGGGCCAGAGGCAAAGGCCGCGCTGCATCATCGGCTGCGCGAGGCGGCGGCACGGGTGGAAGACCGGATTTTGGCCGCCGAGTTGCGCAACGCGCTGCTGCAGACATTCTTTGCCCGGCGGCGGCGCCGGCGGCCGGGCGACCGGCCCGACCCGGCACAGGCCGGGCGGCCGGCCCCGGCCCGCGCCACCCCC
>DAIDIQ010000073.1 GCA_027459285.1 Acetobacteraceae bacterium
GCGCGACCTCTATGTCATTCGCCGCCGCATCGAACACGCGGCCCTCGCCGCCCAGGTGCCCGACCTCTATTTCTGCTCACTCTCGGCCCGCTCGATCATCTACAAGGGCATGTTCCTCGCCGAAAGCCTGACCGATTTCTACCCCGACCTGCTCGACCCGCGCTTCGTCTCGCGCTTCGCCATCTATCATCAACGTTATTCCACCAACACCTTCCCCACCTGGCGCCTCGCCCAGCCGTTCCGCGCGCTTGCCCATAACGGGGAAATCAACACCATCCAGGGCAATATCAACTGGATGAAAAGCCACGAGACCCGGCTCGCGACCGAGTCGCTCGACCCGTTCATCGAGGATATCAAGCCCGTCGTGCAGATGGGCAATTCCGATACCGCGAGCCTCGATAACGTGTTCGAGTTGCTGCTGCGCGCCGGGCGTGACGCGCCGATGGCCAAGACATTGATGATGCCGGCCAGCACCGTCGCCCACGCCGACATGGATGCCGCGCATCGCGACCTGTTTCTTTATTGCAGCGTGGTGATGGAGCCGTGGGACGGGCCGGCGGCGATTGCCGCCACCGACGGGCGCTGGGTGATCGCGGGGCTCGACCGCAACGGGTTGCGGCCGCTGCGTTATACGCTGACGCGGGATAATCTGCTGATCGTCGGCTCGGAGGCCGGCATGGTTCGCATCGAGGACGATAACGTGCTCGAAAAAGGCCGAGTCGGCCCCGGCCAGACCATCGGCGTCGATCTCGATGCCGGGCATTTCTACACGGACCCCGAATTGCGTGACCTGCTGGCCGCCCGCCAGCCATTTCACCAATGGACACGCCATATCCGGGAAATTGACGCGATCGTCCGCACCGACGCGCCAGAGCCCGCATGCCTCGACGCCGAGGCCCTGCGCCGGCGGCAGATGGCGCACGGCATCACCCTCGAGGATCTGGAGACCATCCTGCATCCCATGGTCGATGCCGCCCAGGAAGCCACCGGCAGCATGGGCGATGATACACCCATCGCCGTGCTTTCCGGCACCTATCGCGGCCTGCATCATTATTTCCGCCAGATGTTCAGCCAGGTCACCAACCCGCCGATCGACAGCCTGCGCGAGACCCGTGTGATGTCGTTGCGCACCCGGCTCGGCAATCTCGGCAACATCCTCTCCGAGGATGCAAGCCAGTGCGATCTGCTGCAGCTCGAAAGCCCGGTGCTCTCGAATGCGGAATTCGCCGCCATGCGCGCCTATATGGGTCAGTCGGCCTGCGTGGTCGATTGCACATTTCCCCTCGCCGAGGGAGAATCCGGGCTGCGCAACGCGCTCGAGCGTATCCGCCGCGAGGCCGAGGATGGCGTGCGCGCCGGCTGCACCCACGTGATCCTGACCGATGAGGCGCAATCGGCCGAACGCGTCGCCATTCCCATGATCCTCGCCGCCGGCGGCGTGCACACGCATCTGGTGCGGTCGTCCTTGCGCACCTTCACCAGCCTCAATGTGCGCTCGGCCGAATGTCTCGACACACATTATTTCGCGGTGCTCATCGGCATCGGCGCCACCACGGTCAATGCCTATCTCGCCCAGGAGGCGATCGCCGAGCGGCAGGCGCGCGGCCTGTTCGGCACCATCACCGTGAAGGAGGCGGTGCGCCGCTATCGCCGCGCCATCGACAAGGGCCTGCTGAAAGTGATGTCGAAAATGGGCATCAGCGTGATCTCCTCCTATCGCGGCGGCTATTGTTTCGAGGCGATCGGGCTGTCGCGCGCCCTGGTGGGTGAATTCTTTCCGGGCATGCAGTCGCGCATCTCCGGCATCGGCCTCGCCGGCATCGCCCGCAAGCTGCTCGCGCGCCATCAGGCCGCCTTCGGCGAGGACCAGCCGATGCTGCCGGTGGGGGGTATCTATAAATTCCGTCGGGGTGGGGAAACCCACGCCTTCGACGGCTCGTTGATTCATCTGTTGCAGCACGCCTGCACCACCGACAGCTATGCCGCCTATCGCAAATATGCCGAGGCGGTGCGCCGCCAACCGCCCGTCGCCTTGCGTGATCTGCTGGATTTCCGCATGCGCGGCCGCACCGCGATCAGCGTCGAGGACGTCGAAAGCGTCACCGAAATCCGCAAGCGCCTGCTTGCACCCGGCATATCGCTCGGCGCGCTCAGCCCCGAGGCGCACGAGACATTGTCCATCGCCATGAACCGCATCGGCGCCCGGTCCGATTCCGGGGAGGGCGGCGAGGACCCCGAGCGCGCCGCGCCGCGCCCGAACGGCGACAATGCGTCCTCGGCGATCAAGCAGATCGCCTCGGGCCGGTTCGGTGTCACCGCCGAGTATCTCAATAATTGCCGTGAGATAGAAATAAAAATGGCCCAGGGCGCCAAGCCGGGCGAGGGCGGGCAGTTGCCGGGATTCAAGGTGACCGCGCTGATCGCGAAGCTGCGCCATTCGACCGAGGGGGTGACGCTGATCAGCCCGCCGCCGCACCACGATATCTATTCGATCGAGGATCTGGCCCAGCTCATCTACGACCTCAAGCAGATCAACCCGACCGCCACCGTCTGCGTCAAGCTGGTGGCACGCTCCGGCATCGGCGCCATTGCCGCCGGAGTGGCCAAGGCGCGGGCCGATTCCATTCTCATCTCGGGGCACGCGGGCGGCACCGGGGCCAGCCCGCAAACCTCGGTCAAATATGCCGGGCTGCCGTGGGAGATGGGCCTGTCCGAGGCGCATCAGGTGCTGATGCTCAACCGGCTGCGCCACCGCGTGCGGCTGCGCACCGATGGCGGCATCAAGACCGGGCGCGATGTGGTGATTGCCGCCATGCTGGGTGCCGAGGAATTCGGCATCGGCACCGCGAGCCTGATCGCCATGGGCTGCATCATGGTGCGGCAATGCCATTCCAACACCTGCCCGGTGGGCGTTTGCACCCAGGACGCGGCGCTGCGGGAGAAATTCACCGGCACGCCGGAGAAAGTCATCGCCCTTTTCACCTTCATCGCCGAGGAGGTGCGCCATATTCTCGCCTCCCTCGGCGTGCGCTCGGTCGAGGAGATCATCGGCCGCACCGATATGCTGCGCCAGGTCAGCCGCGGCGCCGATTATCTCGACGATCTCGATCTCAACCCGCTGCTGGTGCAGGCCGACCCCGGCCCCTATGCCCGCTTCTGCACCCGCGACGGCCGCAACGAGGTGCCGGATACGCTCGATGCCCGCATTCTGCGCGACGCGGCGCCGCTTTTCTCCCGTGGGGAGAAGATGCAGCTGCACTATACGGTTGCCAACACCCAGCGCGCCATCGGCACCCGGCTTTCCGGGGAAATCACCCGTCGCTTCGGCATGCGCGGTCTGGCGCCCGACCATGTCAGCCTGTGCCTGATCGGCACGGCCGGCCAATCGCTCGGCGCCTTCGCGGTGCAGGGGGTGAAAATCGAGGTGATCGGCGATTGCAACGATTATGTCGGCAAGGGCCTGTCGGGCGCGACCCTGATCATCCGCCCGCCACTCGATTCGCCGCTCGATGCCCGGCATAATACCATCATCGGTAATACCTGCCTCTATGGCGCAACCGCCGGCAGCCTGTTTGCCGCGGGCCAGGCGGGGGAACGGTTCGCGGTGCGCAATTCCGGCGCGACGGCGGTCGTGGAAGGCTGCGGCAGCAATGGCTGCGAATACATGACCGGCGGCACGGTGGTCGTGCTCGGCGAGGTGGGCGATAATTTCGGCGCCGGCTTCACCGGCGGCATGGCCTTCGTGCTCGACCAGTCCGGCGAGTTCGAACGCCGCCTCAACACCGACACGCTATGCTGGCAACGCATCGGCTCAGCCTATTGGGAACAGAGACTGCACGCCCTCATTCAACGCCACGCCCAGGAAACCAAAAGCCGCCACGCAGCCTCCCTGCTCCATGAATGGCACCACGCTTTGCCACAATTCTGGCAGATCGTGCCGAAGGATTTCGTGCGCTACCTCAGCCGGCCCTTGGTGGAACAAGCGGCATAAGCGGGCTGGCCGGGTTGGGTAAGCGGCGACTTTTTTGAAAAAAAGTCGCGCAAAAAACGTTTGCGACTTAGGGGAAAATGGGGGGGGCGTCGTTCGGGATGATGCGGCTGGCTTTGTTGCGATTTCGGAACGATTCGGGCGTGAGTCGGCGCTTGCGGAAAAAAGCCGGAATTTCGTGGGGGCGGGGCGGTTGCGTGGGGGGTTAGGCGCGG
>DAIDIQ010000094.1 GCA_027459285.1 Acetobacteraceae bacterium
CGTCGATCGCCTCCTCCACCGCCACGGTGCAGGCCATGGCGGCCTTGGTGCCCATGGCGGCGGTCGCCGCGCCCAGCACATAGCCGGCCACATGCCAGAACGGCAGCAGCGCGGTCGGGCGCACGCCGCGCTCGGCCACCAGGGCGGAAAACGTCGCCAGATGCGCCTGTTCCTGCGCCAGCATGTGGCGCAGCAGCGGCGCCTGCGCGCCCCGACCCAGCACCGCCAGTTGGCCGGCATAAATGCGCGTCGCGCCATATTCGCCGGCATGATCGACGCGGATCATCGCGGCGACGCGCCTGTCGGCGCCAGGCGGGGCGGGAAATTGCGGTTCGGTCATGCGGGCTTGCCTCCGCGCATCGACATGGCGATCAAACCGGTCCCGAAAAGGGCATACATCAGGTTCATCTGCGCCATCGACACCGGCAAGCCCGGTATCAGGTCGGTCGGGTCGTCGCACGGCTTGGATGGCCGCGCCGGCATCGAGGCCAGCAGGTCATGCACCGAATGCGGGTTCAAAATGGGTGCCGCGCATTCCGGCAGCGGGCTTTTCCACCAGCCAAACTCCACGCCCACATGCACGAACGCGATCGCCGCCCCCGCCGCCAGCGCCACCACCAGCAGCGGCCGCACCCAGAAGCGCACCCCCGGCAGCGCCCAGGCCAACACCCCCAACAGCACCGCGACCCGATACGGCCAGCGCTCCAGATAGCACAAGGCGCACGGCACATTGCCCGCCAGTTGCGCCGCGTGCGCCACCACCAGCGCCACCACACCCAGCGCCACCGCCGCAACCTCGGGCCGCGTCTGCCCCAGCCCCCGACCCATCAGTCCCGCCATCCGGCACCCCTCATGTGCAGGCCGTCACCCGCAAATCATAAACCGGGTCTGATACCATGGATGCGGTCGGCTCCGCCGCCAGCAGCCAGCCGGCAAAAATCGGCGTCGCCGCCCCCGTGCGCCGCGCCACGATCAGCGCGGTCGCGTCGGGCGCCTGGTCTGGCGGGCGGGCATAGCAGGCGCGCACGGTCAGGCTCAGCGTGCGATAATGCCCGGTATCGCCCACCCCGATGGCCAGCAGCGTCGCCTGCCCGTTCACCTTGTCCAGCACCTGCACATGCGCCATGTGCCCCGCCTGCCAGGTCAGGGCCGGCGGCGCCGGTGTCGGCGGCGGCAACGGGTGGCCCGAGGCGGAAACCCCCGGCGTGCCCGGCGCGCTGCCGTTCGGCGCCACCCCCGCCGGCGGCGCGCCCGCCGCTGATGGGCCCGCTGCCGCCGTGCCCGCGCCCGCGCCGGCCGGCGCCGAGGGTGGTGGCGTGATCGCCGGCGCCGCCCCCGGCACCGGAGAGGCCGGCGCCTCCACCGGCGGCGGCGCCGCGTTCGGCGGCAATGGCGGCGGCAGAAGCGGCGTCGGCGCCTGGGCAAAGGCGCGGGGGGCGGCCAGCGCCAGCCCGGCCAGAACCAGCCATGCCCTCATGGCGCGCTCTTGCGCGGGCTCACCAGCCCATCCACCGCCGCGTGCAGCAATTCCCGAAAAAACGTCTCGTCCACGCCCATCAGCATCGCGTCCTCGAACACGTCGCGCAGCACGCTCGCCAATTCGGCATGGTTCTCCGCCAGCACCGTCAGCTTCTCGCGGCACGCGACCGGCGCGCCATCCTGGCCAGGCCATACCGTGGGCATGGGTAAGGCCATCGCGCTCAGGGCGAAAGCCCACCACCCGGCTTCGGCGCCGCCGATTTGCCGCCGGAGGCGCCATTGAAAATGAACTTGCCCAGCAGCGATTGCAGATTGATGGCGCTTTGCGTCGCCATGATCCGCCCGCCCGGCGGCAGGCTCGCCGTGTCGCCACCCGGCTGCACCTCGAGATAATTGCCCCCAAGCAACCCCTCGGTCGCCACCACCGCGCTGCTATCCTTCGGCACCTTCACGTCATTCGCGACCGTGAACGTCACCACCGCCTGATAGGTGCTCGGGTCCAGCGCCTCGCTGGTCACGCTGCCCACCTTCACCCCGCCAATGCGCACATCGGCACCCAGGCCCAACCCCGTTATGTCATTGAAGCGCGCGCTCAGCGTGTAACCGCCGGTCGCAACACCGGTGTGCACCACCGCATAGGCCAGAAACAGGCCCGCCAGCGCGATCACCACGGCGCCGGTCGCCACTTCCACGAAACTGCGCGCTGCCATCAGTCTTCCGGCGTCCAGGCCTGATAATCACTGCCCGAGACCGCGCGTCTCCCGCCCGAATAATCATGCCCGGGCGGCCGATACGCCGCCGCCGTGCCGCTCACATTCGGCAGATGCGGCTTCTGCCAGGGCCGGCGATTGCCCTCCGGCAGCGGCGCATCCAGCGTATAATGCATCCAGCCATACCATTCCGGCGGAATCCGCGTCGCCTCGTTCACGCCGGCATAGCGCACCCAGCGCCGCACCCGCCGCCCCGGTACCGCCCGCTTCTCCTCGAAATACCGGTTACCAGCCGAATCGCTGCCAACCTCGCGCCCGCGCAGCAGGGTAAACAAGCGTGTGCCCAGATTCATGGCCCCGATATAGCCGCCCCCCCAGGCCCGGTCCAGG